>JAKPFN010000013.1 GCA_029551395.1 Armatimonadota bacterium | reverse complement strand
AGGAAGCAGATCGCTATTGATTACTACAGGATCAGGCAATACTGCCAAATTCGCAATCGCTGTGCCAATAACCTTAGGTGCGATCTGTAATTTCGAAGCATATTATCGGAAACCAGGAAACGAGACAGGATCAGTAACAGTAACATCTCAGTACGGCACAATGAAAGTAAACTCTAATTGCGTCCCAGAGATAATGGCAAAATCATCAGCGATATCATCAAAAACGATAACGTTTACCAGTACAGATGTTCCCTGGACAAAGACTCAAGGAATCCATGTAGTGAAACAAGCACCTAATTGGGCGACACACTTTATCATAGAATTTAACCTGTCAGCATTCAAGAATGCTAAATTATATCTTGATGATTTTATTATCACGGAAATGTAAATATCCGGTTTAGATATACCATTAATATATCGTCTTCTGCCTGATCAATCCAGGTAACAGTTCAAATATTGTTAATTGAAGCTAATCCTGGATTGATCAAACATTCGATATACCAACATAAATGATTAATAATTCTTCCTATAATGGAGTTGGGTAATGAGTCAAAATCATAATACACATACCTTGAATAGAATAAAATTTACAGTCATACGAATTGTTTTACTCGGGCTTATATTCTCCGCTGTATACACAATCTCTCCGCTTTACTCATCGAATCAGAATACATATTTCTCGTATGGATTAGCACGAAGTGGATTCGGGGAGCTAAGCAGAGACTGGTTTGCGTCCACAACAGACCCATTTCCTTTGTTCAGCCTCTTAGTTGCTTGGACTTACAGTGTATTCGGCCAGTTGCCGTTCTATTTATACTTTATTCTGCTCTGTGGAGTCTATATAACAAGCCTTATGGCGATAGTCACTAATGTGTGCGGGCTTGATAGCAAACGTGAGCGCTTGGCTGTTTTGGCAATTATATTGGCGATACACTCGAGGGTTGTGGGTGAAGTCCTTTTCAAACTGCTGCATTTAGACATAACACACCCTCTTTATTTCGGATTAGCAGACCAGTATTCTATATCCACAATTCTAGAACCTGCCAGTTTTAGCGTATTCTTCTTTGCTTCGATAGCGGCATTATTATCTCGAAGGTATTATGCAGGTGTTATCACGGCATGTATAGCAGCGTGGTTTCATAACTGCGGACCGTACATAGCCATTGCATCTTTTCTTTGCATTATGCATATTATTGCAGCATATCGCGACGGTTCAAGAAAGAATATAGTTCCGCTTACTCTTCTTTGGATAGGCTGTATTATTCCGCCAGTATGCTACGCGCTCGTTAAATTTGCTCCTACTTCTGCCTGGAATGAGGCTTCGGCCATACTCGCTTTACGATTAAAGAACCATGCCAATCCCGAAATATGGCTGCATGCAGCAGCGTGGTTCCAAATTGCGTTGATTGGCGTTGGGCTTTTAATTCTGCAGCGGACAAGGTTGTTCCCTGCTGTTGCATTAGTGGCAGCTTTCGGGGCTGTTTTTACAATAATCCAGATTGTAACGGACAGCAATACACTTGCCCTGGCATTCCCGTGGCGTGTATCTACGATTTTGGTTCCATTATCTACCTGTATAGTGGTTGGCTCGATAGTCAGGTGGTTGTTAGGGAATAGTAAGAAGTATGCTCGTTTCAAAGCGGGATACTGCCTGGTTCTGATAGCAATACTTTCTATTGTTGGTATAGCCGGCACTGCTGTAAAGTTCCAACGCAAACAAGAGGACCCAGCCAGGGGAGTAATGAAGTATGCTCGGAGAACGGCGACTGCACAGGATACATATCTGGTGCCAACATCTATGGAGAAGTTCAGGTTGTGGGCTGGAGTACCGATATTTGTGGATATTAAATCAGTACCTTTTAAAGATACGGAGGTTTTGGAATGGAATTACAGGATTAAGCTGGCAAAAGCCTTTTATGCAGACTCCAACACGGTGAATGAAGAAAAATTAGTCCGGTTGAGCGATAAATACAAGATAACACACGTAGTCTTACCTGCAAAACAAAAGACTGGCTCACTTCTCAAAACTGTATACAGTGACAGCAACTTCAAAGTATGTGTTGTTTCTGCTAATCAGTAAGATATAAGCTCGATTCTCCTGACAATGCACTGCCAGTTCCAATGAAAACCGGCAAAAAGTTGCAAATTGTATGATTTTGAGCTAGTATATCTGCTGTTAGTAATGCTGTTTACACTCGGGCTAAATTTGCAATTTAGCCCGGAATAGTAGATAAGGGATTTGCAATCCCGTTCCCTGGTGTTTTAGATAATCATCCAGGAGGAATTGCAAATTCCTCCCGAGTAAGGGCTGCTTGTTCGGGGGAAATTTGCAATTTCCCCCGAGTGGTAGCTCACACTGCCAGCCGATGAAAGCTGGCAAAGAGTTGCAAATTGTGCGGTTTTGAGCTAGTATATCTGCTGTTAGTAATGCTGTTCTGGAAGTTTAATTATAAACCTATTGATGACGAAATCCCGTGGATACCTTTTCGGGCCCAGAAGTGGCTGAAGAAGTACCTTAAGCCAGATATGAAGGTCTTTGAGTATGGTTCCGGCGGGTCTACTTTATTCTTTGCCCGACGGGTTGTACAGGTAGTCTCTGTTGAACATAACAGGGAGTGGTTTGACCAGGTATACTCAGCCATCCAACAAAAATCCATCACTAACTGCCGTTACCTGCTTCAAGAGCCTGAAGGTGAAGGCTACAACGGAATCTATAGCTGCACGACCAAGTTCTACAGGGGAAAGAGCTTCGAACGTTATGTGAAGACTATCGATGAGTATCCTGATGGGTACTTCGACCTTGTAGCAGTCGATGGCCGAGCGCGTCCTGCCTGCATGGCTCATGCAATATGCAAGATCCGCCCCGGGGGATACTTGCTGCTCGATAATGCTGAGCGGAAAGTATACAACGAAGCAAAAGCCAAGCTGGACAAGCTAAAGAGGATTAAATTCTATGGGCCAGGACCGGGATTGATTCGGCCCTGGCAAGCGATATTTTGGCAGATAGAACGCTAATTGGATAGTGATAAAACCTTGTAATCTTACACTCGGGCTAATGCACTCGGGCTTTACTCTCGGGCTAAATTTGCAATTTAGCCCGGATAAGTAACCAAGGGATTTGCAATCCCGGTCATTGGTACTTCATACGATGATTCGGAATCACAGATTTCACAGCTACCTGTACGGGAGGGATTGCAAATCCCTCCCGAGTGAGGAGGACCTCCCGAGTGAGGAGGACCTCCCGAGGATGGAATCCCTCCCGAGGATGGAATCCCTCCTGAGGATGAAATCTCTCCTGCTGCTAAATAAAATTTTAGCTACCTTATCGAAAGAGCAATTATCTGATGACTTCCACTCCGCCCATATACGGCCGGAGTACTTCAGGGACAACTACTGAGCCGTCTTCCTGTTGGTAGTTTTCGAGGATAGCTACGACTGTCCTTGGCAGTGCAACACCGGAACCGTTCAGCGTATGCACAAACTCAGGTTTTGCTCCAGCTTCTCTTCTGAAGCGGATATTGGCTCTGCGGGCCTGGTAGTCTTCAAAGTTGCTGCAACTCGATACCTCAAGCCACTGGCCGTAAGCAGGCGCCCAGGCTTCCAGGTCGTAGGTCTTGGCAGCGTTTGCGCCCATATCGCCTGTCGAAAGCAGCACGACCCGATACGGAATACCAAGCCGCTGGAGAACTACCTCTGCATTCCGAGTCAGCTTCTCAAGCTCATCATACGAATCCTCAGGTTTGGTCCATTTGACCAGTTCCACTTTGTTGAACTCATGGACTCGGAGCAGCCCGCGTGTATCCTTGCCCGCAGCCCCTGCCTCTCTGCGGAAACAAGGCGTGTAGGCGGTATGGTAAATCGGCAACCTTGAGCCGTCGAGGATTTCATCGTTGTAAATATTCGTAACAGGCACTTCGGCAGTCGGAACAAGGAACAGGTCGTCCTCAGGAAGCCGATACATGTCGAACTCGAACTTAGGCAGTTGGCCTGTGCCGGTCATAGACCTGCGGTTAGCCAGAAACGGCGGGAAAACTTCCGTATAGCCGTGCTCAGAGGTATGCAGGTCGAGCATCCAACTGAATAGTGCACGTTCCAGTTTTGCGCCAAGCCCTTTGTATAGGATAAATCCGCTGCCAGCGATTTTAGCTCCACGCTCGAAGTCGATTATATCGAGCGATGCAGCGATGTCCCAGTGGTACTTAGGCTCGAAATCGAACGTTCTCGGCTCTCCCCAACTACGGATGATCTTGTTGGCCGATGGATCGCCTACTGGCACGCTTTCATGAGGGATGTTGGGAATCCTGAGAAGAATCCCCTCAGTTTCGGCTTCTACTTCAGAAATTTGGGTATCCAGTTCTTTGATTTCCTGAGATACGCCGCGCATTCGCTCGATTTCCGCTGAAGCATCGGCCTTTTCCCGTTTCATCCGGGCTATTTCTTCGGACACTCGGTTGCGCTCAGCCTTGAGAGCCTCAGCTTTGGCAAGCAGCCGCCGCCATTCTTCGTCGAGCTTCAGGAACCTGTCCAACTGCTCGGTATCATCGCCCCGGTTAATAAGCGCCTGCCGAACCTTCTCCGGTTCCGCGCGAACCATCTTTGGATCAAGCATAAAAATGCTGTCAGCAATCGGAATTCAACCACCTGTACTTGACTCGGTATCCATTCTCTGGAGGGATTGTAAATCCCTTATCCACTATCCTCGGGCTAAATTGCAAATTTAGCCCGAGGATAGCAAATTTAGCCCGAGGATAGTTATGCAGAACATAACACCACTCTCGGGAGGGATTTGCAATTCCTCCCGGACATATTGCTGAGGAATCTGTGATTCCGAATTATGGTCTGAAATATCAATAACCGGGATTGCAAATCCCTCAGCCATTATTCCGGGCTAAATTGCAAATTTAGCCCGAGTGTAGGCAAATTTAGCCCGAGCGTAAGCCCGAGTGTACGTTTTTCTGTCATGCTGAACTTGATTCAGCATCTTGATTCCGATTGCTGCTCCTTTCTATTACATACTGATAGTATTCAGTCTCTTTTAGATGGCCGGGCTTCGTCTCCCGGCCATTAACTCTAGCAATTCTCAGCTTCTGATGATTTTCAGGACTTCTTCCGTTTTTTCTTCCATCATCTCTTTGGTCTTTGCCTCAAGATTCAGGCGAAGAAGCGGTTCAGTCTGTGACGGGCGGACATTGAACCACCAGTCATCGAACTCTACGGTCAGTCCATCCAGCTCACTCATCTTGCCGCCAGAATAGACTGTCTTCAGCAGTGCGAGCTTGCCCCTGACATCATCAACAACCGAGTTAATTTCCGGCGTGTGATAATACCGCATCAGCGGAGCAACAAGTTCCGAAAGCGGCTTGCCCTCACTAAGCAACAGCTTGACGATGTTCAGGAATGTCAAATCCCCATTGTCCGTATAGAAGAATGTGCTGAAATAGTAATGAGAAGAAAGCTCGCCAGCGAAATATCCGCCTTCCTTGCGCATCTGCTTCTTAATCAGCCCATGTCCTACTCTGCAGGGAACCGGAATGCCGCCTGCTGCCTTGATTTCCTCGGGCACTGCCCAACTCGAGCGGATATCGTAGAGAATCTTTGCACCAGGCTGCTTTTTGAGCATCTCGCGGGCAATGAGAGCCGTAATCATGTCACCGGAAACCGGCTCACCCTTCTCATCCACAAACGCGACCCTGTCGCCATCGCCATCGAATGCAGCGCCGAAGTTAGCCTTGTTCTTTACTACCGCCTCCTGCAGCCACTTCAGCGTTTCAAGTTTCAGCGGGTTTGCTTCATGGTTGGGGAAAGTTCCGTCTATCTCCCAGAAGATTTTGATTGGGTCGTTTCCGACACGCTCGAAGAGCTTCGGCAGGATTAAGCCGCCCATGCCATTGGCTGTGTCTACCGCGATTTTCAAATCGCCGAAGTCGCTGATACCGGCGTTTTCGAGCACTGCGGTGATGTAACGGTCAAGAACATCTTCTTTTGGATGCACAGTTCCCTTTTTCGCGGATTCCGGGAACTCACCAGCGCTGGCCCTGCGCCACAGCTCTTCATTGGATATATAGGAAATGCTTGGAATAGCATCCGGGCCGGTCATTTTGTAGCCATTATAACCAGCGGGGTTATGAGATGCAGTAACCATCATGCCTGCGTCACCTTTAAGAAGGTTTACGGCAAAATAGTACATAGGTGTGCTTGTAAGTCCGATAGGCACAACATCCGCACCCTGGTCTGTAATGCCTCTGATGGTGGCCTCGACAAGAGAATCGGCTGTTTCGCGCATATCATGGCCGACTACAACTCTTTTCCAGCCCTGAGATGCCACGTAAGCCCTGGCTATCCTGTAGCAAACATCCTCGTCTATCTGATCCGGATAAATGCCGCGGATATCATAAGCTTTGAAAATAGAAGGATCGATCTGTCTTGCGGTCTTTTGCTCCATGCTGTAACTGCCTCTGTAACATAGTACTGAATTTTAGAAACCGAGCTGCGCCATTGCAGCCCGGAGTCATTCTTGAACCTGCGTCATTATAGCCATTGGCCTGAAAAGGTGTCAAGGAAACTATCGGCTTTGATTATTCTGATGCAGCAGGCTGTAAGCGAGAACGTCCTAGATAAAGGACTATTGCACCCAGCCCAAAGACATACACCGCCAACCTTACAAGATATCCTAATATCGGAATACTTCCAAGGATGTAGATAATCAGCAAGCCGACAAGAAGCTGAAGCCAGATGGACTGCCTGGGAATTATAAGCTTGCCTAGACCTATTGCTGCAACAACAACAGCAAGAATCAACCCGATTATGTACGCCAACAGGAGAATGAAACCTATCGGCAGACCTACAATTGTGAATATGATTATCAATGCCAGAATGGGTATCACAATCAGCGCAATCACTCCCCACAAGGCTGACCAACCTGGTGCAGTGACGATTCTACTGGTTGTCTCTCTTGTCCATCTGGGGAACAACGCTATAAGCACCAGTCCCAACACCAGCATCATCACAAACCCGAATATAGCCCGGAAGAGTCCTATTACAAACGGAGGCACTGCCGGTTTTGGCGGTCTGCGCCGGATTACCTCGCCCGTAATCTGAGCGCCATCGGCAATACTGGCCTCATTTGCGCTTTCATAGATAAGGTCGCCCTGTATGACAGCGCCAGGAAGCACCCTGACATTAGGAGCAGAAGCGAATACATCGCCTCCAACATTGCCATCGATAACAACAGTGTTACCCGAGGCTTTGACGTTGCGGCCTATCTGTCCCTGTATAGTAACATTGTTGCCTGCTGCAATCACATCTCTTTGGATATTTGCTTCTGAGCCGAGTTCAATTACATTACCTGCAAGAATAGCATTCCGCGCAGCCAGAGACGGCGCATTGACTGTTGAACCTGCTGCTGCAACACTACCTTTTTGCCCCTGCAGCATAACACTGCTCCCTGCTGCAGCCACAAAACCTTCTACCGGGCCGGTGATGTTGACCGATTGCCCCGCTGCAAACACAACACCGTTAACAGTGCCTGCAATGCTGATGTTGGAACCCGCTGCGGCAAGGTCATCATCAATCGTAGTTCCTTCAGGGATATTGACGGTATCATCAGACCGAAGTTCGATTCCAGCTACCTGCACAGTAATCGAAACCATTAAGAATAAGACCAGCAAAATGAATTTCATTGCTTTTCCTCCAATTTCTTTGCTATGTTATCGAGCCAGCTCTGAAGTTCCGAGCGGATAGCCGGAAGAATCGCAGGCCCGATGGCTCTACCGATAATAGGAGCAGTTAACCAGTGTTCAGACCTTAAATGCGCTATTGTACGTCCGTTTTCTTCGGTAAATGTTATCTCTCCAGCATGATGAAAGCCTGCAGTGCCGGATTCTGACCACCAGTAGACAGCGGGAGTATCATCCCAGCACTTTTTGTAACGAGCAGATGCAGGAATTCCCGTTTCCGTGCGGACTGAATAACTGACACAGTCTTCACTTGCCTCATGAACGATGACATCCGCAATAATCGGAATCAGGTCCTTCTCATTCTCAACCTGTTTGATGATTTCCACTACCTCACTGGCCGATGCAGGCATCTCTTTATCCAGTTTTATTGAATATCTTTTTCTATCTGCGTAACTGTCTGCTATTGCCAGCGCGATGCCAGTTGCCAATCCTCCAGCCAGCATAAAACGTGCTCTTGTATCCACATTTATCACCTACTTATCTGACTGTTTCCATTCTTCCCCTACCAGGGAGACTAAAAACGGGAACTATTTACAGGCAAATCCCAGTAATTCTGCGGGTGGCTATTTGCTAAAAGAGTAGGATATACTGCAAAAGGGCATAATAGAAAGCCTGCTTTCCACGGAATAACATTATTGCTATCCGATAATTAATGTAACTACATCCCTCGGACGGTAGATGCCGCCATGGATGACTCATATTATGAAAACAATCAATGATGTAATGACAACCGATGTCGTATGGATAAGTCCATCGGCAAAGGCAAAAACGGCTATAGTGCTTCTGAAGGGGCATTCGATAGACGCCCTCCCGGTTGTTTACGGCCATGATTCCGTGGTAGGAATGATTTACGCATCCAGCTTGATAGGCCAGGAACAGGATGCGACGGTAATGGATATAATGGATAGAAACTACACTGCCGTACCCCCTGAAATGCCGGTCTATCAAGCCGCAGACCTGATGAAATCCGGCCGTAACAGCCATCTTCTTGTAGTTGATGCCGGAAAGCTCGTTGGAATAGTCTCAAGAAGTGATGTTGTTGGTGAACTCGGTCAGTCTTATGACACACTGACCGGCCTACCCTGGCAGGATGCCTTCAGGGAATGGAGCATTAATGCGCTCGACCGTGGGATGGAGATATCCGTCATCTTAATCGACCTCGACCTGTTCGGCAGGTTCAATAAGCGTTACGGCCATGTGATTGGCGATAAGGTGCTGCAATCCGTTGCAAATGTGCTGACTGAGGAGACCGATGCTTCCAGAGACTTTCTCTGCAGATATGCGGGTGACGAGTTTGCCATAGCCAGTTACCGCAAGTCCGGAGAGGCGATGGAGTTTGGTAAACGGTTGATTGAGCAGATTTCTCAGATAGAAATCCAGGGCTTGCCGGAAAAGATAAGCGCCACATTCGGGATGGCAGGAGGCAGAAGAACCGGCGGACGAGAACAGGTACACTCCGCGGCCACACTGGACGACCTGATTACCAACGCAAGCTTAAACTGCACTGCCTCAAAGCCTCATCGGCTGGAAGAACCGCAGACAGAGGCTCAAGAACAGACGCCTGAGACTTTACCAATCAGTCCGGCGCGCGGCGAGTCTGGAAGGTTAAAAATCCAGACAATCAAGCTGTCTACTTCGCAGACAGAAGCCACTGCTCAGGTGGTGTTATCTTTTGGAAATCGGGATTATTCACATTCAGTATCAGGTTACACAATGGGAGGCCGGAACCTCTTGAGGCTGGTTGCTGAAGCGGCGGCGGCATCTGCAACCAAGTCTATGGCACCGGGACACGGCATAGTGATAGATGATATTGTCAGCTTCCGGTCTGGAGATGAGCGTGAAGTTGTGTCCGTAATTGCAACATTTGTTACTCCAAGAAGCAGCAACACAGCCGCGGGCAGTGCCGTAGTGCGGCATGCAGACCCATATCGAGCGGCAGCGGCAGCGCTTCTGGCAGCCGTCAACCGGCAGATTAGCATTGTACCTCGTTCTGCAAATAAGGCTGAGGCTGAAGAAAGCAAAGATACTGAAGAAACTCAGGAGTGACCTGAAAGAAAAAGGAAAAGAGGGAAGGTCACGTTGAGAGCGGATGGCACAGAGCTGTCCGCTCTCTTGCTTTACCCGAAAAAACACGCCCCGTGGACGGACGGGGCGGCTGGTGCGACACTGGTGGGTGTGGGGACAATACCAGTGTCACTAGTTTGACGATATAGCAATCAGTTTTTGTTCCTGATAAATCACATAATGACCTTTATAGTCTTAACAATCAGCAATTAGCCGATACTTTTTCGTACTGCTTCTACAATTTCACCGGTTAATAGAGAAAGTTCGTCCATATCCGGGCCTTCAGCCATTACACGGATTAACTTCTCAGTTCCTGACGGCCGGACCAGCACACGGCCCTTACCCTGGAGCCTCTCTTCAGCATACTTGATGGCAGATATAATCTCAGGAACGTTTTCCCAACCGTCGCGCTCCCGAACAGGCACGTTTGTCAGAATCTGTGGGAACTCTTCCATCTCGCTTGCAAGCTCTGAGAGCCGTTTGCCAGCCTGAACCATCACAGACAGAATATGCAATGCTGTAACAAGACCGTCTCCGGTAGTCGTATAGCGTGAGAAGATGATATGCCCAGACTTTTCTCCACCGATGATGGCTCCTGAGCGGCGCATCTCGTCCGAAACGTAACGGTCCCCTACTGGAGTCCGCACAAGCTTCACATTTTCCTTTGCAAGAGCAATCTCAAGCCCGATATTACTCATGACCGTGGCAACTACCATATTTCCCGGCAGGTCGTTCATCCTCGCCTGTCTGAGTCCGTAGATAGCCATTATGTGGTCGCCATCAACAATCTCCCCGCGCTCATCAACAAGGATAGCCCGGTCTGCGTCGCCGTCAAAGGCCAGCCCTACATCCGCGCCAGTCTCACGCACCTTCTGCCGGAGGATTTCTGGATGCAGAGAACCGCAGTTAGCATTGATATTGATTCCATTCGGTGTGCAGTTGATGCACTCGACTTTTGCTCCAGCCTCTGTGAATATCTTTGGAGCAAGCTCAGAGGCAGCACCATTTGCACAGTCCATAAGAACCTTAATGCCGTCCAGGCAGCATATTCCGACAGCCTTTACCTTTTCTGCATAGTCCCAAACCAGCTCGTGATTGCGGAACATCCGCCCGACTTCACCACCGCTTGGCCTTGGGAGTTCATCAAACCTTGGCACATAGGACTCTATCTCAGCCTCTAGAGCATCGTCCAGCTTGTAGCCATCAGGCCCGAAGAACTTGATTCCGTTGTCTTGTACCGGGTTGTGACTTGCAGATATGACTACCCCTGCGGATGCGCCGGTAGACTTGGTGAGATATGCAACTCCCGGAGTGGAAATAACTCCGACAAGCACTGCATCCAGCCCTTGAGAGCATACCCCGGCCACCATTGCAGACTCAAGAATGTCTCCCGAAATCCGCGGATCCCGTCCGATGAGGATTCGCGCATCGTTCCGTTTTTCGACCAACACATGGGCTGCCGCAGTGCCGAGTTGCAGCGCTAACAGCGGACTTAGTTCTATATTAGCAAGTCCTCTGACTCCATCCGTCCCAAAAAGATTTCGCAAAGTGAATTTTTCTCCTTACTCTTGCATTTCCTGTTGAATCAAAATTTCCGTCCAGTTTTGAACACCGGGAATCTATAGAGTTATAAGTAATGCTCAATACCTGAAACTCTATGTATAACTTATACCCTTACCAGAAGACGTGTGTTCCAGCCTTAAGGTTTACAAAGAGTGGAAAAAAGTTGAAGTATAATCAAATATGAGCGTTACGGATTCTGCACAGGAACAATCCTGACGGTGACTTTTACCCTGTTTGAGCCTTCAATCTCGACTCCAGGAGGCACATTGAGCGATACATACCGCACTACATCCGCCATAGCACCCGTGACATCCACTTCATCTGTTGAAATGGTTGTGGTGCCAGCAAGTCTCTCCGGTTTCCCTTTTATATTGACAGAACCTGGAGTCACAGTAATTTTTGCAACCTTGTAGGGAAACTCCGGCTGTCCAACGACATTGGAACTTACGTAAACCGGCTTACTGACAGGCGCTTCAACCAAACCCAGCACAACATGCGCAATATCTGGACGGACGAGCACATTCTGAACCTCTTCATTTTTCGAGTTTAAGGCTTTGATAGACACGTATTCATCTATAGACGGTCTGAGCGGAGATGGGTCTACCACTACTACCAACCGGGCAACAGACTTTACGAAACTGGAAGCTCCTGACACGGTAGCTGTGCCTGGATTTACCGTTTGCCCGCCAACGGAAAAACCAATCGGAGGAGAATTTTTGATTTTGACCTCAACAGGCATAGTGCGGGAAGACATATCCTCTATGGTAACACGCACTCTTCTGGTTTCTGTAGTTACTTTTTTAGCCACAACATCCGGGATAGAAAGCTGTACAGGCAAGCTGTGGATGCCCTTAGTAAGCCCGTTCAGGTCGACGATTGGCCGAATTTCACCCGACTGTATCGCTGACGCAACTGCATCGACTTCATTTTTAGGGCCTGTAAGCGAAATGGATATCCTGTCTGGATTGATTTTGTTTACAAAGCCTTCCTGCAGCCGGATAGACTGAACCGGTGCATCGACAGTGAGAGATGTCCAAGGGTTTCTCTCGCTGTGGACGTATGTAGTGAGAATGACAGCGGTCAGGATGGCTATCAGTTTGTAAGGCCAGTTTCTTAGTAGTCCGCGCACCGACATCTTGTCACCTCAGCCCTGCTCGCCTGAGCGTGATATCCATAGTTTTCTTGAGCTGCGAGCCTTCGTCTTCATCTTCATCACCAAGGATGGTGCGCAGCCACTTTGACAACGTTTCTTCGTTAAGGCCGCTGTGGAGTCTGCCTTCGAGAGCAAGCGAAATAGTCCCAGTCTCCTCTGAAACTACGACAACGGCTGCATCGCTCACTTCGGTCACACCAATAGCGGCTTTATGGCGAGTGTGTATCATCGTACCTATATGCACGCTCTCAGAAAGCGGCAGGATACAGCCTGCGGCCACAATCCGGCTGCCTCTTATAATAACAGCGCCGTCATGCAGCGCGCTTCCAGGGTGGAACACCGTGCAAAGAAGGTGAGTGGAGACGGCAGCCTGCAGCCTTGTGCCTGTGGCTGCGATATCATCCAATCCTACATCTCTTTCCAAGACAATAAGCGCACCTACCCGATGTGAGGACATCCGTGATGCAGCGGTAGCGATTGATTCGATGATTGTTTTAACATCTTCCTTGGGGAGTCTGGAAAATCCCCTGCTCCATCCGGCCAGCTTACCCATTTCCTCCAAAAGATGCCTGAGTTCAGGGTAGAACAGGATAACAATAGCGACAGGGCCTAATGGAAGGAACGTTTGAAGCAGCCAGTTGACAGTAACAAGCCCGAATCTGCGCGTAACATATACTAGCAGAAAGAAAACAGCCAGCCCCCACATGATGTGCCAGGCCCGTGTTCGTTTAGCCAGCATCATAAGCCAGTATATGATGATGGAGACCAGTATTACGTCAACAATACTTGAGAGGAGACCGCCCCACCCAACCTGGGACAGTTTTTCCAGCCATACGGTCACAACAACCGACCTTTGCTTCGCAGATTTTGACCAGCTATTGAACACTGCTGGTTAACGGACTTTCGCCGTTTCGTACAATATGATAGCACTTCAACGGAGGTGGGTCAACGGCGCAGTTGTCAAGTTTTTAATTTTTGTGTTGAACTATGCACTTAATATATTATTGGGGAAGTGACGAGTAATGAGGAGTAAGCTTTCTGCGATAGCCTGGAATCATAACCCTGAGATATATCTTTTAGTTCCTTCTTTGCTTGAAAGCTTTGGAAACTCGTGGGATAATAGACCAACTACAATGGCAGCGAAGAAAAGCACCACAACCAGCACCGAACCATGCCGTATCTATGCCTACCACGGCATAGATGACGCACAGAAACGTGCAGCGCTGGAACGGCTTAAAGCAGAAATTGTCGATCCTGCTGCACAGGACTTCGATTTGCAACTGCTCTATGGCTCCGATACCACTGCCGACCAGATAATACTCGCAGCATCAGTTGTCCCTTTTATGTCCAAACGCAGGATGGTCATCGTTTCTCAGGCAAACGATATGCCTACAGCTGAACAGCAACTGCTTGCAGAAAAGCTTCATTTGATTCCTGACTCAGCGTGCGTAGTTTTGGTCAGTCCGTCTCCCAGAATGTCGGATGGCAAGCCCAAACGAGGCTCAGAGATTCATGCCGACCTGATGAAAGCCGTCAAAAAGGCCGGCAAAGCTGTAGATTTCTCGCAGATGAAATCCGATGCTGCGGTTCCTTATGTGGTTGACCTGTTCAAGCAGCTTGGAAAGTCTATTAAGCCCACGGTTGCTATGTCTATGGTTCGCAGTTGCGGCACTGATTCTGGTGTTTTGGCTTCGGAAGCGGAAAAGCTGGTCTGCTTTGTTGGAGACCGCACCGTAATAACCGAAGCTGACATCCAGCAGGTGACTATCCAGACACCAGAAGAGAAGATATTTACGATGATGGATACAGTAGGTTTGAAGAAACCAAATGAAGCAATCCAACATCTGCGTCCATTATTGCTTCAGGGAAGCAGTTCAGAAATCCAGGGAGAAGCTCTCAAGACTCTCTCAATGCTTTCCAAACACTTCCGGCAGCTTTGGCAGATTCGTCTTGCCTTAGATGCAGGTTGCAGACAGATAGCTCCCGGCAAAATACCGCCGGATATCGAAGCCAAAATGCCGAACAACGAGAATGTTCTAAAAATAGAGGCCTGGAAGCGGGAAAAACTGGTAAAACAGGCCCAAAACTTCACATTAGAAGAGCTGGGCAGGTGTTTTGAGCGGTTGTCTGCTGCAGATGCGGCAATCAAAGGTTTGGAAGGCTCTGTAAGCGACCCGGTAATAGTGCTTGAACTACTGGTTATCGAACTTGCGAGCAGGCCACAAAGCAAAAGAGGACGGCAGCCTTAACCACCATCCCCTCTTAAAGCTTACCAGACAGGAAATTATCCACCAGCCTTGGCTGCACGCTTCATCAATCTCGACTTTCGGCGTGCTGCGGCATTCTTATGAATAATCCCCTTCTCAGCGGCCTTGTCGATTATGCTAACGGTCTGAGAGACAATCTGAGCCACATTGCTGTCGCCCTGCTCAATAGCAGCCCTGCTCTTCTTTACGAAAGTCTTGATTCTGGACTTAGCAGCAAGGTTGCGCAGACGATTCTGGCGCGACTTTTTAACGTCCTTCATGACCGATTTGATATTCGGCAACTAGTTGTCACCCCCAGTCTTAACAGGTTGAGTTCCGAAAACTGTGAACCCATTGAGTTTAGCAGATTCCTTGCTAAATTGCAAGAGGAAATTAGCCACATTAGAAAGTCTTTTTACTACCTGTTGTAGTCCTACCAGACTGCCAATACAAAATATGTGAAACGCATATCTAAAAAACTGAAGACCTCTCTAGCCAGACGATTATGGCTTGCTATGCCACTTAGTTGGAAGATATTCCTTCTATGCGCAGTTCTGGCAATCTCCGTCACTGTTATCAGCAATGTGGTTTTGATTGAGAAATCAACAACACCAACAAAAGCCCTACTGATTAGTATCGGCATAGCATTGCTGTTGTCATTAGCCCTCAGCAAAATACTCGCAAGGGCAGTGCTCAGGCCACTTAAAGCTTTTACAAAAGCTGCACAAAAAGTCAAAAGCGGAGACCTGAGCTTTCAGATTACTATACCTCAGACTGATGAACTTGGAGAACTGGCCTATGCGTTCAACCGGATGATAGATGACCTCAAGGAAAAAAGGGACCAGCTCATCCAGCAAAGCACCCGAGACTTCCTGACCGGGCTGCTGAACCATAGAGGGTTCCAACAGAGGTTGAAGTCCGAAATAGAACGGGCCGAACGTTATGCCCACCGAATCTGTCTGATGACAATGGACATGGACAGGTTCAAGACTATCAACGATACCCTTGGCCATCCCATCGGGGACAGCATACTTTACCAGTTGTCTTCCGTCCTGAAAGACAATATCAGAGGGATAGACATAGCAGCCAGATGTGGTGGAGATGAGTTTGCTATCCTTCTGCCTGAAACAGACACTGAAACAGCGCAGTCCGTAGCAGAGCGCATCCGCCGGCAAGTGGAATCTCACGCATTCTATGCGGTGCCGCTCGAGCGGTTGAAATCGGGTGATTTCATTCCTGATGAAAAGAAGATAATCCATCCCACCGTGACGATAGGGCTTGCCTGTTATCCGACAGATGATACCACTCTGCAAGGGCTGGTAATGGCAGCAGATATCTCCCTAAGCAGGGCAAAACGGCTGGGTAGAAACTGCGTGTGCACTTATAGCGCTGCCACGAACGGTACCGAGAGCGAAAATAAGCAGAGCATATATAAAATGCTTCGTGAACGCAAGATGTTGGCTGTTCAACCTGCATCATCATCTGCCGACAGCGGACGTTACGCTCCAAGTCATGCTGAACGAGTCACCGCTTACGCTGCGGCAATAGGCAAAGCACTTGGGATAGACCAGGAAACAATGGACGGGCTTAAGGTGGCAGGAATGCTGCATGACCTTGGCAAGATAGGATTGCCTACCGCCATCCTGAATAAGCCTGGCAGCCTTACCTTTGAAGAACGGGAAACCGTGAGACGCCATCCAATCATCGCCAGTAATATACTGAGCAGGATGCCTGAGATGGAACGGATAAGCGCAGCTATTCTGTCTCATCATGAGCGGTGGGACGGTGAAGGTTATCCCAACGGGCTGAAAGGTGAGTCCATACCGGTTATGGCCAGAATTCTCGCCATTGCGGATGCATTCGATGCTATGACATCAGACCGGCCGTATAGAAAAGCGATGTCCGTGCAGGATGCGCTGATTGAACTAAAGGCAAACTCCGGCAAGCAGTTCGACCCGTATATGGTTGAAGCTTGTATCAAAAGCGTGTGGTCTCAAAGCCAGAAACCTGCGTCAGCGGAAGCTACCTCTGCACAAACTACTACAGCAGCGCTTGAACCGATTGTCATAACTGACATGGTCAAACTCAAACGCCCGGAATCAGGGCAGGGCCAAACTGCAGAATCTGCTCAGTAGATATGCTGTAAGATTTTGGCTCTTCCCTAAACAGTGCCTCACAGGGTAAGATAAACAATCAGGATGTTATCTTACCCAGGAGGCTTGTAGTGGATTTGACCGGAACACAGGGTTTTGAAGCAGAGATACCCGGAGGTTGGGTGTTCGAAATCGGCAACGAGTGGCTGACTCGGCGCATCCACTGCCTTGCCGGACGCATCGGAACCACTTCTCTTGCACATGGGGCCAGCGGAGAGGAGTATCTGGAAGCAGTCACAGAGGAGTTCAGCCTTGTCATCTCAAGACCAGAAGAGCGCCGAGAGTTGAGCTTCCGGGAGTTCACCTACGCAGGCTATTCTCTACCGCGTGCGGATGATGAGGAACGGGTGCTGAAAATCGACCTGGAGGCAGACCTGGATGGAAAGAAACTGCCGCTTTCGGTGCTGTATCAGGCTCGCGCCGGTTCCAACTTCTTGCGTAAATGGATAGAAATCCCTCCTGTAAATATTCCCGACTGGGTCATTGAATGGGTTACTGTTGAAAACCTTCGGATGAAACCTACTGTGGAAGGCATCGTGCCTGCCCCAAGGTATCCTAAGACATTTCCAAACGGCAAAGATAATGTGCATGTCGAATCCGACAAGGTTTCTACCGATGAGCCAATGAAACGCTTCCAGTATGGAGACCGCGCACATTCCCTGCTTGCTCACTGGGGTCTGGAAGAAGGATTATTCTTCTTTATGGCTGATATACTGGGAAGCGAACGGTTCGAGCGTCCGAATGGGCTCATCATGCGCCAGAAGGAATATATTCCGCTTGCTGAAGGATTTAAGTCAGGCGCATCGGTCATAGGAGCATATTCGGGGCCTCCTGAGATCGGCTTCAAACGCTATAGAGAGTTCTTAGAAAATAACTGGTGTGTTATCGGCGGAAAAGATGTGCCTGTCTCGTGGAACACCTGGTTTGTCACGCTGAAAAACGACAGGCCGCTCTACAGCAGCTATGACCGCAACCTGCTGCTTCAGTATCTGGACTTAATCAAAGACGCTGGATTCTATGACGTCCTTCACCTGGACTTAGGATGGGAAGCACACTGGCCGCTTGAGGTGGACCGGGAGAAATTTCCAAACGGGCTGGATGAGATAGTCCGCAAAGCAAAAGAGTATGGACTGGACATGGCCTACTGGGTCAATCCGTTCAGTTCAAGCTACTGGAAGTCCGACATCGAAACCGAACACCCCGAATGGCTGAACCCGAACAAGGTTTCAGGGCTGTCTCACGCGCAGGCTATCTGCCATCTGACTTCCTACTTCGATTACGTAAAAAAACGCCTGGTGGAGCTTGCAACCCGGTATAATGCCCGAGTTATCTATTGGGATGGAGCTGATTGGAATATCCCGATATGCACGGCCGACAACCACGAACATTCAAGCCAGCATGAACTCGAGGTCAAGGCAGTAAAACGGCTTGCTGAGATTGCCCGGGCTGTGCATGAAGCCAATCCAGAAACGATGTTTGTTGTCTACAGCCTGCCGTTCAACAATCATCGGCTGTCCGTGGTCGACCAGGAGCAGGTATCGGACACTCATTATCTGCCTATGATGAAAAATGTGCTCAGTCAGCGGCAGCAGATTTATCAGATGGCGTTCGAACACCCTTATCATGCTATCTGGGGCAGTTGGTATGGCATAAACTGGCACGAAACCGGCGATGGAAACCTGATAGACCATCCCATGCGCGAATTGTTCCATGCCGAAATGAGCATGATAGGCAACGGAGCAAACCAGGCCGGAGCAGGATTCGACCTGGCACAGGCAAAACCTGAGTTTATCGAGTTCTTGAGGCGGATGTTCGCTTGGCGGAAGCGGTTTGCGCGGTATTTTACGGTGTACCAGCACATTCTAGGCTTCCCGGATGGAAAAAGTGTGGATGGAGAAGGGCACATCATCGATGGCAAGGGGTTCATTTTGCTTATCAATCCTGCGGACAGCGAGCAGACGGTCATCTTACCGCTCGATGAACCGGAACTGGAGCTATCCGTTGGAAGGCGATACGATATCTATGACTGGAGCAGCTTCGAACGTGCCAAACCGATGGGAAGAGCCGGTGTGAATGACAAATTTGAGATAGAACTCGCACCGCTCGAGGTGAAAATCATCGGTATCGATATTGGTGAGTAGTCAACCGATTACGGTACGCAGGCATTTCAGCACGTTCAGATTAACGATATCTTTACCGGAATCCATATCCGGGGTTTCGATTATTCCGGCTGTTTTGGTTAATGCAGGATGATTGACTATAGCCCGGAAGCCTTCCAGGCCAACATTGCCTTGCCCTATATGCCAGTGCCTGTCTTTGTGGGAGCCGAGGTCTTTTTCTGTATCATTTAGATGGAACACACGGAGACGGGAAAGGCCAATCAATTTATCGAACCTGGCCAGAACTGCATCAACGCCTGCCTGGGAGGATATATCATAGCCAGCACCCCAAAGATGTGCTGTATCCAGGCATACTCCTATCCGGTCTTTTTGAGATTCGAGCCGAGAAAGTATAGCGGCAAGTTCCTCGAAGGTCGAACCGACGGTATTTCCTGCTCCTGAACCTGCTTCAAGCAGAACTGTTGCTGTACCTGGAGCTGATTCAATCGCCAAGGTCACTGCTTCTGCGACTTTATCAGCACCTGCATCAAAGCCTGCCCCTCCGTGGCTGCCGATGTGCGTTACGATATACTGCGCTCCAAGCGTATGTGCTTTAGCAAGTGCGGAAGCAAGATTGCGCCAACTGTTTGTCCAGATATCATCACTGGGCGAAGCAAGGTTCAGCAGATAAGGAGTATGCAGCACTACAGGGTCGATACCCAGCCGCTCTACACCGCTTCTAAACACCTCAACAGCAGATGGTTCTAGTGTTCCGACCTTCCAGGCGTTGGGGTTGCTTGAAAACATCTGAAGTGCCTCGCATCCGAGTGCTTCAGCCTTATCTATAACTCCAGCAACACCTTTAGCCAGCCTGATGTGGACTCCAAGACGCATTGTTACTCCTGGCAAGTTAATCTTCCGGTCCCAGGTCGTCCAATTCGTCCGGAGAGTAGCTGAAGGAATTGACTTCTTCGCCTCGGAAAATCGTAACAAGCAGGTCTTCCCGTTCGAAGCTGGGAAGATAGGAAGACACAATATCCTCATCTATCTGCTGAAGCAGGTCTTCTTCTTCCGTAACGGAAAGGTCTACCTCGAACATGATTGTCGCGTGGATTGTATCATGAGCATAATGCAGATGGACCTGACCGATTCGCCGGTCTGCTTCCCAGATAATATAAATCTCTGATGCGGCTGTCCTTACCAGTCTGGACAGCCGAAACTTGCTGTTCAAATCCGGTCTCCTTCCGAAGAATTGCAGAGTGAAACCGGGGCCAGGAACGGACAACGAGCGTTCCGCGATTCTCCCCGCTATCACCGACTTTTGAGTATACCCAGGCCGCGTTAATGATTAGCAAACGCGCCTGCTGCAAAGTTCGGGATAGTATGTCATATTTAGGGGAGCTAGTCAACAGGAAAGAACCTTTCAAATGCGGAGTTCGGAGTGCGGAATGAAGGGAAAGTCGAGGTATGAGGTATGCGGTATGAGGTATGAGTGGGCTGCCAAGTAAAAGCCAGGCACGGGATTGTAAATCCCTTGGCTGTTATTTCCGGGCTAAATTGCAAATTTAGCCCGAGGTTAGACTCCGTAGAAGAAGTTCAGCATCTCAGTCACTTCAAAGACCTGAGTAGCGGTGAACATCTCCGGTGTCTCTCTGTGATACCGTCTGATTTGCTCTACACCTTCTGCAAGCCCATCCAGTTTACCGGCTGATTTTGTCTCTGCAATGGCTACGGGGACACCGTTTATCAGGAATACCACATCAGCCCGGTTGGGGTAGACTACTCCCTGCTGTCTCCACTCATCGGTTACATGATAGACGTTGTTCTCGGGGTTCTCGAAGTCTATGAGCCTTATGTTTCTCTCCCTGTTCTCTTCAGGGACAAAGACGGAATACTCTCCACGCATCCAACGCAGGGCTTCCTGGTTATCTTCTATAGTCGGACGCAGCAGGTTAAGCTGCCGGATGACTGTGTTGGCACGTTCTTCATTCAGCACTTTGGGGTTCAGCTTGAGGAGTTGCTTTTTAAGCACTTCCGTAAAGTACAGCCCTCTGTCTCCACCTCTCAGCTTCAAGGCATCGGCAGACTTCACGCAGTCCCAGCCAATCTCCTGGGAATACTTCAGTAAAGGTTCCTGCACATCCGACTTTTCACTCATAATGTGGATACCTCGTAATCCTCATCCTCATCAACTTCTTCGTCTACCACTATCTCTGCATCTGAGAAAGGCTGGACTGTCTTGCCACAGGCAGATTCGATGAGAAGCCTCAATCTTTCTCTTCTATCGTTTATGAATCCCTGCCAGTCGTTATTTCTCAGCATCGTTGCAGAGATTTCATGGCTTGCCAGTATGCTGTCGAAGACAACGGCATTTTCTTTGTCGATATTATCAGATAGCTGCTTCACGTATTGGGACGGCAGCCTTCCACCGATACTTCGGTTTACCGCATAGCCTATGAGCGTTTTGTTGACAATGGAATCGGCTCTTGGGTCGTTGATGTCAAGCTTCTTCAGAGCATTCCAGGGGAAGATATGATGATGGTCTTGAGCCGTGCCAAAAAACAGCTCTGTTGTAAGCATACCTCCACCACCAAAGTCTTTTGCTCCGTTTCTTACCAGCAGACAGAGAACACCTTTGTAGATAGCACTCCGAATAGACCTGATTTCCTGCAGATAGTCCGACCGGAACATGAAAGTCCGAACAACGTCCGGCTCGTCTCCTCCGTCTATCCAGTTGATGACCTGCTCAAAGTCCCTGGCAGATAGATACTCTACCTGACTGCTATACCGTTGGCTGAACACACTGCACCAGTACCACTGCTGTATCTTCGTCCAGGCAGCTCCTGCTTTCACGGAACCTTTCTTCCACTTCAGATAAGCAAAGATTGATGATAGCGGGATAATAATAGTAGAGTACGGCAGGATTCTTGAGGAGATGATTCCCTGCTCCCGCATGAACTTGGCAGCTTCAATATAGCCATCAATCAGGATATCCCACCACTTTTCCACTACATCCTTCTTCAGGGTCATCAAGTCCTGCTTGCGACAGGCTACAGCAATGTTACTGTTAGGGTTGGCACTCTTCCGTTCGTGTGATGCCAGAAGAGAAAGCCCTTGCAGGAAATAAGTTCCAGACAGCTCCTGCATCGGGAACAGCGGTGCAAGTTTCTCTTTCTTCAGCCTTGCCCACTCGTGGTTAAGCTCGAACCCTTGTGCCCAGAGGATTGCTGTGCAGAGGTCAAATACATCAAGCGGTACACCGGTGCTGTTGACCTTTTCAAAGATATGGCAGATAGCTCCAAGTGGCATATTCTCGGTAAGCTCGACTACAGGGAACGGGTAGGTCTTTATTCGTTCAATCCAGGGACGGACTAACTTGTCCCACTTGTTATTGTGCTCCTTATAGACCGACAGTGGTGTATCTTCACCGAGCATAGTTATGAGATATTCGTCTTTCCACTGGCTCATGTAATCAGTCGTGTCAAAGACTGCCCACAACGGCATGGCTCCTGCTTTAAGCTCGTCTTGTCGGGTTGTAAGTTCGTAGACCGGCTGCAATCCTTCATAACGTATCTTCTTGCCGTTTCTCTCCTCACTTACGTAGAACAGAGCTTTGTCAAAACACGGTTCACCAACTTCAATACAACCATCCTCATCAGACATTAGCAGGGGAATATCGAGGTAGAAGTAATAAGTCTTGCCCTTTACTCTAACCCCGTTTCGGCTGTATAAGGCTTGATACAAGCTTGTAAGCCTTTGCTGTCCATCGAGCACCATCAGGTTGGGTTTATCTGTAAGCTCATCACCAGTGCCTTCAAATGGACGCAATGCAAAACTGCCGCCATTCACGGGCATAGTAAGGATGCTTCCTGCGGGGTAACGGTATGCTACAGAGATAATCAGCCCATGAACCATATCCGGCTGCCATATCCACGGACGCTGAAAGTTCGGCAGGGCAATCTTGTGCTTATCTATGCCATTTAGTAGCTCAGCCAGTGGCTCCGGGTTTGTTGAGAATATCTTGCCATCACTTGCTATATCCACAGTATTCCTCCGAATATTGTCTTTAGTGTTTACCTGCCGTGTCTTCCACAAGCTCCAGTGCTGACAGCCTGCCGGTCATCAGTTCATCAAGCATGGCCGTGAGGAGTTTCACGGCTGGCTGGATGAGAATATCGGCGTGAGCAGTTCAACCGAGCTAACCAAGCAGCAGGCACATGATGCCAGTCATAGACCCCACGGCTAAAGCCTGGGGCTTGCAGCTATCCTTGCGGACGCCGCGTATGGCGGTATGACAGCCGCCCTGCTTGCAATGTTGCAAGCAGCGATGTGGTCAGCGAATCCAGCGAAATTGCACTGACAACAGGAGAATGTAGATTGGTTAGGACGGTT
>JAKPFN010000155.1 GCA_029551395.1 Armatimonadota bacterium | reverse complement strand
CAGACCAATAGTAAGTATCCTCCGTTAGAAGATACACATGCTTGGAACGGAAAGAAACGCTGGCAATCCATATGTTGCCAATTGTAACGGATACACAGTTGTTGTGAACACCAAAGTAAGCCGCTTCAAGGCTTTTATCGTCTAAATGCATGAACACTCTTTCGAAGAAGCGGACGATGTTACGCGCCAATTCTTCGTTCGCCTTGAGTCGGTGAGTTTCCATAATAGCTTTCCGCCAATCATATTCTTCTAGACATTGATGGGTATGGTTGGCTACAGGACGAACAACAGGTATTCTCGGGCCTAATAATGAATATCCACACCTAGTGGCATTCTGAGATTGTTTCGAAGCTCTAGTAAACGCGTTCTGTTTTTCCTTGATTAGAGTCCGCATTTGATTCAACCATTGACTATCTATAGGCTTGGCTTTTGCAAACCAGTTGCCTAGTTCAGTTACCACTGCTTCGACTTGGTCATCTGCTATGTACACGCCTATCTCGATGTTAGCGCGAAGTCCGGCATTTGTGAGATTGGCTGATGTAATAATGGCATGCTTACTATCAACAACATATACTTTGGCATGCAGATTATTTATCAATCTAACGTGGGCCCCACTATCAACGAGCTTTTGAAAAGCATCAATATCACTGGTTTCTTCAAGGAAGTCGCGTAGTGTAGCAGCAGAGATAACTTTTAGGTTGCATTGCTTCAAGACGAACTCGGGAATACATCTTAATGCATCGTACTTGATCCAAGGACTTACTATCCAGACATCAGATTGGGCATGCTTTAGCAGTTCCGCAACATCATTTTCCAAAGGGGGAAGGCAAATGTGACTCACGACCAAAAACCTCTCCAATCATTATTAATTGTGGACAGGATAAAAAAGTTCGTGTTTTTAAATATTGGGGTGATGGTCGGGGCGGGGAGATTTGAACTCCCGACCTCTCGCACCCGAAACGAGCGCTCTACCAAGCTGAGCCACGCCCCGATTGACCTGAAAATTATACCATAGCCGCCTGCAATCCGCAAGCATTATTACGCTTCGTTCACCGTTCCACTTGTACCGTTCGTCCCATTTCGCCTTCTGGAGAATTTGCTTTTTATCATATTCCAGACTGTTGCGGATTCCTCGAGTTTGAGCAGTTTGACTGCTGCTATGAATACTGCGCCTCCCACAGCCATCGGGATGAATACCTGAGATGCAGCCGCCAGTTTGAAAGGTAATCCGTTAACAATGTTATTTTCCACAACTTGAAGCATACCCCACATAACTGCTCCCATGACCAGAGATGCGGCAGTTATTTTTGTTAATGAGAGTAAAATCCGTCTGACATTTATACCTCCTGCTTTTATCCTCAGGAAGTAAAGAAGAAGCAGCATATCTCCAAATGCCGCAATTGTTGTTGCCAGGGCAAGTCCGGAGTGGCCTCCATACTTGCAGTGCATCATTGCGTTCATCAACACCCAGTTCAGTGCAACGAATATTACGGTCATGATCGTGCCGGTAAGCACTGGGACCCATGTGACGCGCATAGAATAAAAAGCGCGTGCCATCAGTGGATGAGATGACCATGCAAGTATACCCAACGAGTAAAAAATAACCGGATTTGCGACGTCTGCGGTGGCTTTTGCGCTGAACTCACCATGCTGGAACAGCAGTTGAATTATCGGCACCCGCAATATGATTAGAATGACTGTTGATGGTATGGCTACGAATGCGATGGTTCTTAGTCCGTAGTTTACAGTTTCTCTGAAGTCGCCCATCTTCTGGTTTGCGAACTGAGCTGCCAGTGTTGTATAAAATCCGATAGCTATTGCCTGTCCGAATATTCCAATCGGAACCTGCATTAGCCGGTTTGCTCTGTCCAGCGATGACATAGCGCCTTCAAACAGAAATGAGGCAAACCATCGGTTGATATATACATCAACGTATGTAAGAGACAGACTGAAGATGACAGGGACCATCAGCTTCCATACTTTTATTGCCCCTGGATGGCGGTAGTTGAAGTTTGGCCTGAACTTCATCCCGTATCGCCGCAGAACAAAGAACTGCAGAACGAAATTACCGAAAAAAGCTCCTGTGAGCGCTCCCCAAGCCAGTCCCTGTACTCCTTGAGGCCCGATTTGCGTACCTGCTATTGCTCCGCCGGTGATAATTCCAATGTTGTAGATGCTGGGCCCAAGGCCAGGCGCTGTGAAATGCTTATGCGCCCAAAGGGCAGCCATCATAAGGCCACCCATAAAGAAGAAAAACTGGGCCGGCAGCACTATTCTGGTCAGGTAAGCCAGAAAATCCAGAGATTGAGGGTCATCGATACCGGGAGTCGCCAGGATCGGTACCAAATGTCTGGCGAATATCTCGCCAAACAATATCAATACTGCTACAATTACTGCCATAATGGAAGCTATAACACTGAATAACTCCCAAGCCTCTTCTCGCTGATTTTTCTCTAAGTATTCGACAAAAACAGGGACAAACGCAGCAGAAAGCACCCCACCAGCTATAAGAAAAAATAAAAGGTCTGGAATTCCAAACGCTGCGTAGTAGAGGTCAGTGTTACGCCCCTGCCCAAAAAGCCCACTGATGACGACATCTCTGACCAAGCCGAGTATACGGCTCAGCATGATTGCAGCCATCATAATGGCAGCAGCTTTAGTAACGGTTTTTTGTGTAGACATTGGCTCGAATCTCAGTATAGGTGCAAACTACTTGAGCAGTCAAGGGCAATCATCAGTAATTGGCAATTAGGAAATACTACTGTTCGTATATACGCAAAAAGGGACGGGGCTGTTTACCCCGTCCCACAAGTATCTACTGATTATTTATGCAGCTTAGGGTGTAATCTCCCATACTGTCTCTTCATATGTCCAATAATCGAACTCAGTCCAGATTGTCCTGTATGCCCTGTAAGTAGCAGGATCTATTTCAGTAACGACCAGGCCGAGAGCTGTTACATATTTGCCGATGTCTGTAGGCTGATTGAATAAAGAGGTGTAGACCTTGACTCCAGTCTTACCTGGTTCAGCCTGCACACCTGAACCATCATCTACATAAATCACATTTAGCCCGGACATCGGATCGATGCCGTTTGCCGTGATTTTTCCTGCAATAATTACTCGTAATCCAGTGTTATCAAGCCCTGCACCATCTGATGGGCCAGCTATAACACCAGATGCACGTCCGCCAACAGCCTTGTTATTCATTCCAAGAGGTTTTGGCACGTCAGCAGCCCCCAATTGTTCGATGCTCTTAGCATAGATAAATCGCTGACCATAGCCTGACATGAGATATCCAGTCACAGTGACCAGTGTTCCTGGCATATAGTAACTGCCATCACCGTTTACATGCAACCCGAGCATAACTCCAATCCCGGATGATCTATCTGGTTCCTCGATGAAGACAATGTCCCGTATTTTGTTGCTGCTCAGAGGATCAGGCATACGTTGATAGAAATGTTGTGTAACGATTTTATCAGCAAAGCTTACGTAAGTGCCATCCGGCAGGTTCTTCACATCACCGATAGCAGCGCCGACCGGAACCAGATTGTCAGGAGGATCATTAGTCAACCGGATATTGTCGATAAACAACTCCTGGTTGCCGTTTTGGCTCTTGCCATAAGCATCGAAGTAGTTCGGATAGATTAAAAGCGCTATGACTTCAGTCCGTACAGGCTTTGTCTCATAGAGTTTAGTTGTGCTATTGTACTGCAGGTAGGTATCGTTTGAGATGTCTATTCTGAAAGTCTTCCACTGATCTGTAGGATGGAAACTATGCATCTTTCCGTATGGAACACCGCTGTCAAACGACCTCAACCTTATGTAATAGCCCTGGTCTGTTGTGGAATTGGCTACTCTTGCATCAAATGTAAGAGTCTTGTAGCCTTCCCATTTGCCATGCAGGAGTTTGCGGGTATATGCGTAAGGTTCCGTATTACTCCATTCACTGTTATCGGACTTCATTCCGCCATTGGCAATCCGCAATACATTTCCTCTTCCAGGCTCGTTGACAATTCCTCTGGTAACGCAGTGAGAGTAGAACCAATCAGGTATAGCTCCATCTTCGAAGTCGTCAATATTGGAGCTGTACATGTCGAATGTATCCTGCGGTTCGTTAGTCAACCGCAGGTTGTCGATCCTGAGAATCTCTCCTGTAGAGTTTCTTCCTGATCTGTTCATATAGATTCTCAGCCATGATACCTGGTCACATTCGATTTGAGACAGATCGACTGCAACAGTTACCCATGTATCATAGACTGCCGGACAGAAGAACATCAGCGAACTGGATGGCCCGCTTACTACATTTGCAGAAAAACCAATCGGGTAGTCTGGTTTAGCGGGGTCTGGATCAACAACCTTTGCATCAAATACCAGGTATTTATAATCTTCCCAGTCCTGTGTAGGACCGCCGCTTGCAATCCAGCTTCTCCTTATATAAGCAGATGTGGATGTGCCGGTCAGTTGGATGTCCATTGAATTTGGCGCACTGATACAGTCAGTTGTGCAGAGTGTCTTCGAGACGTTATAAACATGGTCCCAGTCTGCGAGAGTGTCGTTGCCATTCGTCTCAAAATCATCCAGCCAAACAACATCAGGAAGCGCAGGCATAACTGCCTTGGTGAGCCTGATGTTGTCTATGGCAAGTATCCGGCTGCTGTCGAAATCAGTGCGGTTCATATAGAAGCAAAGCTCTTTGACCTGGTCTCTCTCCATTTCAGAGATGTCAATCTGGCAGGTTACCCAATCGTTTACACCTGGAATGATTTTCTTCAACTTCACAGTAGTCGAGGTATTATAGATTCGTAGCGAGAAACCATCGGTTCTGGTATCGCCGGTAATCCTGGCATCGAACTCAAGCGTAACATAATCGTACCAGTCCATTGTCTGAGCAGGTCTCCATCTGAAAAGAGCGCTGGTTGAACTTGCTCCTGTCCCTGCAAGCTGAGCATTCAAGCATTGTGCTGGCGATGAACTGTCACTGGGTGAGTTCTCGCTTGCGATAGTTATCTGCGTGCCATATGAAGGTGCGATTGGACCTGTCCAATAGGTTGTGCTGCCCGAGGAGTAGTTTTCTATCACTCTGACATCGTCTGTTAAAACAGGTGTTGTTGATAAACGGATGTTATCAACAGTTAATATTTGCCCTGCATTCTGGCTGGTCCTGTTTACATAGATTATCAAATCGTCTATCTGGTCTCGCTCCACGCTGGAGATATCGAACCTGAATGTGTTAAATCCAGAGACAGGCTCATCTACATGAAGTCCGCGTAGTAGTACGCTCTGCCCATTGTTGTAGAGGCGGATTGAATACCCATTCCATTCACCAGAATCGATTGCAGCATCGAGTTCTAAAGTCACATAGCCTGACCAGTCCTGCGGAGTCTCGAATTTGCGATGCACAAGAGCATTCGAACTGTGTGCGCCAAGTTCTCCGGGGACTTCTTGAATGGCAAGTGCTTTAGTTGAGCCTCCAGCACCAGGAGAAACGATGCTGAGAGATGTGTAATGAGGAGCTACAACATTCCATGCGCTAATGTCACCGTTTTCGAAGTCATCGATGACTTGAGCTGCGCTGGCTGTTGATAATACGGCTGCTAACGCAACAAGCAGCACTAATCTGTGACAGACCATGATATTTCCTCCCTTCTCTGTTATCGTGCAAGATCTTACATTAGCGGCCTGATCTGACTGCATCTATACGGTTGCTTGCAAGCCGGTCTATAGCTCATTGCGTCTATTTTCAGATGGTAGGTATAGCATCACAGGCCGTACACGGAACCCACTTCTTGCCTATCTGGCCAGATTTCATAATTATGCGCAACCGGTCAGGTCAAACGGGGAAACAACCGGTGCTAATATGTAATGAGTAGTGTGGTTCATCCACTACTATAGAGTTCTGTCAGCAAAGCTTCTGGATGCTTCTGATTCAATTAGTAAAACTCTATATGTCTTTTTGTGTAATGATATCTGAATACTAGCCTCATGAAATATGTGTGTCAAGTTCGGTTGATAAAACTAGTAATATTACCAGTTTTCATAGACTACCGTTAAGTATCCTTGACATTAGTAGTAGCTGGTTGTAAACTGCAGGTGAAATTAATATGGCTGTATGCTTGAAGGTTGCAAAGCTAACATCCACTGATTGCAGCTTCTTCCACTGCAGCCTATCCTGATATGAGAAGGACCATCAGGTCTTCCACTATCGCCGCAATCAAAATATAGGAGGTGAAAAGGAAGTGAGAAAGACTCTGCTTATTACAGCCGCTATTCTACTCCTTGCGGCTCCCAGTGCCTTTGCGCAGTGGACCACCATCTATGAGACTGGCTTTGAATCTCCCACATATACCTCCGGGCAGGTAATAGAAGGTCAGGATAACTGGGGTGTAACCAACTCCAGTTACACCAGTCAGATTACTGTTCAGACTGAGCCAGCCCCCAGCACCAACCAGTTTATGTATTTGGGCGGAACCTCTACAGTTGGGGCATACCACGAAGTTGGTCCTTACGCCGAAGGCAAGCTCCGTCTGACCTATGATTGGATGATGCTTACCACAGATACCTACTCCAATGATCCCGCTTACGGTCTATGGACTATGTTTACCAAAACTACAGATGCCACTAGCAACCGGGCAGGTATGATTGGTGGGAATTACGACTCGACAACAGGTGTTGGCACGTTCAAGGCATTCAATGGCGGACCAGGCTGGACTTCATTCGGATCTTTCCAATTGAACACGCGATACCAGTTGATGATGGAACTGGATCTTACAACCAGAACATATGATGTCTATCTGGACGGCACAAAAATGCTTAATGGGCTAAACTTCTATACGTCCAACCTGGACAGCATAGGCTACCTGCACTTCTACAGAAGGTACAAAGCAGGAACATATGCAGTTGATAATGTAAAAGTCGAATATGCACCTGTTCCAGAGCCGGGAAGTCTGTTTGCACTGGCGTGTGGTCTTGTCGGATTCACAGGGCTTGTTCGAAGAAGAATCCGCTGATTATGATGTACTAGCCGTCCGCGCAGCATGATTGCGGACGGCTGCTTACTTATATGTCCAGGTTATCTATTACTTCTTCTTTTCTTCTGTTTCTGTTGTTAACGCTGTTTTTGCCTGCCAGTACCTCATTTGCGGGTGTTATAACGGTATGCCAGTGCAATATCTTCGATGGCGGTAAATGGACTGAACAGGATCAGTCCGTCATTACCTATGATACCGCAAGAAGGTTCTGCGAATGGGTTGCCGCAGTAAATCCTCCAGGTTCAACATATCCTCCTATTGCGGTTATCGGTATGCAGGAGTTGATGTCAGAAAACGACCGTATAACCATCGAAAACTACCTTGAGCAGTTTACTGGTGTTCAATGGACTAGTGCGCGTACACCTCAAGGGGTTAATAATACAAGCGGCATCGGCATGTTTTGGCGGCCTGACCTGGTTGAATACCTGCCCGAGTGGTATCTGGGAGAGAAGGTTGTTGAGCAGATTGACAACGGGTACGTTATCAAGTTTGTTGGCAGGTTGTTCAGAAAAGCAGGGACTAATGAAGCATTTGGATTCATTACAGGTAAGCTTGTCTGGGGTGGGGCGATATTAAATGGACGGCAGGTCACAGAGGAAGACCGTAGACAGCAGGCTGTTCGGCTGAAGAATTGGATATCGAACGGTGATGCGGGTTCTCCTGGTATGTCCGGTTTTCCTGGAACTGTCAGAGTCATTGCTGCCGACCTTAACACGGATACAGGAACTGCCACCTGGAATGAGATGAATCTCGAATACTCTGATCCAGGCAGCCAGCATACCCACAATTCGTTCAATGGAACTACCTGGATGGACCTCTTTGGTAAACGCCTGGACTACATCTGGTGGGACCGTGATGCTTTCAGCAAGCAGCCAGGTGGTTTTGCTGCTGAACCGCTCCGCAGCAGTCACTTTGGAAGCGATCATCGTGCTGTATATGCCACAATCGATCTTCATCCCGTAGACCTTACGCCGCCTGTAGTGGTAATAACCTCTCCTGAGTCAGGGGCTGAACTCAGTTCAACAACTCATATATCTGCAAATGTAACAGATGCATCAGGAATCATGCAGGTCCAGTTTTTCATAGACGATGTGCTAATCCAGACTGATACCACTGCACCGTATGAATTCGATTGGAATCCCTTGAGTTGGCCGACAGGATACCATGTTATTACAGCAATAGCCACAGATGCTTCGAGTAACCGATTAAAAGCGAAATCATCGCCGGTAGTAGTATGGGTAGGACCGGATGGTTCCAGCCCTACCATTGCTGATGCTAAATCCCGCTTAAATGGAGAACTGGTCTCAGTAGCAGGCCCGGTAGTGACAGGTTCTTTTGGCAGCTACTTCTATATCGAGGAACCAGACCGATCATCTGGTATAAAAGTATCTATTATGAGCGGTTCAGCTCCGGCTGTTGGTTCGGTTGTTGGTGTTACTGGCAGTATAAACCTTCTCAACGGTGAAAGAGAGATCAGTGCAACGAGTGTGAAATCTTATGGTACAGCGCCTGTGCCGAAACCAGTAGGTCTATCGAACATTTCATTAGGCGGTGGTTCACTCAATGCAGCTACACCAGGCATTTACGGGGGCATTGGACTCAATAACATTGGTTTGCTGGTCACTTGCTGGGGTAAAGTGACACAAGTAGTGCAGTCATCAGGAGTGTATTCGTACGTTTATATCGATGATGGCTCTAGCATAAGAGATGGTGCAGGCAGCTACAAGGGGATAAGAGTCGATGTCCGTGGGCTAACTGGTTGGACTCCTCCTGCTGCGGGAAAATATATCATAGTGACTGGAATTTCCAGTACCGCTGTGATAAATGGTCAGGTTCAGCGCCGGATCAAAGTCCGCAGTGCATCGGATATTCGTGCAATCAATTGATTTGCTTAAGACTGGTATCTGGTAATTTCATTTTTTGAGTCTTCTGCTCTGTTGAACTAAGAATCGATACGCAATTATGGCAGCTTTTGGATGTTTGTAAACATTTATCTTGACAGTGGATTGCAGCCGGACATACAATGATTCACGCAGTTGGAGGTATCAGAATCGTGCTTTCAGGGGGAATAAAATGGAGTTCTTCAGACCTAAACGCGATGGTCGAGGCTTCACATTAATCGAACTCCTC
>JAKPFN010000153.1 GCA_029551395.1 Armatimonadota bacterium | reverse complement strand
GTAGGGCAGGGGTTCGAATACGCTCCTGAATCTGCGCTGGACTGGCTGAAGATTCCCGAACCATGTCTTTTTGAGATCAGCCGGGGACAGGTTTTCTATGACCCGCAGGGAGACTTCACCGCACGGAGGCGTGGTTTTACTTCTTACTATCCAAACGATGTCTGGCACAAGCGGATTGCTGCTGCGTTGGTGGATTTCGGAACACAAGGCCATAAAAACCTCATTTGCTCGCTTGAAAGAAGAGATTTCTACACAGCAGAGATGTCTTGGTGGCGTTTTACCGAATTGGCAATGAGGCTTGGGTTCCTGCTTAACCGCAGGTATTATCCTTCACAGAAATGGCTTTATCGAGAGTTCTGCAGGCTGCCAAAGTTTTCTGCTGAAGTTGCTAATCTGCTCTGGGAAGGGCAATGCGATGCCTGCGTCAGGCCTGAACTCGTTCACCAGATAACAGCAATATATAATGGTGCTCTTCGTGAGTTGAACCTGACACAAGAAGACCTGAATGGTACTTTCGATTCGTTCGTCAAACGTGCTGAAGATGTTTCGGCCTCGATAACTGACCCTGATGTGGCCTCACTCGCGGTCTGGGTGGATACGGTAGTCAGTTGAGCGGAAGAATCGATAGGAAATTCTGTGCCCAGCCAAAGGGCACTGTGGCTGAACGCGGCGGCCCGATGATCCGATGGCACTGCTCGAGCTTCGATGGCTCCGATCAACCTTATGCGCTGTATGTTCCTGCATCATACGATACTTCAAGACCCTGGCCTCTGGTTATCAGCCTTCATGGGTATTCATCAGACCATATCCAAAACCTGCGCCGGGTGATGGGTAAAGGGGCTGGAGAAGGTGAATCTGAAGCTGAGTGCAAGACAGTATTTCCGAGTCTCCCAGATATCGATATGCTCATCGCCAGTCCTTACGGTTTCGGGAGTCTTTGGTATGAGGGAGCTGCTGAGACTGAAGTGCTGGATGTAATTGCCGATGTTCGCGCTCATTACAACATAGACCCGGACAGGATTTATCTGACAGGGTTGTCTATGGGCGGATATGGAACAATTAAGCTGGCTTCGCGCCATCCGGACCTGTTTGCTGCCATCGCTCCTGTTTGCCCTCCGACTGATTTCAGGTTCTTTGAGACAGACAACTGCCGTTCTACATCGTTTGGTGAAGACCTTCAGGTTGCATATTGTGTAGTCAACACCGCTGCTAATCTGAAATATGTGCCTGCGAAGTTCTTCCATGGTGATGCAGACCCAGTAGTGCCGGTCAAGCACTCACGTGTGATGGTAAAACGGATGAAAGAACTCGGCTGTAAGGTAGAATATGTCGAGTTTCCCGGTGTTCAACATAATGCATGGACACCCGCATACGCTGATTTGTCAGTTCTCCGATGGTTCGAGCAGTTCAAGCGGGTGGAACAACCTTCTCAAGTAGTGTATTCGACTCCATCTCTACGCTGGCCGGGAGCGTATTGGGTTAGAATCCGTCAAATCGAGAATAGACCTCATTTAGCGGCAATCAAAGCGATAATTGAAGATGGTCGCACGATAAATGTCTCGACCAGCAATGTTTCCTCGTTCAGCTTAAGGCTTGATCTTGCTCCTGTTATCGCTGGTGATAATCTTGCTGTGCTATGGAACGGTTTGGAAGTGCTTAGAGGCAGGCCAGATGGGATGCAGGTGAGTTTTGGCGTCACCGGAAGCGGATTGGTCAAAAAAGCAGGGCTTGAAGGGCCGATAAATGATGCGTTCAGAGACCGTTACCTTCTTGTCTATGGGACTCATGGCACGGATACTGAACTATTAACTACCGCAAGAGAAGCTGCCGAAAAAGCCGCTGACCCAGGCGAATGGGGCGATATCGAGATTCCGGTCAAGCCTGATGCAGAGGTCACTGATGATGATATCCAGATCTATAACCTGGTTTTGTTTGGAAATCCTCAGACAAACAGACTTATTTCGCTCGTGAACGACGAACTACCGGTCCGTTTTGAAGGCAGCTGGGTCAGAAGCGGCCGCCGGCTGCTGACCGGAGACGATATGGGGCTGATGGTCGTCTATCCTAATCCTATGAACCGGAACAGATACGTGGTGGTGCTCGGAGGCAGCAGTCCTGAGACTCTTCGGATGGCTGCATCAAACCATGGGCTTGCCCCGGACTATGTAGTATTCGATTCCGAATCAGACTTCTCGAATGAACGGACTCTCAGGGACTGGGGCTATTTCGGGAACGATTGGGAGCATCGATAAGCGCTGGCTCACACTGTCAGTGTTATGTTATTCCTTTAACTTAAGTCTGGCAAGTTCCAGCGTATAGTTTCGTGTAATCCACAGCGGGATTATCCCGAATACTCCAAAAGCGCAGTCAATCAGCCTCCAGTAGAATGGAATTCCCCGTATGGGACCGCAAATCATAGCTAGTGGAATGACCATAACACAGGCTATCATACCGAATTCGAGTACCCAAATATTGCGAACAGGGTCTCTTAGCGGTCCGATGAAAGCAATTGCTATCATCAAATGCCCAAATGCAAGCCAGTCAGTTCCGTAAGCTATGAACGGATACTTACTGTAGGTATCATTCAGGGCATCTCTTACTCTTACAATCCACTGCAGGATGCCGGTTGTTGTTTCTACAGTATCGTTTTCAGACGCACCCATAATCCAAGCAAGTGTGGAGATTCCCACCTGAAGGGGAATGCTGTCAGTCCACTCATTACCAGCCCGATGATGAATACGACCAGAAGAAACCTTATGCGTTTTTGCAGTTGTTCTTGAGTTATAGCCACCGAGCTGCCTTCTTGTGATGAAATCCATGTGAATACTACTGTGCGGAAAAAGAGATTCCCTTCTTGTATTTGAATGCTTGAGGTAAATGCGGATGGAGTCAGGTTATCTGAGCAAGAACTGTAAATGAATCCATTGTGTGGCGCAGGCCTGTTTTTAGGTCAGTTGCACATTCAAATCCCAGTACTTCCCGTGCAAGAGAGATATCCCCGACAGAATTCTTAATATCTCCAGACCTTTGCTCTGCGTAATGCGGGTTTACGCTGCGTCCGGCAATATTCGCCATTGTGTGTAAAAGCTCGTTCAGGCTGGTTTCTATCCCGCTTCCTATGTTGAACACGCGCCCGATGGCAGCATCACACTTACAAGCCAGCAGATTTGCCTTAACGACATTTTCCACGTAGACGAAATCGCGGGTTTGCTCGCCATCACCATAGATAACTGGTTGTCGTCCGGTGGTTATCGCACTGGCAAATTTCGGAATGACTGCCGCATAAGCCGAATCAGGACTTTGCCCTGGGCCGAACACATTGAAGTAACGAAGGGATACTGTCTCGAAGCCGAATTCTTCATAGAAGTATCTGCAATATTCTTCGGCTTCATACTTGCTGGATGCATAAGGAGATATTGGCCGGACAGGCGAGCTTTCTTTTATCGGAAGATCCGTTGTGTTGCCGTAGACAGCGCATGATGAAGAAAACACTAACCGCTTGACTCCTGCGGCATGCGCAGCCTCGAGAATATTACAGGTTCCTTTGAGGTTGATATCGTATGTCGTGGCGGGATCTTCCATGGACACCGGGACAGACACTTGGGCAGCCAGATGAAGGATATAATCGATTCCTTTGACAGCAGCACGAACATCTTCGAGGTTTCTGATATCGCCTTCAATGACTTCCAGATGGCCATCGATGCCTTGGAGGTTTTCTTTCTTCCCCGTGCTGAAGTTATCCAGTACGCGGACTCGCTGTCCGGTTCCGGTAAGATGTCTTATGATGTGGGATCCGATAAATCCCGCTCCGCCTGTAACAAGATAAGCATCCATTAGCCCACTACAGATTATGGCCATGTTCTCTAAGGAACATAAGGGTTTCTTCGTAGGCAGGTATACCCAATCTGCCGCCAAGTTTCGTGCATTTTATCGCTGCAACAGCCGATGCAAACACAGCAATCTTTCTGGCATCCCAACCTTTGGCAAGCCCGAAGCTGAACGCGCCGTGGAATACGTCTCCAGCGCCGGTTGTATCGACAACATCGACTTTGAATGCAGGCAGATGGAACTCATCATCCCGAGTAATGCAAGCACAGCCATTGTCTCCATTGGTCACAACGCTGATTTGCCTTCGTCCTGTCATTAATTTCCGGGCTGCAGTCATCAGGTCAGTTTCGCCTGTGCATTCTATGGCAAAACGATGAGATGCAACGAGCACATCGACATATTGGATTAGCTCAGATACTCCCGGACGCATACTTCCGGCATCCATCAGCACCGGAATTCCGGCGTCATTTGCCCATTTTGCAGCCTGGGTAGCTGCTGCAGGTTCGTGGTTGTCGACATGAAGCACACGGGCTGATAAAATATGCTCTTTATCCAGCTCTTCAGGCTTTACTGTTGTTATTCCGGCGTTTGTCCAGAAGATATTGCGCTTACCGGTGGGCTTATCGATAACTATCAGGCTGAATGGAGAGTTTGAGCCGTGGCGGATTATTACATGAGATGTATCGACGTTTTCTTTTTGCAATTCGGCTAATGCGAATTTGCCAATCAGGTCATCTCCAGTGACTCCTATATAGGAAACCCGTGCTCCAAGCCGTGCTGCAGCGACCATAGCGGTTGTCGTAACTCCGCCACCCTGGATAGTAACCTGTTCCATCTCGGTTTTGGCGTCGATGGAGGGATAACTTGGCACTATACCAAGAAAATCTACTGCTCCGTATCCAATTCCAATTACATCATAACTCACGTCTCTAAGGATACCAATGAAGCTCAAAACGGTCAAGGTCAAATGAGCGTGGGCCAATTTAAATACAGCCTGGTCGGCTTATTATTCTCAGCTCATGGAAACAGTATATATGTGGGTGTATGGAGGTACGGTCATGAGAGCTGAAAGTGGAGTGCAAAGCTCCATTATGAATATAAAGGCAAGTGGAAAATGGCAGTTTGGCTTTACTACGGAGGTCAAACTGGATCATCTTGAAGCAGTTGAGGCACAGACAATTTCGGAGCAGCCTGTTCCATCTGGAGTCGACCTGGCTGTTGCTGCATTGGTTGGATGCACATGTGTAGCGATGTCTCAAGTGGCTCGGGAGATGGATTTCTACCATAATGGCATCGATTTTTCGGGAGAAGCTGAGTTTACAGTAGATAATCTCTCGCAAGAAGAAGGCCCAGTACGCTTGTTTAAATCGATTCAAGCAACTGTTGTCGTAAGGACTGACGAAAATGATGAGCGTCTATCCCAGCTTGCTCAAGAGGTTCAAAACAGGTGTCAGGTCTTCGGGATATTGAAAGATGCAGGATTAGCTCCAAATATCCAATGGAAGAGAGCAGCTTGAGTTGTTTCATAAAGAGAATCTGCCCCCGCAGAGACTGTGGGGGCAGTATCGAGATTAATCTGCTTCGACAATAACAACTCCATTGGCAATTTGGTGGTTTGAGCAGAAATATGGGAAAGTGCCAGGTGTGTTAAATGTAAATTCGAAGTTCTCTCCAGGTAGCAGCACACCACTGTCAAACAGTCCATCCGGGTCAGCTACTCCGACTACATCTATGATTGTCTGTATGGCAGTGTTAGTAGAATCAATAGCCAGGAATCGTCCTGCGCTGTCTGGTGTGAATAACGCAGTCTCATTTTGATTCAGACGAGGACTTACGAAGACTACCTGTAAGGTTGCGTTTTCTTTTACCTCTATCTGTCTGATGAGAGGAGTCGTGTTGCGAAATAGTATGCTGTCTCCGAGAGCAATCGTAATGTCATCTGGACTAAACCTGTTGTTTAGTATCTGAACTTCCAATATTTCTGGAAATGTCACCGGGTCCAACTCACCGCTTACTATCCGGTGGCTGATATTGTCCGTATTACTCCATACCACTGTAGTGCCAACAGGAACTACCAACTCGTTTGGTTGAACATCGAAATCTTCGATAGTGATAAGTGTGTCTCTGTCTATACTAGATCCGCAGCCAAGCATAAGAATTACAACAACGGAGGCTACAAGCCAGAACATAGTTCGTCTCATTGGTTAATCTCCTCCTCGAGGTGTGATTCGGTCTTGCGCCGGTGAGCCTATTCGCTCTATAGAACTTGCCAACAAATATCCAGAAGCTTTATTAGTGAACTCTTCTGGGAGAGTATCAGGAACCAATCAATACCTGACACTCGATAATGTCTGAATGCTTTTACCCAAGGGCTGTATGCTTGAAGCATGGACGTCATCTGGATTGTGTGGTACAGTAAAAGAGTTGCAAACCAGGAAATTGGCAGCAATTACCATTTTTTCTCTACGGAGGGATACATACAGCCAAAGAAAAGAAGAGGAGATTTAATTATGAGCGCTATAGCAGGAGTGTACGGCGTAGCAGACCCAGGAACGATTCTCGATACGATGATCGAGAGACTTAAACACCGGGGTCCAGACGATTGTGGCACCTACTGCTGCGGCGAAGCCGCCCTAGGTCATACCCGGCTATCAATCCTCGATGTAGCGGGTGGAAAACAGCCTATCTTCAACGAAGACAGTTCTGCCTGCATCGTCTTTAATGGGAAAATCTACAACTACCAAAAACTACGCGAACAGCTCAGTAACCGCCATCGGTTCATCACAAACACAGACACTGAAGTAATTCTTCACCTGTTTGAGGACGTGGGAGAAGAGTGTGTCCGTCACCTTGATGGTATGTTCAGCTTTGCGATCTATGATGACAAGCGTGGATTGATGCTCGCCCGCGATCCGCTTGGAATCAAACCACTTTACATTGCTCAAGATGGAGATTCTCTATACTTCGCCTCAGAGATGAAGGCACTGATGGATGTTGTGCCTGATTTCGATGAGTTTCCAGCGGGACACTGCTACATTACCGGAAATGGCCGGAACAAATATTTCTCGATGCCAAAGGGCTGTTCTATTCCAATGACTGCCGATGAAGCACGAGTAGGAATAAGGAATTATCTGGAGAAAGCCGTTGTCAAGCGGCTTATGTCTGATGTTCCAATCGGTGTATTTTTGAGCGGTGGATTAGACAGCAGTATTATAGCTGCCATTGCCGTAAAACATAAACCAGGTATCCACACGTTTTCGGTTGGTATGGAAGATAGCGAAGACCGGAAATACGCATTAATGGTGTCTGATTATCTTGGCACAGAGCACCATGAAAAGGTCTACACGCTTGATGATATGCTTAATGCGCTCCCGGATGTCATATATTACTTAGAGTCATACGATGCAGCACTTGTAAGAAGCGCTGTTCCCAACTATTTCCTTGCAAAGCTTGCATCGCAGTATGTGAAGGTTGTTCTTTCAGGGGAAGGGGCAGATGAGCTGTTCAGCGGTTATCATTATCTGAAGGAGATAAACCGGTCTGAGCTGAACCAGGAGCTTCTGGAGATAACCGAAGCCCTTCACAACACAAACCTCCAACGCTGTGACCGGATGACGATGGCTCATGGCATCGAGGGTAGAGTGCCATTTTTGGACGTTGATCTGCTCCGTTTTTCAGCCACAATTCCAGTGGACTTGAAACTCGGGCCGGATGATACCGAAAAATGGATTCTAAGGGAAGCATTCAAAGGCCGCCTGCCTGATGAGATCGTCTACCGGAGAAAGAGCAAGTTCAGTGAAGGTGCAGGTTCAAGCCTGGCTTTGTCAATGGTCGCGGAGATGGAGATAACGGACAAGGAGTTTGAGTGTGAGCGGGAGCTTCCGGATGGCCATGTTCTGGCTAACAAGGAAGAGCTGATGTATTACCGCATTTTCCAGCAGTTTTATCCGCTGGACTCAGCTATGAGCGCCATAGGATTCAGCCGAAGTTTATAAGATAGATGTTGTCCGGCAATTAGCGCTTAAGCTGCCGGACGCCCATAAAAAAACCTATAAAAAATTCATTGACAACCCCTTCTCGCTGTGCAATAGTTAAACCGATTGCATATTCTAGTGTTGGAGGTCTGGATAGTGACTGGTGATGCATCCAAAATGGCTGTAAAAGGCGTTGAGCCAGCAGGAAAGATGGTTGTTCAGCCGTTCAATTATAAAGGTATTGTTCTGGAAGACGGACGTCTCAGGCGGCAGTTCGATGAGGTTCGAGAATACTACCTGCGCATTCCGAACGATGACTTGCTGTATGGTTACCGCAAGAGGGCAGGGCTGCCTGCTCCGGGCAAAGAGCTTGGTGGATGGTATACCGGTGATGCAGGCAATGTTTTTCCTCAGATTATCTCTGGATTTGCCCGGATGTATGCTGCCACAGGCGACCCAGGGTGTCTGGAAAAGGCTAACTATCTTATAAGCGAATGGGCAAAGTGTATCGCACCTGATGGTTACTTCTTCTACTCGACTCACCCTACGTCACGGCAGTATTTCTATGAGAAGATGGTCAGCGCGCTCATTGATATGTACGTATATTGCGACAACAAGGATACTCTAGGTTATCTCAGCCGGATTACTGACTGGGCTGAGAAGAATTTGAACTGCACCAGAGACTATGCCAACGCTTGTGGTGACCCAAAACAGGAACACCATGCCTGGGGTGAATGGTATACAGTAAGTGAGAGCCTGTATCGGGCTTATCTGGTTACCGGAGATGCCCGTTATCGGGATTTTGCTGAAGTATGGGAGTATAAGGAGTATTGGGACCTGTTTGCGAAGAAAGCCGATATATTCGGGGTTCGAGAAAACGGTCAGCAAACGCTTGTATACCATGCTTATAGCCATGTAAACACTTTTTCCAGTGCTGCGGCTGCATATCTCGCGAAGGGAGAGCTTCACTATCTGGATGTTTTGCGGAATGCATATGATTATTTGCAGTCCAATCAGGTGTATGCAACCGGCGGCTACGGCCCGAATGAAGAACTGATACCAAATGATCGGTTTGCCAACTCACTTGTTGATGCTCCCAACCACTGCGAGGCTCAGTGCGGCTCATGGGCAGGATTCAAAATGTGTAAATATCTGATTTCCTTCACAGGAGATGCCAAATACGGAGATTGGATAGAACGGATGGTGTATAACCTGATCGGCGCTGACCTCCCGATGGCTGCTGACGGCAGAGTATTCTATTACGCTCATTATCATTTGAAAGGCGCTGAGAAGAAGCTTTACCCGGACGGGTGGGCTTGTTGCACTGGAACCAGACCTCAGGCTGTTGCAGATTACCACGACCTGATCTACTTCAAAGACTCAGACAGCCTGTATGTGAATCTATACACGCCCTCAAAAGTGGAATGGGGTAGTGTGACTGTTCAACAGTCTACTCTATTCCCTGAGGATGATGTTGCCAGGTTTACCATCTCTTCGAAACAGCCTGCTGCTTTTTCAATCAATCTCAGAGTTTCCTCCTGGCTTGCTGGAGAGATGACAGCCAAGGTAAACGGAGAGCCAGTTTATCTTAAGACAGGAAATGACCACTGGGCAGTAATCAACCGGGTGTGGAAAAACGGAGATGAATTGACAGTCAACCTGCCGATGAACCTGTGGCTTAAACCGCTTACAACAAGCAAAAGATTCCCGGCAGTTATTATGTATGGTCCGGTAGCTCTGGCTGCGCGTTCTCTGGATGGATATCCGGCTGGAAAGGTCGATTTCGATAATTTGGAAAAAGTGCTTATTCCGAGTCCTGGTGAGCCTTTAACCTTCCATCTGGCTTCAGACTATAACGTGCTCTTCCGCCCGTTTTACGCATTTATGGAAGGCGAGCAGTACTTCCTGTATCTAGACCCGGACTAGAAACAACGATTACAAGTTATGAGGAATGAGTCTCTGCATATCTTCGGCTATTAGGCTCATTCCTCATTTTCATTTCAGCGATTGTTTTCACCTTATCAGGTCTCTGACTTTATCTCTGAACAAAGTCAGCGCAATACGTTCCCGTTCAGGCTGGCCTCTTAAAAGTGATTGAGTGAACTTCAATGCCTGGTCTGCAGAGATTTTTGCAGGCATTGGAGGTGCATAGGGATCAACCAATACTTCAACCAAAGCAGGTTTGTCTGATTTCAAAGCTGTCTTGAGCGCTTCAGGCACATCCTGAGGCTGTTCGACATAGATTCCAACACCACCGCAGGCTTCTGCAAACTTGGCAAAATCTATCGGCTGAAGATCCACTGCATATTCGGGATTTCCCAGGAATACCATTTGTTCCCACTTGATTTGTCCCAGCGTATTGTTCTTAATCACGACTACAGTGATAGGCAGATTGTATTTTACAGCAGTAACGAACTCACCCATCAACATAGTAAATCCGCCGTCGCCAATGAAACATACCGATTGCCTCTCAGGATACGCCAGCTTCGCAGCAATTGCATAAGGCAGGCCGCAAGCCATAGAAGCGAGATTGCCTGATACCGAGAACTTCTGACCTTTTTTAATCATCAGATGACGGGCAATCCAGGTAGTTATTGTCCCGCTGTCAGTGGAGATAATTGCATCATCATCCAGCAAGCTCGAGAGTTCATGCGCCACAACTTGAGGTTTTATAGGCACATCTTTCCTGGTTCCCCGTTCTTCTAATAGCTTCATCCAATCCCGTTTGCTATCCTGAAGTTCCTCTATCCAGAATCTATCTCGCTTGTAGTTAAGCAAATGCCTGAGCATTTCCAATGTCAGTTTGGAGTCTCCTATCAAACCTACTTCAACAGGATATCTCAGCCCAATTCTTTCAGGAGCAATCTCAATCTGAATACCTCTGGCTTGTCCTGGTTTTGGCAGGTAGTCCATGTAAGGAAATGATGTTCCGACCATAAGCAGTGCATCGCATCCTTCCATTGCTTGCTCAGATGGATAGGTTCCCAGCAGTCCGAGCCCGCCCATTACCAGAGGGTGATCATCCGGTGCAACTGCTTTGCCGAGCAGCGCTTTAACGACCGGTGCACCTGTTAAGTTTGCTACATCCAGAAGGATATCTCCCGCATGAAGTGCTCCCTGGCCGCACAGAATAACCGGACGCTTGGATTTATTGAGTATATCAGCAGCGCGTTTAAGGTCTTGTTCAGTCGGTACCTGTAATGGGCAAGGAATAGCCTGCGAGATATGCTCAGGAACATTTCTTTTGCTTTTTTCTCCCGGCAATTCCATCTCCTGCACATCTACAGGACAGGTTATGTGGCTGACACACCGGTTGTATATAGCTTCCCTGCAGGCCAGGTTTACTGTTGCGCTGGCATGTGCTGGCCCCATTATGCGCTCGTTGAAACGGGATACGTCCTGGAACAGCGCTTCAGTATCGACATCCTGCTGATACTGCTGGCCAATCAGGTCATGATAAGTCATACCGGTCAATGCAAGCACCGGTGCGTGATCCATTTTTGCATCATACAGGCCATTCAATAGATGAATTGCACCAGGCCCGGATGTAGCAGCACACACACCTAGTTTACCGGTATATTTGGCATACGCGCAGGCCATAAAGGCCGCAGATTCTTCATGCCGGACCTGTATAAACCGGATGCTGTCTTGTCTGACTCGAAATGCTTCCATTAGCCCGTTTATCCCATCTCCGGGCATACCGAAAACCGTATCTACTTGCCAATCCTGAAGTGTCTCGACTATTAAATCCGCTGTGTTTTTTGCCATTTCTATCTCCCCTTGTAAGGCAGTTGTCTTAACTGCCATTTGTTTTACAAGCTGCGACAGATGTTGTCTGTTTTGGGGATTACCCCTTGACTGGCTTGAGAAAACGTTATATGTCTGTAGATAAAGCTTGCACAACTATACAGTTTTCTGGTATCACTTCCTCAAACTGATGCAGCGACGAATTACTGCAGGAGACAAATCTAGTGATTGAAGCATTTAGTGTTGCGCGCATTCCCGAAATAATCTTTGGTGAAGGCAAATTCTCAGAGCTTCCGGCTATTATGGCTCAATATGGCAGGCAGTTGCTTGTATTTGTCGGACATCGGCCACTGCAGTCTCTACCTTACTGGGATCGTTTTACTGAAATGATGAGCACTGCCGGATTCACCTGGGATGTAATTCAGGTTGAAGGAGAACCGTCACCTGATTTGGTTGACGATGTAGTGCGTGAATATCGTCAGATGGGGATAGATGCAGTGCTGGCGATTGGCGGAGGCAGCGTTATAGACGCAGCCAAGGCTGTAGCAGGTTTGCTGCCTCATGGCAATTCTGTCATAGACCATTTAGAAGGCGTTGGGAGAGGTATTCCGTATAAAGGACCGGCAGCGCCGTTTGTTGCTGTTCCTACAACTGCCGGCACAGGCAGTGAAGCGACAATGAACGCGGTTTTATCGGTCTCCGGCCCGGGTGGATTCAAGAAGTCATTCAGACACAAGTGTCTTGTTCCTGCTGTTGCGTTGGTTGATCCTGAGCTGACATATAGCTGCCCGAAAGATGTCACTACTGCTTGTGGGATGGATGCTCTGACTCAACTCATTGAGTCCTATGTCTCAAGACAGGCCAGCAGGTTTACGGATGCGCTTGCGCTCAGCGGTATAGCAGCAGCGAGCGATGGCCTTATCCCAGCATGGCAGGCTGATAGTTCCGATTTCAAACGAGGCCGCAACTCAATGGCTTATGCGGCGTTGATTTCAGGAATTACTCTTGCTCAGGCCGGTTTGGGGATAGTTCATGGGCTGGCATCACTACTTGGAGGCCATTTCCCGATTCCTCACGGAGTGGCTTGCGGCACGTTACTGGCAGCAGCACCAGAAGTAAACATTAGAGCGCTTCAAGAACAAGTCCCGGATTCTCCTGCGCTTGATAAATATGCGATGGTCGGCATGTTGCTAAGCTCCGAGTGTCCGAATTCGGCAGAGTCGGCTTTAAAATCGCTTGTTGAGGCTCTTAGTGACTTGACGGAACGGTTCAATATACCAAGACTTGGAGTTTACGGTATCAAGGAGTCAGATTTGCCGGAAATAGCCGCTCAAGTAGGACAGAAAACGAATCCTGTGGAACTCAGTCAGACAGAGGTCATCGAAGTACTCCATAAGAGGCTGTGAGTTCTTTCAAAATAACCGCCTTGATTCAAATGTAGCTATTCAGTTGCTTTATATTTCTGGATTTTTCCTATAACAAACCTTTAATTGTAGAGTTTTACCTTCAAAATGAAGTGATATTAAAAGTTCTTGATGTGAATGTCTTCATCTTTAGTCTCTTCAACGGACTCAGAAGAAAGTGCAAGCTCTCTTTTATTAACGAACCGGATTATCCTTCTTCTATCTTCCGGATGGATTTGCTCGAACTCTAAACCTACACGAGGTAAATCGCCATA
>JAKPFN010000141.1 GCA_029551395.1 Armatimonadota bacterium | reverse complement strand
TGGTTAACAGCCAGCCGCTCTGCCGGTTGAGCTACAGGGGAGCATCGATGTTCGATTACCTTATATCAGGTACCGACAACAATGGGATTATACCAGATATACTCGTTTTATGTCAATGTAAAATGAGCGTATTGGTGCAATTCTCACTGCTTTTTATTCCAATACTGCAGCCAAAGGATAGCCAGCAATTCTGATTGAATTCTGTATAGAGTTCCAATCTGACAGTTGCTGGAAGATTGATCACATCAAGATTTGGTCGCTTCTGCCAGTGCAGCTTTGATCTCAGAGATGGCTTTTTTCTCCAGTTCCATAGCAGCTTTGAGCGTTTCAGCTTCAGCCTTGCGCATATCCTCTGTCCAAGACTTGCCTTCTTCCAACTGCCAGGTATACGGAGCATTATCCCATCCAGCAGCGAGCAATTTTACCTCCTGCTCGTAAATATCTGCTGCCTTAGATATATGTTCCGCGGCGGATGGAGACAATTCTCCCTTTATCGACCTTAAATACTTGACTGCTGCAACCCGGCAGTCAATCAAACTGTTATAACACCAGGCATTTGTATGGGTAGATTTCCCTAAATCGCTGGCTTTAAGCTTTTTGAACTCCTTTTCATTCTGCAGATGTTTGATCCATGCTTCAAAAGCCGAATAACCGCTGGCATAATTGCCGAATTTCTCTGTTTCTGCGACTTTTTGAGCGGTTTTAAATGATTCGATAATACTTGCTTTCCGGCTGGGAGCTTTATCCTTATTTCCTATGATAATTACTGCCCACGGCCAATTTTCAGCCAGCGACATCCTCGATGATTTATCATAGTAAGACCAGCAGAGAAAATCTGAGCCAGCATTGGTATAACCAATGATCACGCCCCAGTCAGCTTCACTGATGAGGTTAATTGCAAGAACAGGATTACCTTTATCGATGCTTTCTACAATCTCGGCTCTGGTTTTTTTGACTTCATCAGGTTTATCTTCGCTTGTGCCGATAAAGTTTAACGGATATCCCAGAGCTTTCGCCGCAGTAACACTGCAATCGAAGCCGCATGTGGCGTCCGGCGAGCTTGGGCAGCCGCTCGGTAGTAAAAACTGGACTCTGAACGCCGCACCTGAGACGCCCATAAGATACTCATAAGTAACATCCTCACCGATAGCACGCATTGCAGCAGTCAAAGCAGAGATGAAACTATTATCCTGGCCTTTACCCCACTGGAGTCTGTCTACATTGTCGATCCAAACCTTACCGGAAACATTTTTGACAGTTCCGGCACCTGAGGCCGAGGCAGTTCCAATAACCACCAAGGCCGCAAGTAGAACAACGAGCAATTTTGTTGAAAACATAATACATTTCCTATATTTAGATTCCTGGTTAATATGGAATTCCTATCTTACCGTTAGAGCCACTGACAAAAATATCCTTCGCGTGCTCTCAAAATTATTAATTTGGTCAAGGATTATCAGGATAGAAAACACTAGAACCGGGTTACATCATCCTGTTTTCTTATCTTGAGCAATCTAAATAAATTATCCCCGGATTCCTCGCATGATGCTATACCAGTCACAGCAACATATTCTTTAGGAACGATAACAGGTAGATCGATATAAGATGGTATGGCTACCTTCAGGTCGACTCCCGAACCATCATCTATAGTGAACCAAGCAGGCTTTGCAGGCGGAGTCACAGGGTCCACACTGGTGACTTTACCCCAGGTTTTGACCAGAAGCCCGATGTTATTCAGTCCGCTTGCTCCTGTAATACCCTTTTGGCCATAGCCAAGTATAGGGTCATACATCCAGTCGCCTCCGCCAATGCTCTTGTTGTTCATTCCGAGAGGGAACAAGCTGTTATCAGAACTGTACACTTTGATTTCATTTGGAGACACTATTTTTTCAGAACCGATCATTCCAATAGATCCGCAGATGTCGATGCAATCGCCTATCGCCAGTAGCTGTCGGCCTTGAATCTTTATTCCCATCGGAATATTGCTGTCCTGAGCGTAAGCGCAATCTTGGAAAACTGCTGAAACCACCAATCCTGTAAGCACAACGTTGGATGATGGTTTGGAATATTTGGCCTGGTCAATCGTTATGGGAGTTCCAAGGAAAATCGTATCACCAACTACCAGGGATAAGTTGCCCATCCTGTCTTTGAACTGAGCGAATACGAGTTTTGTTCCTGGGTCAGACGATACCAGAGGCCAGATTTTATTTGCAGCATAGGATTCCCATTCATTCCAGATAGCACCGTTGTCGGAAAACCTCATCTCATAAACCCCGGTTCCCGTATCGGTTGCTGAGATATCAAGAATGACATCTACATCAGTAGTATAGACTGCTCCACCGTTTATCTGGATTGTCCCTGTAGGATCTGATCCATCGTATTTGAGGAACAGTATATCTTGCTGATCGTACTGCAAGTCTATAGTTGTGCCTACGACATAGACTAATCTATTGGGCGCGACTGCAAGTGCCATTGCTCCGTCAACCGAGGATTTTGACAAGCTGAATACATCGCCCCAGAGAATTTCACCATTGGAGTCAAGTTTCATAGTAGCTGCATCGTAGAGATTCACAATAACCAGAGCATCACACAAACCTGTAACATAAACGTTTCCTGATGAGTCAACAAACATATCACTGAGATATTGGACTCTGCCATACACAGATGAGCAATCCGTTGACCAAATTAAAGTGCCATCTGCAGAATATTTCAAGACTTTGCACGTAGGAGATAAGTGTGAGGAATCAGGAGTAGCCTGGCTGCCAGCGACATAAACATTGCCATAAGGCCCATTGCAGATTCGCATATTCACAGGGCCTCTGGAGGAATAACCATAGTCTCGAACCCACTGTTGTGTGCCGTTGGAGTCATACTTGATGGTAATGAACCCACCGCCATTATTCCCTGTGATATAAGTGTTACCATAGAGGTCAACAGTTATTGCAAGCGCCATCTCATGTGAGTCACTCTCACCAGCGTAACGTGCAGCCCAGAGTGCATATCCATCTGAATCGCGGTATTTTATTGTAAAGCAGTCATAATCAGCACCGTTCCAGCTCCTGCCTGTTATGTAAGCATTTCCATATGCATCAACGGCCAGTGCAGACGGTTTATCATTGCTAATGTAGAAGTAACGGCTTTCCCACAGCCAGTTGCCGTTGGTATCGAGCTTGACTGTAGCGCACTGATATGCGTCACCTGCAGCAATATAGCCTGTTACGTAAACATCACCCGATGGATCAACAGCCATGTCCACAGGAATATCTAATCCGCCAATGGAACCGTCATAGATCCTTTCCCATTGTAAATCACCGTTGGAGTTATACTTTAAGATCAGATAATCATCATCTGATCCACTCGTTTCCGTGTAAACCTTGCCGAGGACGTAGATATTGCCTGTTGAGTCCAGAGCTATGTCTAATGGAGTGCAGTTTCTCCTGTTTGCCCCACTGTAAGGTATGTTCCATACGATTTCGCCTGAAGTGTCGATTTTGAGGATAGCTATGAATTCCAATATATCGTGATACAAGCCAACAGCAATGTAAGCATTGCCTGATGTATCTACTGCGATGGCCTCTCCGATCTCTCTAAACCCAAAATCAAGAGTCTCAGCCCAGTTACCGGGATACATCAGGTGTATATCATCACTGTAGGTCTGGGAGATGTTGCCCATATCATCTTTGAACTGGACATAGACGGTCCGATTGCCGTTGCTTTGAGATTGGGAGAGTGTCCACTGTTTGGTTGTGGAATAGTCTTCCCACTCGGTCCAGTTCTTGTGGTCATTTGAGAACCTCATCTTGATAGAGGAGTGCGGATTGCTATCTAATGCCAAGATATTAAGCGTGACAGAGGCTGATGTGGTGCAAGGATCCTCTGAGTTTATATATATCGAACCAGTCGGTGGAATGCCGTCATACTTCAATGTGCAGAAATCAGTGCCTGTTTCGATACCTGTGCTGCCACCTGTAACATAGACATTTCCACTGTTATCAACGACTATGGCATTAAGGAAATCGTTGCCGGATGCAGGTCCGTCGTATGTTGCTACCCACAGCTCTGTTCCACTGTTGTCGTATTTAATAGTACAGCAATCAGTCCTATCTACAGAAAAAATAAGACCAGCTACATAGACATTACCCACAGAGTCCAAATCTAATGAATTGGCATAACTGTTAGAGTTTTCTGGTATGTCGTGAAGCGCTATCCAATTCTGGTTTCCAGTAAGAGCATCATACATAATGGTGCAGCAGCAAGAATGATAGTTGTAGGCATTACCAGTAACGTAGACGCCTCTGTTATCTACAGCCAATGCGCGAGCACTATCATATCCATTTCCCGGACCATCATATATTGCTACCCATTGTTGGACTCCAAGGTAATTATATTTAATGGTGCAGTAGTCGGTGTTGGTGCCATTATGAATCGAACCTGTAACGTAGACATTCAAGTAGTTATCAAGGGCAATTGCAAAGGCAGAATCATTTGTGTTTCCAGACCCGCCGAAGGTAGATACCCAGGCTTGAACTCCACTGGAATAGTATTTAACTGTGCAGTAGTCGAGGTCGTCATCTGTAGTATAACTGGAACCTGTGACGTAGACATCGTCATGATCGTCTACAGCTATTGCGTAAGCTACATCGCTTCCATTTGCAGGCCCATTATATGTTGCAACCCACAGCTCATTTCCATTCTTATCATATTTGATAGTGCAGTAATCGTTGAGGATATCGGAAGCAGTCACGCCAGTAACATAGACATTTCCGCTGCCATCTATTGTTATTGCATGAGAGCTATCATTCTGATTTAGAGGCCCATTATACCTGGCAACCCACAGCTCATTTCCATTGGTATCATACTTGATAGTGCAGAAATCCAATTTGCTTGATACTCCGGTACTTCCGCCTGTAACATATACATTCCCATCGTCATCTACAGCTATTGCTTGAACAAAATCTTGATCGTTTGCAGGTCCATTATAAGTTTTTACCCAGAGCAGATCGCCAGATGAGTTGTATTTGATTGTGCAGTAGTCATAATAACCAGTGTGAGTATAGATGTGACCAGTTACGTAAATATTACCGTTGTTATCTGTAGCTATCGCATAAGCGGAATCATCGCCTCCTAAAAGTCCGGAATATCTTGCCTCCCAAAGCTGGGTTCCATCGCTGGAATACTTGATTGTGCAGTAATCAGGGCAGGATGCGACATAACCGTTGCTTGAACCAGTGACATATACATTATCATTATTGTCTACAGTTATTGCAGTGGGATTATCGTTTTCGCTACTGATGCCATCGTATCTTGCATCCCAGAGTTTGATTCCGTTGTTAGAATACTTGATTGTGCAGTAGTCAGTGCCAGAATCGATACCTATGCTTTCACCTGTGATATAAACGTTGCCGTTATTGTCCAGTGCTATTGCCCGGGCGTTGTCTGCCCAATTTCCAGGCCCATTGTATCTTTCTTCCCAGAGCATAATCCCGCTGCTCGAGTATTTGATAGTGCAATAGTCTGCTCCGGTGGTGCTGCGAGTAATACTACCTGTCACATAAACATTGCCGTAGATGTCTACAGCAATTGCTCGGGCAGTGTCGAGTTTGTTTTCTCCGTCATATCTTTCGCACCATTGCTCGACTCCATATGTGTCATATTTGATAGTGCAATAGTCGAAGTAAGTGTCAATGCCATAGCTGCCCCCTGTGACATAAACATTTCCGTAGCTATCTACAGCTATTGCTTCTGCAGTATCCGTATGATTTCCAGTGCCGTTGTATCTGGCTTCCCACAGAAAAGCTCCATTTGTGCTGTATTTGATAGTGCAGTAGTCAAAACTATCGTCAACACCGGTGCTGCGGCCGGTGACGTAGATATTGCCGTTATTATCTAATGCTAATGAACTGGCGTCGTCGTATCCATGTATCGGACCGTCGTATCTTGCTACCCATAGTTGATTTCCGTTGGGATCGTACTTAATAGTGCAGTAGTCGTAACTATTAATGCCAGCGCTGAAACCCGTGACGTAGACATTACCATTACTATCTATAGCTATGGCGTTGGGACAATCCTGTGCGCTTACCGGCCCGTTATACCTTGCTACCCATAGTTGGCTTCCGTTGGTGTCATATTTGATTGTGCAGTAATCGCCGGCTGTGTCTAATCCAGAGCTTTCACCGGTAACATAGACATTGCCACGGTCATCTACCGCTATTGCATTGGCAGAATCACGGCCGTATCCTGGCCCGTCATATCTGACTTCCCATAACTTGGTGCCGTGCATATTGTATTTGATTGTGTAGTAATCGAAATTGCCATTGCCTTCGCTGGTTCCAGTAACATAAACGTTGCCGCTTGGATCTGTAGCGACTGCTTGGGCATAGTCTATTCCATTCAGTTCGTTATTGTAATGTGCAGACCACAATTCGGGAGCTGCCGTAACACCGAATGCGATCATGAATACCATAAACATTAGAAGTAATAGAGCAAACCTTCTCATTTTCCTTTCCCCCTGTAGAACGTCCCTGAAGGTATCTATACGCTTCCCTGTCACATACGTACTGTAGTATATCACATAAATAATTACATGCAAGTATTAAGTCGAAAATTACCAAATATTGTTGAGTTTATCGGAGTTAACGGGCATTATGGCTAGTAATAGTCAACTATGACGTGTGGTCTTAAGCCTAATTTAAGAGAATGCAGGCAGATTAGTGAGGAATAGCAGAGGAAATGCTGCTGTCAGAGCAATATTCTCAATTAAATAATGTGATTTTGCTTGAAAAATCTTGCTTTTACTGCCTGACGATGCTGAGTACAAACCTGTCGTTCTCTGCTTCAAATCCGCAAGAACGCAGGATGGCATCTATCGGACTGCCTACGGCCGGTTGCGCGCCGAATGACGATATTTCTACCTTTCGGTATGGCCGAATCGGCCAGGGACTGTCTAAAAGCTGAGTAAGGACCGAAATAAACCGAGGCATATCCGTTTCATCGATGTCTTCGCTCATTCTCAGTGTGCCGGAGCCGAGTTCTAGTGTAAGCACAGGTCTGCCGCCACAAAGGACTGCATAGTTAGAAGGTAATCTGTTCATCCTATGGAATCCGGCATCGAATGGGCCTGTTGCTGAGTATAAATATGCAGGATCGCAGGAGTTGATGAGCACCGGACAATCATCAACCCTGGAAGTGAGCAATCCTACCCTCGACCTGCCAGGCAATTCATCTACAGCTTCGGGTAAACCGAACTGTGCACCATCCAACCCATCGACGAAATAACCTCGTTCAATCTCTCCCGACAATTCCATTCGCTGGTATATCTCATACAAATCGTTCCATACGACATCGATCTCGCCTGTTTTATAGACAATTCCCTTTGAGACAATACCGTACCGCTCCAGTAGAATCCGTGCATAAATCTCTAGAGAATCCTGTTCATTGACCTCATAGCTGCCTAATGAAGAAAGAAGCATCCATCTGCCGGGATTTGCGCTAGGCGGATGTGCAAATGTCCTGGCAATACGGGCCCTTGCTCTATAGTACTGCCGTCTATCGACTACTCTTGGAGAAATTTGCTCCTGTTTTAGACGTGATATGGCAGTTGGTTTGCCAGACCTGAGGATTTTGAAATAGTCATGCGTGACATCTCCTGACCAGATCATTTCCCACAGAGCATTTTGCACAATACGCGAATCATAACCCGTCTCAAGAACAAGGTCAATTGCAAAGGAGGCTCCACGGTTTTTCAACGTTCTGTATACAGCGTCTACCTCCTCGGAGACATTTCTATCAGTCTTATTTTTATACATCAGCAAATAGAGTTCCCTAAGACCTTCTCTTGCAAGAAACGCAACGCTGCCAGGTTTCCTTACATTTGCCGATTCACCTACCCAGACAAATTCCGCAGAACTGCACAGATTGTCTATCTGGTCGACTTGAAACTTCTCAACTCTTCGCGCAAGAACATCCGGCTCCCACACAGAATAAGGAATTCTGACAGCCTCAAGCTGCTGCAGCACTTTGCGGACACCATCTTGGCCGTGAAGCCTGTTCTCAGGATGTAAATGCTGCCATTTTAGTAGAAATGCCTGGTATTGTTCCTGAGAAGCAGGTTTTGCCTCCAGCTTCTGCATTGCCAGGGTGCGCCTGTAGATTATCTCCAGGTTGTCAGGATGTACCCAGCGCGCCTTCTGATTGTCGGGCGAAGGAGTAATTTCTATAAGGCTGCCTTGCAGTGCGATTCTGTTAACGATGTCCATCACAAACTCAAGCGGCAGACCATAATCTGCGGAGATATCGAGCGGGACAACAACAGCTCTGTTCGATATGTGCCTTTCGATAATATCGGCGAAAGCGTCATACCGCGAATCATCATTCGAAGCTGCCTGAAGATACTCATCCAGATAATCGCATGCCACAAGCCTGTCAGGATGTTGCGCATCAGGAAGAGTAACCCGCACAATCCTGCCTTCTTCTATCAACATTTCCAGCATCTCAGGTTCGACGCATCTGAGCGCGGCATCTTCTTCGGGAATATCTCCCAATTGCCTCACAAGTTCGTATAGTTCTTCCGACGTCCGAGCGCGATTACGTTCTCCCTTACCTTGAAGTTGATTGTCCAGGTCAGATATTGCACGCTCGTCGAGCATCCGGTTGACCTTGCCATCAATCAATTCATGGACTAGTCTGCGTTCAGCCGGGGCATTCCGCTTTTTCGCTAAAGCCTTGGGCGTATCCCACTCGTATTGGTATATCATCTGGAAATCGAAAAGCATTGTTGCTGTGAACGGAGATGGTGTCTGCCGCTCTATTATGCTCAATTCGATCTCACCTGACTGCACCTGTCGGAGTATTTCTTGAAGCTCATCAAGCTCCAGATAATCCTGCAAACATTCTCTCAGTGTTTCGACGACAATCGGGAAACCATCGAATGACTTGGCGATGTACAATAAATCCTTCGCCTTCAGACGTTGAAGCCAGAGCGGCGTCCGTTTACCGATACCTGGCCCCGGTAGTAGTAACGCTCGAGCTGCATTCTGTCTAAAACGCAGGCCGAAAAGAGCCGTATCCGGCAGATCTTCGACGATAAGCTCTTGCGCAAGTTCCGGTGTTAACTTCTTGAAGAGTGCAAATGGAGGCGGATCATCTCCTTCAGGCAACTTGAACAAAATCCCATTATCATTGCTGATAGTCTCCGGGACTACTCCAAGCTCCCTTTTCATCAACGCTGAAAAGGCAATACGCAGGGCATGATGGATTCTCCCTCCGAAAACACTCAACAGTGCAATGCGCGTGCTGCCGAGTTCATCCTTGAAGCTTTCCAGCACAATACGCTTATCAGTTGGAAGACCGGACTTATCTGTTATCCCTGTTTGCACTTTGATAAATCCGCAAAGATTCTCTGCCGTCCGCATATCGACAGGAAGATTCTCAAGCACCCATTTCGGCGCATCATCGCCCATTTCGGCAATTTTCCGCAGCATCTCACCCATTCTTCTGCCAGAACGGGCCGACCTGGGAACATTCTCGCCTTTCCAGAAAGGCATGCGTGCCTGAAGTGGAGATGCGTGCGTGACAATCACTCTGTCAGCTTCAATCCTCTGAATCCTCCAATTGCTTGTGCCCAGAGAAAACGTGTCGCCTTCACGAGACTCATACACGAACTCCTCGTCAAGCTCCCCGATTTTTACACGTGCTTCAGCAAGATAAACACCATATTCACCCGTATCAGGAATAGCTCCGCCATTTGATATCACCAACCGCTGCGAACCAGGCAAAGGTGATATTCGGCCGGTAATCCTGTCGAAAGAGACTCTTGCTCTCAGGTCTCTGAATGCCTTGGAAGGATATCTGCCCGTTACCAGTTGAAGTGTCAGGTTGAATGCTTCTTCCGAAAGCTCTCTGAATGTATAAGTGCGTTTTACAGTATGGAAAACATCCGCCCAGTTAGTATCTTCGACTGCAGCCATAGCAACAGTCTGTTGGGCTAGAATATCCAGGCAGTTTTTCGGCACGCTTATCGGCTCGACATCTCCCTCAAGCATACCTTTGGCAATACTCGCAGCTTCGACTAAATCGGGATTGGTCTTAACAAGAATTCGGCCTTTACTTACTGCAGTGTGAACGTGTCCCGCTCTTCCAACCCTTTGCAACCCCCGCGAGACTTCTTTGGGAGATTCAATCTGGCACACGAGTTCGACTGCGCCCATATCAATTCCAAGTTCCAGTGTTGCAGTAGCTATAACACCTTTCAGTGAACCGTTCTTGAGCGCAGCTTCCGTTTTTCTCCGAAGATCTGCCGATATGCTGCCATGATGAGGTCTTACTATTTCTTCTCCTGCCAGGTCGTTTATTGCAAGAGTCAGCTTTTCAACAACCCTCCGTGTGTTAGCGAATATGATCGTAGACTTATGCATACGGATCAGATCCAGCAGTCTTCGGTATATTGAAGGCCAGACTGAGCCGTCTTCAGGATGCCGCAGGTCTTCGCATGTGCAGACTACTTTCAGGTCGATCTGCCTTCGCATACCGGTGTCGACAATCTCGACATGACGCGGTTCTCCATCATCGTTGAATCCGCCAAGGAACCGAGCCACTTCCGAAAGCGGTTTCTGTGTTGCAGATAGGCCAATCCTGACAGGCGAGTTTATGCATATATTCTCAAGCCTTTCCAGAAGCACGGATAAAAAGACGCCGCGTTTATTTGGGCAGAGGGCATGAATTTCGTCTACAATCACATACCGCACTGTTTCCAGCATCTTCCGTGCGGATGATGTAAGCATAATGTGAAGCGATTCGGGTGTTGTAATCAGTATATGCGGAGGTTTTTTGAGCATTTTCCTGCGTTCGTTTGCAGGAGTGTCCCCGGTGCGAACGGCAGTTGTGATTTCAGGTATTGGACAGCCGATAGCCTTTGCAGTCTCACTGATTTCCGAGAGTGGAGACATCAGGTTGCGCTCTATGTCGTAATTAAGAGCTTTAAGAGGTGATATATAGAGGATTTCCACTCCGCTTTCAGTGTTTTGACCAGAGACAAGGTCAAGAATGACTCTGTTTATACCCGCAAGGAACGCTGCAAGTGTCTTTCCTGAACCGGTTGGCGCAAGGATAAGCGTATTTACGCCTCTGCCGATGAGAGGCCATCCCAACTTTTGCGGTTGAGTCGGCTGACCGAACTTTTCAGTAAACCATTTATCGATAGCCGGATGGAACTCGGCAGGACAGCTTGAAAGCATACTGTTATAAATCCTCCGGCTTATTCTACCTGACTAGCGTTATCTGAGTCTACTGAAGATAATTGCTGATTCGTAGTGCCGATTATGGCCTCAAATAGGCATTGTAATACGCTGATTCACACGTAATATCCGCTTCTTTAATCTATAAAAGTAATCAGGTATCATTATTTTTCCATCGCAGTCATTTCCTCAGCAATATTTAGCAACATCCTTGTAATAGAGGAGTCATGAAGCATGTACTATAATAAAAAAATGTATCTTTGAGTAAAATGGAGGCTGCTATGAAAAGTATTTTTGGTTTTTTATCGATTCTAATGTTACTCTGTGGGACTATCGCAGATGCCTCAACCGGAAAATATCGGATATTTACAGTTCCGGGCACGAGTAAGTATCTGCAGACCGAGATACCAGCAAAAAGCATACCGGTTGATCTCTGCTCTGTACGTAATGAGTATGAACCATTCCAGATAATAATCAGAGCTGACAGCCCCATATCATCTGTTAGTCTGCAGACCTCCGCTCTCAAATCAAAAAACCACACCATCGCTGCATCAAACATCCAAACCCGCCTTGCACACTATATCGAAGTCACTGATTCCACGAACAGTCAGTATGTCAACGGTTTTTATCCTGATGCTCTTCTTCCAATGCCCGATAAATTCAGCATAGAAGAAGGTAAGTCCCAGATGGTCTGGGTCAACATATATGTCCCTAAATCAGCGAAGCCCGGAAATTATACAGGGAAGGTCACTGTCAATATCGATGGTGCCATAGAAAGCATTCCTGTCCAACTAAATGTCCGGGATATCACACTTCCTGTCGAAAATCATTTAGTATCAGCATTCGATATATGCGGCAGGACCTGCGCCGACCATTACGGAATCACTCCAGGTTCACCTGATTATCAGAAAATGATGGAACGGTATTACTGGTTTCTTGTTGACTACAGGCTCTCGCCCAGTGAAATCCCGGTCGCACTCGATTCCAAAGAAGCAGGCAAATACCTCAACGACCGCAGGATAACGTCTTTCCGCATTCCATATACCGGTGAATCCGAAGACGCAAAGAAGCTGTTCGATTACTTGAGAAAAAAAGGATGGCTTAAAAAGGGATACATCTACACTATGGATGAACCTGGGTTGGAGCAGTTCCCTGAATGCAAAACATACGGTGAAACTATCAACTCATTGGCAAAGGACGCAAAATGGCTTCTTACCGTGCAGCCTCACGAAACGCTCGAAGGGGCGGTCGATATATGGTGTCCAGGACTTGCGGATTATGACCGATATGCTTGCTCAGAGCGTCAGAAAGCGGGTGAACATATATGGTGGCATGCTATCAGTCAACCGCAGCACCCATTCCCCACATATCTAATAAATGACTCGTCAGTCTCACCGCGCATATTATCATGGTTCCAGTCGTTATACCGCGTTGACGGAGTCATGTATTGGTCAAATACATTCTGGAAGGATTCATCTGCAATCGCTGGAGCCACAGGCGAGGGCTATCTGATATACCCCGGCAAGACCTTCGAGGACGATCCAATTCCCAGCCTCAGGCTAGAGATGATCCGGCAGGGCATTGAAGACTATGAGCTTCTTTACATTCTTCAAGAGCGTTATAAGCGTCTTGCCAATGCCTGGAAACTGTCAGATTCCGAATACGATCCACACTCGCACATCGCCGATATAGTTGGTAAGTTAGGCGGTTCTCTGATGGATTGGAGTTCCGATGCCGTGTTGCTGGAGTATGTCCGAAAGTCTTTAATGTATGAGATAGAATCGATAACCTGCGGCCCGAAGATTATCTTCAAGACATTTCGTCCCGAAGGTGTCGTCAGAAGGCATCCTGTAGTTGCAGTCTGTATATGGGCCGAACTTGGTACCAAGGCATCCATTTCATTTGGTGAATCAAAACCAAAACCAGTTAATTTCAAGCCAATAGCCGGGAAGAAGTATATCCGTGCTGAACTGGAGATACCAGTCAAAGGTGAAAGTATGCCTGTTATCCTGACTGCAAACAAAGGTTACACTGGTAAATGTATAATCAAGCAATTTGGAGAAGACCAGTGGAAGGTTCCATCGTTTAAGCCTGAGGATGTCCTGTGCGGTTGGACATCTCAGGCAGATGTTGATAAGTGGACACCCATTAATGCTGATATAAAGCTCACAGATGTTGATAAGCTGGGCAAGTGTGCAGTAGTTACATACCACATGAGAACTGACTTCCCCAAAGTTCAGTTTATGCATCCCAAAGCATTCTCAAATCCTGATTGGAGCAGCATCAAATATGTATCTATACCTTTTTATAATCCCATCGCTAACCCGTTGGTAATCAAAGCCAAAGCTTACGACCTGGATGGAAAGGCCATTGAGTTTCGTACCATCATGCTGGAGCCGTATGAATGCAGGACAGAGAAGTGGTCTTTGGATGTCATTGGAAAAAGCGTCGATATAAAACGCCTGAAAGGTTTCGAGTTATATGGATGGTACAATAAGAATCCGGTCATCTTCTACATAGGCGAGTTGGCCGCTTCCGGATCAGAGCAGTAGACTATATAGAGCAATTCGGAGTGGTTTATGAACCGATAACATGAATATAGGCAGGCTGT
>JAKPFN010000133.1 GCA_029551395.1 Armatimonadota bacterium | reverse complement strand
TTTCGAGTTATATGGATGGTACAATAAGAATCCGGTCATCTTCTACATAGGCGAGTTGGCCGCTTCCGGATCAGAGCAGTAGACTATATAGAGCAATTCGGAGTGGTTTATGAACCGATAACATGAATATAGGCAGGCTGTCTGGCATGGTACAGGGCTATGGGCCTTATTCTATCTGCGGCACGATGAGCGCATCATTGTCCTCAACGCTCCACAGCATCTTCACGAGGGCTGACAGGCAGTATCCAGCTTCGTCCGTCTACGCGAAGCAGCGAATCCGCCGCTTCTGGACCCCATGAACCCGCAGGATAGTTGGGAAAACCTCCTGGAAACGATTGCCAGACTTCCAGGATCGGATCTACGATGGACCACGCTTCCTCAACCTGATCGGCGCGCATGAAGAGTGAAGCGTCGCCACGCAATGCGTCCAGCAGGAGCGTCTCATAGGCCATCGGCGGCTCAATATTGAATGCTTCCTTGTAGGTAAGCCGCATGTCTACGGATTCCAGGAGGATACGCAGCCCTGGGCGCTTGGCGTGCAAATGCAGACAGAAACCTTCATCGGGTTGAATCTCGAGAGTCAGGCGATTGGGCTGCCAGGGCTGCTCAAGCGCCGATGCAGGGAACGCCTGGTGAGGTACCGTCTGAAACTGAATGCTGACAGTCGAGATTGCCTCAGCCATCCGTTTGCCAGTGCGCAGGTAGAACGGCACCCCACGCCATCGCCAGTTGTTGATGCACAGTCTGAGAGCAGCGAACGTCTCTGTATTCGAATTAGGTGCTACATCAGGCTCCTGCCGATAGGCAATGACATCTTTTCCGTCTATGTGCCCAGGCCCATACTGGCCCCGAACAGCGCAATTCAGCACATCCTCTTTTCGGATAGGCCGTATGGCTCGAAGCACATCCAGTTTCTTATTTCTGACTTCGTCGGCATCGAGCGACACAGGCGGCTCCATCGCGATGTAACACAAGATCTGCATCAGATGGTTCTGCACCATATCTCGCAAGGCTCCTGCGTGCTCATAGTACCGGCCTCTATGCTCAACTCCTATCTGTTCAGCGACTGTAATTTGCACGTTATCGACATAACGCCGATCCCATATCGGCTCAAAAAGCGCATTGGCAAATCGGAGCACCAGTATGTTCTGGACTGTTTCTTTGCCCAGATAGTGGTCTATCCTGTATATCTGAGACTCGTCGAAAACCGATCTAAGTTTTGCATTCAGTTCTTGAGCAGACTTAAGATCCCGTCCGAAAGGTTTTTCGACAACAATCCGCTCCCTGTCACGCTCACGCGCAAGACCAGCCGCCCCAAGCTGCTCTGAGACAGTCGGGACGAGCGTTGGCGGTATGGCGAGATAGAATACATAATTTGCTCTACGGTCCCATACTTTGTCGAAATCAGCAAGCATACCTTTGAGTGCGTTGAACATAGCTGGGTCGCTTAAGTCTGCTGAAATGTAAGCTGCCAGGTGAGAAGTGAAATCACTCCAGGTTGTGGGATCAGCTTTGCCGCGGCGCGAGAACCTGTTCACTCCATCGAGAAGATGATCATGGAACTCTTCCAGGTTCATCTCTCTTCGATCCACTCCAATAATTGCAAACTCGTCAGGCAGCCATTTGTCAAGAAACAGATTATAGATTGCCGGTATCAGCTTCCGCCAACTCAGGTCGCCTCCAGCGCCGAAGATAACCAGGACAACTGGGCCAGGCCGCAACGTCGGTTCTGCCATCACAACCTCCTCAGCCCTGCTCCCACTGGGTATGGAACACGCCTTTTATATCCACCCGCTCGTAGGTATGAGCGCCGAAGTAGTCTCGTTGAGCCTGGATGAGATTGGCTGGAAGCCATGCGCTCCGGTAACCATCGAAGTAAGCAAGAGAAGCCATGAACGCGGGAGCAGGAATGCCTGCTCTGGCCGCAGATTCTACGACCCCGCGCAGATCGTCCTGCCGCTGTGCAACTTCTTCTCCCAACTCGCTAAGGAGCAAATTCGGCAGGTCAGCATTCTCCTGGTAAACAGTACGAATCCGCTCGAGGAGAGCAGCGCGAATGATACATCCGCCGCGCCAGATGGCGGCTATGTCTTCAAGCACCAGGTTGTAATGATACTCACGAGAAGCCCTCGTAAGTAAAGCCATTCCTTGCGTATACGTGATAATCATTGCGCTGTAGAAGGCGTTCCGCAGTTGTTTTAGAAAGGTGTCTCGATCCTCTTTCAAAGCCGCCTCTGGCCCGGACAGCTTCCGGTTTGCCTCTTCCCGTTCAGCCTTGTATGCCGACAGGTCTCTTGCTGAAACAGCGGAGTCTATTGTTGGAATAGGAACCTGCAACTCCATCGCATCCTGCGAAGCCCATTTTCCGGTTCCTTTCTGCCTGGCTTCATCGAGTATCAAATCGATAAGCCGTTTCCCTGTCTTGTCATCTGCTCGTGTGAATATGCGAGATGTTATCTCTATAAGATAGGAGTTGATCTCTCCCTGGTTCCATTGATCGTAAACAGAGTGGAGTTCGTCATTCGTCAGACCTAGCCCACGTTTCATCAGGTCGTAGGTCTCAGAGATGAGCTGCATGATACCGTATTCGATACCGTTGTGGACCATTTTGACATAGTGCCCGGCGGAGCCAGACCCCAAGTACCTGACACACGGCTCACCATCCACCTTGGCTGCTACGGCCTCAAAAATTGGCCGCACTCTCTCGTATGCTTCTTTATCCCCTCCCGGCATCAAGCTAGGCCCGAACCTGGCGCCATGCTCTCCGCCGGAGATGCCCACTCCAAGCAGATATATTCCTTTTTTAATAAGGTGCTGTGCCCGAGTGTTGGTGTCGGTGAAGTGAGAGTTGCCTCCATCGATGAACATATCACCAGGCTCCAGAAATGGTAACACCTCCTGAATGATTGCATCGACCGGCGGCCCGGCAGGAACCAGCATCATCACTGAGCGCGGAACTTTCAGCATACCAACAAGCTGTTCGATACTCTCTACCGCAAGCACCTTGCGCTCTCCTGCTGCCAGACGCAAATCCTGCAGCTTGCTGATATTCCTGTCATACCCAATGACCGAGAAACCGTGATCGCCTATATTCAGGGCGAAGTTCCGGCCCATCACTCCCAGTCCTACTATTCCTATGTCGAACTGTTCAGGCAACTTATCATCTCCTTTACATCGAGATGCCAAGACTCTCCGGATCTCTTTGAGTCAATGCTCTGGATACCGAGATCCCTTGCTAACTCACGAACAGTGGGCAATCATCAATACAAATCACTACCGTGTCATCTGGCAGATTCCAGATCGGTTATCTTTCTGAGGCGGCGCTGAAAACGGTCTTCCTCAGCAAATCGTGCTTCCAGAAATGTCTTGACCAGGTCCAGCGCCAGGTTATAGCCTGTAACTCTTCCTCCCAGACATATAAGGTTCATATCGTCATCTTCCACGCCCTGGTGTGCTGAGAAACAATCGTGTATAAGTGCAGCACGCACTCCGGGCACTTTGTTTGCGGCAATTGCAGCCCCTACGCCGCTGCCGCATACAGCAATTCCCCGTTCTACCTTCCCTTCCGCAACAGCCTTTGCAAGCGGCACGACAAAGTCAGGGTAGTCGTCATCCGGCACAAGCTCATTAGCTCCGAAGTCTGTTATCTCATGCCCCAGAGTCTTCAACTCGGTGATAAGGCGCTCCTTCAACTCGAATCCACCGTGATCAGCAGCAATTCCTATCCGCATTGCTATACCTTTCCCTTTCCTTCCAAGAGGTTCAATGCCCGCGTTATGACGTTCTCCACAGTGAAACCGAACTCCGACATAACTGTTTTGCCGGGAGCGGATGCGCCGAAATGATCCAATCCGATGACATCTCCAGCGTCACCAACATAGCAGCACCATCCTTGCGGCGAGCCTGCCTCTACTGCCAGTCGCGCATGTACTAAAGGTAGAAGCACCGAGTCGCGGTAATCCTGAGGTTGAGCCTCGAACAGTTCCCAACTCGGCATCGAAACGCTGCGTACTCGGATACCATCCTTCATCAACTGCTCCTGTGCTGAGACGATAAGACTTACCTCTGATCCCGAAGCAATGAGGATCAACTCCGGTTCGCCGTCTGATGAATCCATTAGCACATAAGCCCCACGGCGTAGTCCTTCAGCGGAAGCGTAACGCTCTCGGTCGAGGGTAGGAACGTTTTGCCTGGTTAGTATCAGTGCAACGGGTCTGTCTGGTGTCTCAACGGCAACGCGCCATGCGACTGCAGTTTCGTTGGCGTCGCATGGGCGAATAACGACCATGCGAGGTATGGCGCGCAGGTTTACAAGCTGCTCAACAGGCTGATGAGTAGGGCCGTCCTCGCCAAGCCCGATGCTGTCGTGTGTGAGTACGTAGATTACATGAAGGTCGGACAGCGCTGCAAGCCGCATCGGAGGGCGCATGTAGTCCGTGAAGATCAGGAATGTAGAGCAGTACGGCAGCAGCCCACCGTGTGACGCAAGGCCGTTCGTGATAGCACCCATCCCATGTTCCCGCACGCCATAGGAAATGTTGCGTCCCCCGTAGTTTAAACCGCCTCCCACAGCGCCTTGAATACTTTCCGGCATAGCAGATGGATGCTGGAAGTCGCCCATTCCGAGCAGTGCAGTATGTGTCGAGGGGTTCAGGTCTGCCGATCCCCCTATGATCTGCGGAACCTTTGCCGCGATGGCATTGAGTATCTTTCCTGATGCGACGCGTGTGGCTATGCCTTTCTCATCAGCAGGAAAACTGGGAATGTCCTTGTCCCAGTCCTTCGGCAGCTCAGCTCTCAACATCTGCTTCAACTCCGCAGCAGTATCAGGAAATGCTTTTTCATACTCTGAGAATCTTTCTCTCCACTCTGCTTCGTCTCGTTTGCCCTTTTCAAGCGCCTGCCGGAAATGATCGAGGGCATCCTGGGGAACATAGAACGGCGGCTCCAACGACCAGCCCAGATTTTGCTTAGTTAGTTTGACTTCTTCCTCTCCGAGCGGTGAACCGTGCACCTCAAATGTGTCTTGTTTGTGCGGAGAGCCATAACCAATATGCGTTCGGACTAAGATAAGTGATGGACGATCTACTTCCGCCTGTGCCTCTCGGATTGCCTGCTCGATGGCGTTAAGGTCGTTGCCGTCATCGACCGATTTGGTGTGCCAGCCATAAGCATCAAACCGTTTCGCCTGGTCTTCTGTGAACGCAAGCTTTGTTGAGGCCGAGAGAGTGATGTGGTTGTTGTCGTAGAGGCAGATCAGCTTGCCCAGCTTCAGATGTCCCGCCAGCGATACAGACTCCGATCCAACGCCCTCCATCAGGTCACCGTCACTTACGAGGGCATAAGTGAAGTGGTCGATTATCTTGTGACCAGGGCGATTGAACCGTGCGCCAAGATGGGCTTCCGCGATTGCCATTCCTACTGCGTTTCCTACCCCCTGGCCTAATGGGCCTGTAGTCACTTCCACTCCAGGAGCAATGTTTCGCTCAGGGTGTCCAGGCGTCATACTATTCCATTGCCGAAACTGTTTGATCTGTTCTAACGGTAGGTCGTATCCAGTAAGATAGAGCAGCGCATAGAGAAGCATCGATCCATGGCCTGCAGATAGGACAAACCGGTCGCGATCGAACCAATCTGGGTCTGCAGGATTGTGTTTCAGAAAACGTGTCCAAAGCACATAAGCCATAGGCGCCGCGCCCATAGGCAGCCCTGGATGCCCACTATTGGCTTTCTGTACAGCATCGACTGCCAGAAAGCGGATTGTATTCACGCACAGATTATCCAGAGGGTTGTTATCTCCCATCAAGTTATCCTCCAACGTGTGTCTCCATCACTTTAATCACTACTTTTGTCTCAGCATATCCTGCTATTACCCAGTATTTGCTTGCCATCAATAGCACTACCGTGACGGGATGGGCTGCAAAACGGCATAGGTGCATCATCTTTGCTCTCAGATCGAGGATGGCTGCTATACAGGTTGGATTAGCGGCGCTATTCTTGAGACCGGCTCTTTTTCCGCTCCTGCATCTTTGCCAGCGTGGCCTCAAGATAGCGGTTGTAGCCCTCCGGGCTCATCCATCCTGCCGGGCACTCGACTTGCTCCAGTTCATCCGGCGTAAACAGCAGAAACTGATGTGTGTTGCTTGTTTTCCGGCGGACACGGACCTTGACTTGCTTTTCTGTTACCTCGCGCACTCGTCCTATCCGGCCGTCAGGGATTTTGACACAGTCTCCTTCTTTTATGAGTGAATCCATCGTCAGTTCTCCTTCACGTTGTGAAAAGGCAGGAATTTTTATGACAGATAGGAAAAGTTACAGTGCTATCCCTCTTCATATATTTGGATCAACCTTTCAGTCTCTGCTTCGGCTTCGACACGGCCGTATCTGTTGCGCTCTATCCACACTCTGATAGCAAGATACACAACTGGGAAGATCCCGCCAACAATGAAAAGAACATCCCCAGGGATCCTGAGCCACTCTATGATCCTCATGCTCGACTGGGCAAAAAACTCTGGCTGCCGTGCGTGCCAATAGCCATTTTGAAAGCTGTCGATGAGTTGGTATGCACCGGCAGGCACAAGATTCACGAAGACCATCCATGCCAAACCGATATTCAGACTCCAAAATGAGACTTTCATCGCGCGTTCGCTCTTTTGGTCAGGGGGAATAAAGTAGCGGGCGACGAACATAAAGAACCCGATAGCCAACATACCGTATACACCCATAAGTGCGGCGTGTGCGTGGTTTGCCGTAAACTGAGTGCCGATCTCATAGTAGCTCACAATTGGCAGATTGATCAGGAATCCAAAGACGCCAGCACCGAGGAAGTTCCAAAACCCGACGGCAATCAGGAACATGACCGCCCATTTATGTGGAAATCCTCCCGATGGTGTGCACATAGCGCAATCCTCCTGTCGGTAGCTCCCGAGTTGCATAAAATGCCACGCCTCGTAAGTAAGCAGCATAAGCGGAATTACTTCCATTGCTGAGAAGAAAGCGCCAAGTGCCATATGTGCAGATGGTGCGCCGCTGAAGTAGAGATGATGCATCGTGCCGATTACTCCACCGACCGAGTAAAGTATGATGTCGAGATATATGACTCTGGTTGCTGTAGTCGCCCTTACAACACCAAGCAGCACGAATATGTAGGCAACCATGATAGTCGTGAACAGCTCAAGGAAGTCTTCAACCCAAAGGTGGACAACCCAGAATCGCCAAAAGTCCACAATAGCGAAGCTCGACATCTTGCCGAACAGCATTCCTGCGGCATAGAATACCGGAATCGAGATGGCGCTGTAGAGGAAAAGAAACGGCATGTTGCCAGGGTGTTCAGTCTGAAGTCTGCGGCGAAGTCCTCTTATAAGGATGAGAACCCATATTGCAAGCCCGATAGTGAGCAAAATCTGCCAGAGTCTCCCCAAGTCGAGATATTCCCAGCCTTGAGTTCCAATCCACCACCAGGGGCCGTCAGGACTGAACAACATCTTCAGGCTTGCGGCCTCGCCTAAGAGACTTCCCACAGCGACGAGCACCACAGCACCGAACAAGGCTATAGCGAGCTTGTCCTGATGCTTAGGCTCTCTTCTCGCAATCATAGGAGCAAGAAATATTCCCATAGCCATATATGATGTAGCGACGAACAGAATTGCAAGCTGCACGTGCCACATACGAGTGAGGTTGTACGGGAACCAACTGGAAATATTCAATCCGTAGAAGCCTCCCGGCTCAACATGATAGTGCGCGTTCGCTCCACCGAGCAATCCCTGTGCAAGAAAGAGTCCCGACATGACCAGGAAATACCAGGCTGTGGCCCGCTGTGCTGGTGTCAACTTGACTAATTCAGGAGGTCTGAAGCGGGCGATGGCTTCAGGGGTTTCTTCTTCAGAACGATGCCAGCCTAATTCCTTATACCTGCCGAATGCAAAGAGTACGAGGCCAGTACCGCCAAGAAGCGCTACAAGGCTGAATACGCTCCAAATGAACGCATCAGAAGTGGGATAATTGCCGACAAGAGGTTCTGCAGGCCAGTTGTTTGTGTAAGAGTAGTTTTTACCAGGCCGGTTGGTTGAAGAAACCCACGCTGCCCAAGAAAAGTAAGCGGTAATATAATGAATTTCTTTCCTATTAAGGATTATCGGTCTTCGTAAATCTGTTTGAGGCTGTTTTGGTCCGAAGTAGCTTTGGTAAAACTGGTAAAGCTGCTCGAAGCCATGTACCTGCCCTGGTGTATAAGTCAAAATCTTGCTGTTGGCGTCGTAGTTATTTTGCTTGAACTCATTCCTTGCTCGGTCACGTGCAATAGGTAATGGCTGACCTTGACTTCGATAGAAATCCACGGCTGCGCTCGATGCCTGGTGAAGATACTGCGCTGTAAAATCAGGCCCAAGATAGGCTCCGTGCCCGAAGAGTGAACCGAACTGCATGAGTCCGTATTTCTGAAACAAATGTTGGCCGGACATAATATCTGCCCCAGTAAACAGAACTGTTCCATCAGCCCCAAGAACTTTATCAGGAATGGGTGGGCTTTCAGCGTAGATGTAGGCTGCCAGAAAGCCAAGTACCCCAAACCCAAACAAGAATGTGAGCACAGATATCTGCAGCCATAAGGACGATATGATCATCCTTGGTCGTTGTTCTTCATTCATCTCAATCTCCAAACAGAAATCTCAAGGTTATTTGCGCGCTGTTCATTACAGTCCTCCTCGAAGGCTTTCCAGTCAATTGTCTGAATAGGGAAGGGACAAAAGCCCTTGTTGCTCCAGACTGTCCAGGAGAAGGTGGAAGTAGATAAGTCCTCTGTAGGGCGACCACTTGTCAATAACCTGATGAACCTCCTGATAATCTGGCCGTTTACTCATTCCCAGCCACCGTTGGAACTTGTTCTGGCTGCCTACATCATCTGCGGGATAGATATCCAGCCTCCCTAATCCACGAAGCGCAACATATTCGGATGTCCAACGTCCCACGCCACGGATGCTGCAGAGAGTGCTCACAACACGGTCATTATCCATTTGTTCCAGGGCATCCAGGTCAAGTTGTCCTTCTACTACGGAACTGGATATGGCAAGAATGTTCTCTGCCTTGCGTTCGCTGAGACCAAGACCTCTCAAAGCCTTTACTGAGGCATCAGCCAAATCCTCTGGACGAGGAAATGCGTGGTGCTTGCCGACAGCCAGGCCGTAAGCCTCTGATAAGCGGTTCAGAAGCGTTATTCCCACAATCAGAGAAATCTGCTGACATGCAATCCCGTTTACCAGTGCTTCGAATACTGAGGCAAAACGGGGTGGCTTGAAACCGGAAAAGCGATCTGCAAGAGCCGATAAGCGAGCATCAGAATGAGCCAGTTTGTAGAAGCCGGACAGGTCAATATCGAGTCCAAGCATCTTCGTCAAGATACGTTCAACCTCAGGTTTGTTCCCGATAACTGCGCCTGGCCCCGTCAGAGTCACAGTGATGTACGGCGCTTCCAGTGTTCCTTTTTGGACGAGAGATGCTTCTACAGGCTTTCCATCCACAACAAGAACCCTGCTGTATGTTTGCCCATCCCACTGATCCATCTTATTGCTGGGAACTCGGCGCAGCACCCACGCCGTCAGGTCCAGACGAAACGGAGGCACTGGCTGCAATTTGAACTTTGTCATCTCTCTTTTTATCAAGCGCGATTCCAGACTCATCTTGCGTCATTATTTACTGCTGATCATGTTCTAAAACATGAAGCCGGATAAATGCTTGAGAGATACTTGTATGCCGAGACTGGGCACAATGTTAGATAGAGGCAATTTCTGAAGGTTGAGGCATCTATATTGTGAATATTCATGCTGGTGGAACTATGAACGATAGTGAACCGCAACTAGTGGTTGTCGAGAAGGCCAAACTGGCAGAACGCGCCGCAGACATATTTGTGGGAGCAGCTAATACGGCAGTTAGCGAAAAAGGACTGTTTACAGCCGTGCTTTCAGGAGGTTCGACTCCCCGGTCACTGTATCAGCTTCTCGCAAAGCGCTATTCCCGCGCGCAATTCTGGCAAAGCACACACATTTTCTTCGCGGATGAACGCTGCGTTCCTCCAAACGATCCTGAGAGCAACTATGGAATGATTGCCAGCTTGCTCCTATCTCAGGTTAACATTCCGGAGGAGAACATTCACAGATGGAAGGGAGAAATCGATCCGAACACAGCAGCAAAAGAGTATGCGGACGAAATAAGCAGCTTTTTTGCCTTGAAGCCGCAGGAAATGCCGGTATTCGACCTGATCTTGCTAGGCATGGGAAAGGATGGACACACAGCTTCGATATTTCCAAGGTCGAATATTATCTGCGAAATGTCAGGGCTGACTGCTGCAACCTTCGTGCCTTCATTGAATTCATACCGCCTGACACTGACACCTCCTGTCCTCACGAACGCCCGGCAGATAGTATTCCTTGTTAGCGGCGAAGAAAAAGCCGAGACATTAAAGAGAGTTCTGGAAGGCCCGTATCAGCCATGCCATCTACCGGCACAAATACTGAAAACAGTCAAAGGGCGAGTCACCTGGGTTGTGGACATTGACGCGGCAAGCTTGTTGTCTTAATCGCAGCCGTGGACGCTGGCCCTGAGTTTTTCTACATTCTCCTTTACTGATTGCGGACTGCCATATATACTTGTGCCTGATACTAATATCTTCGCTCCGCAAGCCACCACTTCTGGTGCAGTAGAAGTATTGATGCCGCCGTCGACTGCAATCAGCGTGCTTAATCCTCTTTCATCCAGCAGTTGACGAAGCCTGCGTATTTTGTCCAACTGGCTCAAGATGAGCTTCTGTCCGCCAAGTCCAGGATGGACAGTCATTACCTGAATAACATCAGCCAAACCGATTAGTTCCTCTACCGCGCAAAGCGGCGTTCCTGGATTGAGTGCTACACCGGCCTCGACTCCCAAGTCCCGTATCGATTGCAGTACATGATGAATATTCAGGCAGCCCTCGATATGAACAACTAAGCGGTCTGCGCCTGCATCCGTAAACACTTCAAGATAGCGCTCGGGATTGGTAATCATTAGATGCACATCGAGAAACTTGTGGGATACCAAGCGCATGGCTCTCACAGTATCAGGGCCAAAGGTGATGTTAGACACAAAATGACCGTCCATTACATCAATTTGAAATCCATCTACTCCAGCCTCTTCTGCTTCTCGTATCTGTTCTCCAATTCGCATCAGGTCGGCTGCAAGTATCGATGCTTCTATCAGAACCATTCTACATCCTCTGCAAAATCGGACTCTTACGGCGGCTGGCTGCAGTTTACCCATGCTTTGGTAGACTTTATTGTATTTGGGTAAAAAGTGATTCGGCTAAGCCTGCGTGGGAACGCTGCCTCTTTTCAGGTCACAATTGCTGATTCGGGATAAGATTGGCTGAATGTTGCGGCTGCTTGAGGCAGAAACAGTAAAGAAAATACTAATATTTGGGAGTTGGGTGATGAAATGAACATTTCAATTGGAATACATGAAGATACCAGGCTCACGCAGATAGTGCGGGATATGGCGCTGGAAGGTTTCGAAGGACCTGGCAATCCACAGAAAGAAAGTAATGAGAAGTTCAGATGGCTGAGAGATCTTGGGAGTGCCCTTTGGCTCGATACCGGCGACGCTGAAGCTGCCGATGCGGTCTGGAGCCCAGAACTGGAAGCCTTGACAACCAATAACACGCTTGTCAACGAGGTTGTGCAGACCGGCGCAATGGATGGCCTTATTGCCTACGGCGCAAGGAAAATCCGTGAAGCCATGCCTGGCATCACCTCTCATGAACTGGTGATAGAGATAGCATTTCTTGTCAATGCCAGATTGGCCCTCAGTCTGGTGCAGAGGTTCGGAGCACACGTGAGCGTAGAACTTCATCCGGATCTGGCATCGGATATCGGCCGTACTCTCACTTTTGCGCGGCGTTACTATGAGATTAATCCTGAGTACTTTTACGTCAAGGTTCCGCTGACTCCAGATGGATATATATCTGCAAGAAAGCTAACCAGAGAAGGGATTCCTATCAATTTCACGCTTGGGTTTTCAGCTAGACAGAATTACCTTGCTACAAGATTCTCTCGTCCGAGATTCGTGAATGTGTTTCTCGGCCGACTGAACTCTTTGGTAGAGGAAAACAATCTTGGAAAGCCGGAAAACGTGGGAGAAAAAGCTGCATTGGCCTCTTATGAATGTGTAGTTGACCTCAGAAAGTCCGACAAGGATATACTTACACAGCAGATTGCCGCTAGCATGAGAAACGGCCAACAGGTTGTGACTTTGTCTGGAGTAGATGTTCTCACAATGCCTCCAAAGGTAGCTCAACAGTATATTGCTCTGGATATTTCGCAAAGCGATATTTACAGAAGAAACTCTGAGGATCTAAAACTGGATCTCAGTACGAGCGAGCAGGTAGAGATGGATATGCTCTCTAGCTTGTGGGATGTAGATGATAAGTTTGTCGCCTTTGTCGATGATGCTGTAAAACATGGCGATCAGCTTGTGAATGGAGAGGATCTCATAGAACTCTCACAGCAGCATCGAGTGAATTTGTTCCATAAGTGGAATGACGATGAACGGCGAAAGCTCCGAGCCAAAGGCAAGATTCCAGACATATCGAAATGGCCGAATGTGCCTGTTGATGACTTGATGTCCGCATCTGCGCTTGAAGCATTCGCAAAAGACCAAATAGCGCTTGACCAGCGCATTGAAAATCTATTACAGAAGATATAATCATGCTTGGCCGCTGCGATACTAATAAGCAAGAAGGTTTTAAATGATGCTTGCAGGATGTATCGGAGCACAAGTTGGAAGGTAAGGTGGTGATCAATATGTGAATGTAGGGACGAAGGAAACTGTCTATACAATCGGACACTCAACAAGGACAATCAAGGAGTTCATCGACATCCTGAAGCACTACGGTATAGAACAGGTGGTCGACGTTCGTGCTATACCGCGATCACGGACGAACCCTCAATTCAACCGTGAAGAACTCGAACAAGTATTGCCTGGGGCAGGCATATCCTATTTTTATGCCAAAGATCTAGGCGGACTGCGTAAACCTCGGAAGGATTCGCCGAACACAGGTTGGCGAAACGACAGTTTTCGTGGCTACGCAGACTATATGCAGACACCGGAATTCTCGAACGCAATACAGCATCTGATGGAACTGGCAAAGCACAAGACGACCGTTATTATGTGTGCGGAAGTGCTTCCCTGGCGCTGTCATCGAAAGCTCATTGCCGATGCGATGGTTGTTCGTGGGTTCAATGTCATTGAAATCTTCGATAAGGACAAATCTCAGCCTCATAGATTAACGCCGTTTGCCCTAGTCGAAGACCAGAATATTACATATCCTTCGAACAACCTGTGAAACAGCAGCTACAAGTCGGCCGTTTACAGCAATACTCACTCGGGCAATCGTTATGTGCGGGTTGAACATTGCTCGACAGGTGGCAGCAGGTCAGTTCTTGGCCGGTTTGACGAAGAAGCATACCCGCTTTATAAGACAGCATGGTATAATCCATTATAAAAAGTTCAGCTAAACCGAAGGAGTAGTCCTGAGCTTCTCCCCAGAGGATATGCTGTATTCTGGAGATTAATGACCTATGCGTTCTATAAGTGTATTCCTGATTCTGGGGATTGTGCTCTCAGCCTCTGTGTTTTCAACCTCGACGTGCTTTGCCGGCTTCTCAGAACAACAAAGCCTGTTCGGTCTCTCCGCCGGTCCGGCTGCTCTTGGCGACTACGATAATGACGGCGACTTGGACCTGGTAATTTCCGGCAACAACGACGGAATATTCTATACGAAACTCTATACCAATAACGGTTCCGGCACCTTTACGGAGAATACATCAACACCGCTGGTAGGTGTGCAGAGCGGTTCAGTAGCCTGGGGAGACTATGATAACGATGGCTATCTGGACCTGATCGTAGCAGGACACGCCAATTTGTTTGTTCCTACTCTGAAGCTCTATCACAACAACAAGAACGGGACATTCACGGAAAACACAGCCTCCGGCCTGCCGACAGCAGTCGACGAGTGCTCGGTTGCCTGGGGAGACTATGACAATGACGGCAAGCTGGACTTGGCGATAACAGGTGATATAGCGGACATCCGAAGCAGTCGGATATATCGCAACAACGGCAATGGCACATTTTCCCACGTTACCAGCGCCGTGTTTACCGGGCTTAACAGGTCATCCGTCGCATGGGGCGACTTGGACAACGATGGTGATCTTGACCTTGTTCTTGCTGGGGTGTCGTCCTCTGGAAACTTCGGCAGATGCTATCGCAACAACGGGAATGGCACGTTTTCGACCATAAGCACCTTCACCGGTTCAGCCAACAACTCCATTATCCTTGGTGACTACGACAATGACGGCGATCTGGATATGGCTGCTGTCGGCGGATTTTCTTCCAGTAGGTACGGGAAGCTCTATGCAAATAACGGCAGTGGTGTAATGTCAGAAGTCACGTCTGCAGGGCTTCCGGCTGCCTATTGGCCTGGGATGAGTTGGGGTGACTACGATAACGACGGTAAGATTGATCTGGCTATCAGCGGCAACGAAGATTCAGGCTACGTGTCGAGAGTGTATCACAACAATGGTGATGGTACCTTTACTGATGCGGCGGCGGGATTGACGGGCGTCTACAGCGGATGCACACTCTGGGGAGATCTGGATAACGACGGAGACCTGGACCTGGTGCTCTCCGGTTACACCGGGACTGCCTGGATCACCAAAGTATTCAAGAACACCGGCACGGTCTACAACACCAAGCCATCAGCGCCGACGGGTTTGTCATTTTCAGGAGGGCCAAACGGAGAAGTCATCTTCAGTTGGACTGCATCGACGGACTCGCAGACACCATCATCCGGGCTTTCCTACAACTTGAGGATCGGCACGGCGTATGGCAAGGATGACATCTTCAGTGGGATGGCCAACCTGACGACATCATCGGGCTACCGACGAGTGCCCGCGATAGGCAACGCACAGAAGAGGCTGTCCTGGCCTGTCAAAGGCTTATCTGGTGGAACATACCACTGGAGCGTACAGGCATTCGGCGTATGCGGGGTCGAACTGGGCAATGGAGCGTACCGACTCGATATGCATTATCTCAGGGACAGTTCGAAAACCTGATGGGACCGGGGTTGCGGGGTTATCGCTGTCTTATGGGCCAGGCCTTACTGCCGTGACCGACAACAACGGCTATTATCAGATATTTGTTCACCAGGGATGGTCCGGAACGGTTACGTCGACTCCGTCGGGTTACAACTTCGTTCCTGCTAACCGGCAATATTCTAAAATTTCCTCGAATCAGACCGGCCAGGACTTTACCACGACCATATTCGGCAACATGCCGATCACATTCAAGAATCTGCGTGATCCTGCAATCGCATGGGTGGACGTAGACGGGGATGCTGATCTGGATCTCATACACAATGGCTACTGGCTCGATGGGTATTACACTCGCACTGAGGGTAGAATCTATCGCAATGATTCCGGGGTGTTCAATGAAGTGAATGAGCCCGCCCTGGCCGCTGCCAAAGGTGAGTTCGATGCGCTCGATTTCGATGGTGACGGTGATGTGGATGTCGCAGTTATAGGTGAGTCAGAGAGCGACTACGACCACACGGGTATTATCGCCCTCAACGACTATGGCAATTTTACCTCGAGCATTTCAACTGCAGGTCTTTCATCTTCATCACAGGACCTTGGGGATTTTGATAACGATGGCAAGCTGGATCTTATTGCCTGCGGGGCCTACACGCTGCCATCCTCTATCACAATACCTGCAACTGAGCTTCTGCGCAACACAGGCACTTCCTTGTCCAAAGTAATTAATTCAATCGTCGATGTATATGCTGGTGACGTGGAATGGGCGGACTATGACAATGACGGCGATCTCGATTTTGCCCTGACATCCATCAACAGCACGAACACGATGATCTACAGAAATGACGGTGGCACATTCACCAACCTAAACCTGTCGATTCCTGACGGGTATAAGCTCTCATGGGTTGACTACAACTGTGATGGCCTCGATGATCTGTCTATATGCACTACTTCACTCGTGTATCTCTACCGAAACGATGGCGGCGGGGCGTTTTCGAATGTCGCTTCGTTCCCGACTGTTAGCACATATGTGCAGTCGCCTGCCTGGGGTGACTTCGACAATGACGGCGATCCTGATCTGGCGGTATGTTACCACGACGCAACCAACGCTACATACAGGGTTGCGATCCATCGCAATGACGGCACCAGTTTCACTGAGCTTGGCGAAGAAACAGGCTTGGCGAATGCGTGGGGGATCGTTGCATGGGGTGATTACGACCGTGACGGCGATCTTGACCTTGCTGTGGCTCGTTACGGCAGTGTTCAGGTGTTTCGCAATAATCAGAGCACGCTCAATACTGTGCCCAGTGCTCCTACAGGTCTGTCCGCGACCATGACGGCAACCGAGACGACATTCTCCTGGAACGCAGCCGCAGACGCACAGACTCCCACTGCTGGCCTGACGTACAATCTCCGCGTTGGCACCACGCCGGGAGGCAGCGATGTCTTCAGCACTACGGCTGATCCACAAACAGGACTCAGGTATGTGCCTGAGGTCGGCAATGCGCGCCACATGCTCTCGTGGAAGCTGAGACTTCCGGTTCGCACGTACTACTGGAGCGTTCAGGCGATAGACTCAGGTTATGCAGGCGGAGCATGGGCTGCTGAGCAGATTATATCTGCTGTCAGGATATCTGGATATGTGCGGTTGTACGATGGTACGCCTATCTCCGGTGTGGCTGTACAGGCAAGCACTGGTGGGACTTCGACGACCACGGATAACAACGGTTACTACCAGATCTGGGTGTTAACTGGATGGAACGGTACCGTCACTGTAAACAAATCTCAATACATGTTCAACCCAGCCAGCCGTTC
>JAKPFN010000018.1 GCA_029551395.1 Armatimonadota bacterium | reverse complement strand
GTATTCCTTCGCTGGCGACTATCACAGAATGGTTCGATTACCTTCAGCCAGTGACTTAATAAATCTTTCTGACGATGGTAATCTGCCTAAGATTATCAAAGTTATGGTCATAAACTTTGACCCTGTAATCGAACACAAGGGCAATAAGCGGCTCCATGAGGTTTATTGGCCTACTCATGACCCAAGGATAATGGTTGATATGTATATCAACGACCTTCAGGAATGCAGCAATGGATGGGCACTGTATAAGGTCGTTGAGTGGGTCGATGCAGACTATTTCCCCATAAAGACTGATGGATTCCAATACACAGACGAGTCTTTTTGTGCTGCATGGGAGAATGGCGGACCTTTCCATAGTCCTGATGGTGTCAACTACTATAAGGTAGTTTCTGATAAGTACTACAGCTACAACAATCCTAAGACCGTTGTAGAGAGGGTAGCTTCTGGAGAGATAGATGAAGTATTTATGTTTGGTGCCCCGTATTTTGGTTACTGGGAGTCGTGTATGCTTGGACCAAGTCCTTACTTCGTTAATGGTGGTGTGTACTACATCCCGGCTGCAGGTAGGAACTTCATCATTATGGGATTCAACTATGAACGATGGATTGGTGAAATGCTGGAGGACTATGGCCACAGGACAGAGTCGATAATGACTCATGTTTACGGAAGCTGGAACGCGTACCCACCGCAGCACAACTGGGATTTGTTTACCTTGGTAGACAAGAACATCACGAACCGTAAGAATTACACTGCAGGCTGTGGAAATGTTCACTTCGCGCCTAACAGCACGGCAGACTATCAGTGGGGCAACTATACAAATGTTTACAGCACCTGTGATGACTGGTTGTATAACTGGCCGAACTTGAAAGGGACAAAGAAGCTGGTAAACTGTACCGAATGGGGTTATGGTGATATCAGAGCGCACCACAAGTGGTGGCTCAAGCACTTGCCTAACAAGGCCGGCATCAATCCTGACGGTAAGCAAAACAACTGGTGGAAATACGTCGCTGATTTCAATAACTATCCTGAAAGCAGATAGTATAAAGCTCAAATCCACGCAACATCTTTGCGGATATATCAAAGGAGATTCGTTCAAATGTCCTGTTACGTAAGGCATCTTCAAGATATCCTCGAGGTAGCTGGTCTGGAAAATAATAAAGAAAATCGCAAACGCTTGGATATGGTTATAAGGCAAATACTCAATCTAGATGGTCTAAATTGTCCAGATGTATGGAAAGAAGTTAAAGAAAGGCGAAAAACCCAGGAGTTTCGCCAGGCAGTAATCCTCGCGTTATCGGAGATTTAAAAGATATAATCGCCTCAAATTGGCGAAAACCGGTAGTTTTTCGGGGGCCATTTCTCTTGGGTTATCCGCCAAACTGACCAGAATTAGTAGTGAACCATTAATAGTTCACTATTCGCTAGAGAGGCGTATCTTGTACGTAATCATTGGATTTGTAGCCCTTGTAGCTTCAATCATCATCGGTTTCACGATGCATGGTGGAAAGCTTGCAGCTTTAGCTCAGATATCAGAGTTCATTATCATAGGCGGAGCCGGTCTCAGCAGTTTGCTTGCTGCGACATCATTTAAGCGAGTAATTGCCATAATGAAGGATACCATCGGGCTGCTGAAGCCGGATCCGTTTAGTCGTGCTGCTTATATAGAACTGCTTCAAACTCTTCACGAAATCAGCAACCTTTCACGGCGAGAAGGTCTGCTTGCCCTGGAATCTCATGTGGAACGTCCTGAGTTCAGTGATATATTCGAACGATTCCCGTTATTCTCTAGGAACCGCCACGCAGTAGCATTCTTATGTGATAGCCTGCGGTTGGTAATCATGGGAGGCGTTGGGATTTATGAACTCCAGGAGATGATGGATGAAGACATCCGCACACACGATGAGGATGTTAAGCGGAATCCTTCTTTAGTAAGTAGAATTGGTGACGCTATGCCTGGTTTTGGCATTGTTGCAGCAGTCCTTGGGGTTGTTGTTACTATGCAGGCAATTAACGGCCCTCCAGAGCAGATAGGTCACAAAGTTGGTGCAGCGCTTGTCGGAACTTTCCTTGGGGTTCTCCTGTGCTATGGAGTGTTTTCACCAATCGCTATGGCCCTTGAAGCTCGTGCAGAAGCAAGTGTGAGTTATCTAATATGCCTTAAAGCGGGAATCTCAGCGTTTGCTCAAGGGATGTCACCAATTCTTGTTGTAGAATTTGCCCGAAGAAGTATTGAACCTGAAGTTCGTCCTACATTCCAGGAGATTGAAGGCGTTGTGAAAGGCCGGAGCATGGCTTCCGATGAAGATCATTCTGCTGCAGCCTAGCTCAACTGAGGAATAATGGCAAACGGATCAAAAGACGGAATCAGAGTAGTAAAAAAGGTTAGAAAAGGACATGGCAGCCATCATGGCGGTGCGTGGAAAGTCGCATACGCCGACTTCGTCACAGCTATGATGGCATTCTTCCTTGTCATGTGGATAGTTGGGCTTAACACCGCGGTGAAGGAGGCAATTGCTTCATACTTCAACGATCCTATTGGTTTTATGGAAGGTGTGGAACGAGGTGACAAACCATTAAATCTTACTACGCCAGGTGTTCTGGCTTGTCCTGATGTCAAACCTGAAATGCGCAAGGACTCATATGACCTAAAAAAACGTGCTGACGAAGAGCGAAAACGGCTGGAAAACGCCAAGGAGGCTCTTGAGGAAGTAGTTGCCAAATGTCCAGACCTCAAACGTGTCGCTGATAGCATTCGTATTAACATAGTATCTCAGGGACTGCGTATCGATTTGGTGGAGACCCGTTCAGACCTTTTCTTTGATAGTGGAAGCGCAACTCCGAGACCTCGAACACGCCACCTGCTCTGTGAAGTCGCACGAGAACTTGGCAGGCTACCGAATGGAGTGGTGATTGAAGGCCATACTGATTCTCGTCCTTACTGTGGGCCGAATGGTTGGACAAACTGGGAACTCTCAACTGCCAGGGCAAACGCTGCACGGGCTATCATGACTGCAAATGGGCTTAGAAATAAGCAGGTTATCGAAGTAAGAGGGCTTGCTGATACTATGCCTCTTGACCCGAAACGCACTGACAGCTTTAAAAACCGCAGGGTAAGCATTCTTATCCCTTATAAAGAGACAAATAAACCGGTTAATAATCAAGCTACTAATAATACTACTGGTCATTAATCCTCCTGTACAGCATTTGACTTCCAGATATTACTCAGGCTACCTGTTAATATTGACAGTTGTTGTGGAATATACCTATAATGCAAATAAATCGATATGGATAAAGGCGCTGACGAGGAAGAGTAACTGCGTGGACTGAGTTACAGAGAACCGGGGTAGCTGAGAACCGGAGCTTGAAGCAACACAGTGAAAATCACCTCCGAGCCGGGCCTACCAACGCAATGTCGCCAGTAGTGGGTCACGGGAGGCTCCCGTTACAGAGCCGGAGTATGGCGGAATAGCACTTATGGATGGTGCTTGCACAAGTACTCTTTGAGGCTGACACTGCGAGGTGTCAGTAAACCAGGGTGGTACCACGAAGGATTATGGGCCTCTCGTCCCTGAAAAGACGAGAGGCCCTTTTGTATGTACAACTAACGGAGGAAGGTCATGTTCAATGAGGTCAAATCATCCCTGGATCTACAGGAAGTAGAAAGAAGTGTGCTTGCGTTTTGGGAGAATGAGCGGATCTTCGATAAACTCAGAGAAAAGAACCGTGGAGGGCGACCGTGGTCGTTTATTGACGGTCCTATCACTGCAAACAATCCAATGGGCGTTCACCATGCCTGGGGCAGAATATATAAAGACATATATCAGCGTTTCAAAGCGATGCAAGGACACGAACTGCGCTATCAAAACGGATTCGACTGCCACGGATTATGGGTTGAAGTCGAAGTTGAGAAGGAGTTGGGGATTAATTCCAAGCACGAAATCGCTGATTACGGTCTGGACAGGTTCATCAGGCGTTGCAGGGAGCGTGTAGACAGGTATTCATCAGTCCAGACTGAACAATCAAAACGGCTCGGTCAGTGGATGGATTGGGATAACTCATACTATACAATGAGTGATTCCAATATAGAGCATATCTGGCATTTTCTGAAAGTATGTCATGAAAAGGGCTGGCTTTACAGAGGTAAGCGAGCAATGCCCTGGTGTGCAAGATGTGGGACCTCATTATCTCAACATGAGCTGGCTGATTCGTATAAAGACCTTATCCATAAGTCCGTATATGTTAAATTTCCGCTGGTTGATCGTCCTGGTGAATATATACTTGCCTGGACAACTACTCCGTGGACGCTTCCGGCTAATACCGCGCTGGCTGTACATCCGAATTTGGATTACGCTAAGGTTAAGCAGGATGGTGAAATCTATTATCTGGCATTAGGAACAGTTGACAAGTTAAAGCCGGGATATGAGCTGATAAAAACAATAAAAGGAAGAAAATTAGTTGGACAGCGGTACCGCGGACCATTTTCAGATTTCCCTGCTCAACGAGGTATTGAGACTCATATCGTAGCATGGCAGGATGTAGGTGAAGAAGAAGGAACCGGCGTTGTACACATTGCACCAGGCTGCGGTGAGGAAGATTTCGAACTGGCTCAGAAAAAAGACCTCCCTGTGCTATTGCCGATTGATGAAGCTGGTCATTATTACTCGGAATACGGGTGTTTGGCGTCAATCGCAGCCCTGGAGGCCGCTGATTTTGTAGTAGATGAACTAAGAAAACGTGGCTTGCTTTACTATGATGAGCAGCACGAGCATCGATATCCTGTCTGTTGGAGATGCCAGGAAGAACTGGTATTTCGGTTAGTAGATGAATGGTTTATCTCTTGTGAAGAGCTTCGCCAGCCTATGATCGAAGAAGCCAGAAAAGTCAAATGGATTCCTGATTATGCAGGCAAGCGAATGGAAGATTGGCTACTCAATATGGGAGATTGGTGTATATCTCGGAAACGGTTTTGGGGTCTGCCGCTGCCATTATTTGTATGTTCATGCGGTGAGGTTACAGTCATTGGATCACGACATGAGTTAGAAAGGTTAGCAATTTCTGGTGCAGAAGCCTTGCCGGAGCTTCACAGACCTTGGATAGATGAAGTCAAAATCCAGTGTCCTAAATGCGGTAGTCCAGTGTCACGAGTTCCTGAAGTAGGTGACTGCTGGTTGGATGCTGGAATAGTCGCCTACTCAACACTGGATTATCTGAACAATCGAGATTACTGGGAAAAGTGGTTCCCTGCCGATCTTGTCATCGAGATGAGGGAGCAACTCCGGTTGTGGTTCTACGCCATGTTGTTCATGAGTGTAACCCTAACAGGCCGAGCCCCATATAAATCTGTGCTTGTGTACGAAAAAGTCCATGATGAGCAAGGTCGGCCAATGCATAAGAGCTGGGGTAATGCCATCTGGCTCGATGATGCTGTGGAGCGTATGGGTGCAGATGTTATGCGCTGGATTTACGCTGGATCAAACATCCAGACAAATCTGAATTTTGGTTATGGCAAAGGCCAGGATGCAACTAGAAAGCTCTTAACACTATGGAATGTATATTCTTTCTTTGTTACATATGCCAGATTGGACAACTGGGTTCCTGCTCAAGTTGCAGTTGAACCTGAAAATGAGCTTGATAAATGGGTTTTATCAAGACTTCACAGTCTGATAGCAGAAGTAACTGAGTCTCTAGAGGCATTGGATGTTGCAAAAGCAACGCATGCTATTGAGTTGTTTATAGACGACCTTTCCAACTGGTATGTACGACTTAGTCGAAGACGGTTTTGGAAGAATCAGATTGATGAGGATAAGAATTCGGCTTACGCTGCTCTATATGAGGTGCTTGTGACATTGTGCAAGCTCTTAGCGCCGATTCTGTCGTTTACAGCAGAGAGTATGTATCAAAATCTGGTCCGCTCAGTTGATCCTGATTCACCCGAGAGCGTTCATCTCTACGAATGGTTAAAACCGAACCAGAATATGATCGACCGACAACTAATGGCAGAGACTGAAGCAGTTATGAAGGTGGTTCGGCTGGGAAGATCGGCAAGGTCATCAGCAGGTATAAAGGTGCGACAGCCACTTACACACATGATAATCAGACCTTCAAGTTCATTAGAGCGAAATGCTGTTCTCCGTAATGAACAGTTGATACTCGATGAATTGAATATAAAAGAGCTATCATTTGCTCAAGAGGCTTCAGAGCTATTGCAACGAACAGTTAAGTGTAATCCTGCTGTATGTGGCCCGAAATATGGCAGCAGGCTGACTATGATACAGGAAGCGATTGAATCTACTAATCAAGAGGAGTTGACTCAGATAATATTGACACAAGAACCTGTGTGGCTGCAGATGGAACGCGGGTGTATACGTCTTCAACCAGAAGATCTGATAGTTGAAGTCAAATCTCAGAAAGGTTTTTCTGTTGCAGAGGAATCATATACGATAGTCGCAGTAAATACTGAATTAACTGAAGACTTGATTCTTGAAGGATTGGCGAGAGATCTTATACGTCAGATACAGAATCTGCGAAAAGACTCAGGTTTTACTGTAGATGAGCGGGTAAGAGTAGGGTATCAAGCCTCTGGTAGAGTCTTAGAAGCACTTAAAACATATAACGATTATATAAGCCATGAAACATTGGCTGTATCTCTTGAGTTATCTGAGTTGGAGGCTGAAACCTCATCTACTGTTCAAGTAGATGGACAGGCTGTGTTATTGCAGATTAAGAGGGCAGACTAACGTAGTTTCATATTTGCAAAATGATGTGGAAGATAGGAGACAAAAGGCCAGAGGACTTCCCCTGGCCTTTTGTGACGAGCAGTAGATAACTGCTTATGGCTTGTTCAGGACATATCCCAGTCCAGGCATCGGAGTAGAATTACCCCAGCCCTCGCCGGTCCATGTTCCAGGCTGTGCAAACTGGGTTACTATACCCCA
>JAKPFN010000094.1 GCA_029551395.1 Armatimonadota bacterium | reverse complement strand
ATACATTCAATTGGCACGAAAACCGCCTTTTCAACTGCATCGCATATGAACTCAACATCTGCTGTCATTCCGGGGTTGAGAGTCTTAGGGTCTGTCTCTTTGACTGTGATCGTCACTTCAAAGTTTTTCCGGCCTGGTGTTGAGTTCATCTCCCAGGCACTGGATTCTGTGGCAAGGCGGGAAATATCGGTAATACTACCATGATAGACTTTGTTCGGAACAGCCTCAAGGCGGATCACTACCGGGACCCCAATTTTAATCTTCGGAGCGTCTGACTCACCGACTTGAACCTTGACCAGCATCCTAGACAGTTCAGGCAATGTGCAGATTGTCTGTCTGGGCCGAGTAGTATCACCTTCTTGAAGTTTTCGCTGGCCTTCACTTGACCATGTTTTTTCAATTACAACAAGTCCGCCAGCAGGCGCATTAATAGTAGCTTGATTTACACGGTTCATAACTTCATCGAGCGCAGACTTGGCAATATCTGCAGCGAATTTTACCTTGGCAATATCAGCCAGTTTCTGCTGTTCCTTTGACTCTACTTCCCTCTTTTTGAGGACTAAAGCCATCTCGCCTTTTGTTACTGCAAGTTCTTTGGCACGGAGTTGGAGTTGCGCTTGTTCTACCTGATCTCCGGGAACAAGCTTGTCTGCAGCAAGTCTTTCTTTTTTCCTGAGCTGCTCCTGCGCCTGTGCGGCCTCTGCTTTATCAAACTCTAACTGGGCTTCTGCCTGCTTTACTTCTGTCTCATTTGCCTTTTTAAGTATTTCAAGTTCAGCTTCAGCACGAGCTACATCAGCTAAAGCGTTTTGATAAGTAAGCTGCGCGTTTCGCACTTCTCGAGTAAGGTCTGATGTATCCAGAATTACTAATTCATCACCTGGCTTAACAACAATTCCATCCTGAATAAGACGGATAATCCTTCCACCAGTAGGCGTGGATACTGAGACAGATTTCTCAGCTTCTAGAGTTCCAATCTCGTGAAAGCTTATTACAAATTTGCCTTCCCGAACTTTGGTAGTTGGGATATATGACACTTTTTGTTTCGGAGTAAAATATTGCTTATAAAGCGGCATACCCCAATACTGCACTGCGAATACAAGCGCAACTACAGCGAGAGTTCGTGTTCCCCAGATTTGTATTTTCTTTCTCATTCCAACCCCAATACTGTTAAATCCTGCCCCATTGCATAAAGTAAATTGATACCAGCTAGATAGAGGTCTACTTTTGCCGAAAGCAGTCCTACTTCGACTTGAGTTAACGATTCCTGGGCATCGAGTACGACTCTGTTATCATCTATGCCCTCTTCCACCATACGCAAAGCAAGCCGAAGATTGTCTTCAGCCACCTTAACATTCTCACTCAGAATATCGAGTGTAGTCTTGGCGGTTTCTACATTACGATAGGCTCTTCGCACCTGCTCGGTTACTTGTTCCATCTGATAAGTGCGAAGCCTTCTAAGCACATCAAGGTCTCTGTTGGCTATATCCCGTCTTTCTGCATCAACACGCTTGTCTATAGGAAACCGGTATTCAACCCCGGCACGAAAATCTCCAAATTCCAGGAGTGAAGCAGAGATGACTCCGGGATCTTTGCTGAATGAGTTGTAACCGGCAACCAGATCCAGTCTTGGGCGAAGCCGGTCTTCAGCCATAGCGAGCCTGCGCTGTTGATCTGCCATCTGTTCATCGTATACAACAAATTCCGCGCGGTTTTCCAGAGCAATCTGTACAGCTTTTGCAAGGTCCGGCAAATTGGTCAAAGGTTCAGGGATTTCGTCAGTCAGCTCAGGATCTTCTCCAATACCTGCGCCTATGGCAGTCATCAGACGGTCTTTTGCAGCGCGTGCAGTCTGCCGTTGGAGATTGAGCTGATCTCGAGTCCTGGCAACACGTATCTCTGCTCTGGACACATCAATACCTCTGACCAGTCCGGCTTCGGCACGCAATCGAGCGCCTTCCGCAGCTTCTTCCGTTATCTCAACAGCACGTTCCTGTACCTTTACCTCTTCTCTAGCCAGGACTGCGCGATAATAGGCTTCGATAACATTAAGGACTGTTGATTGCCTAGTAAGGAAAAGTTCTTTTTCCTGTACGGTTGCATTACTTCTGGCACCGGCAAGTTGATCAGCTTTGGTAGACAGGAGTCCCTTACCTGCTTTAAGCGGTTTGCGGAAAGTCAGGCTGAGAGCACCACGGTCGTTCCCCAAGCCAAACGGAGAAAACTCCAAAGAAGCTTCTGTACCTGATATACCTTCGTAGATCAGGTTGCCATAAGCTGTGCCTGACAGCCCTGCATCGTTCTGATTGTGGTTAATGGATGTTCGCGTCCCCAGTCCGTAGGACGTTGTGAATCCAGCAATTCTCAGGTTGGACAGCGATGTCAGATATGAAGCTTCTGCTCGTTTTACACTTGTATTTATGTTTAAAGCCCTGGTTATTGCAGCAGCGACCGATAGCTTGTCCGGTGATTCGTCTTCTGCCACACAGGCTGAAGCAAACAGAAGCATAGCTAGAATCGCTATCCCACATACAGTAAAAAATGGCAGATGAATCTTTCTCTTCACAGTATTCGATCTCCCGACCGTCAGGAATCGTCAATTTGTCTGACGGTACATAAGACTAATTTTACCAGGTGCATAAAGTGTGGAATTATTTGGTTTCCGTGGCCATGTACGATAAACAAAGCTGGTACAGGTGTGACTTATCCTGCTGCCAGTAAATAACTCTCACAATTCTCACTTAAACAGAGGAGACCAGTTTCCTCCCTACAGATGTTATGACGAGCAATGGGCGCAGCGAGTTACCATCCTGTTCCAAGTATTTCCACTCGATTAGGTCGTCTATAAGCCCGCCAATCAGATCCAGATTTCGTCCTTTGAATGCCCCAAGCTGCGGCCACTCATGCGGCTGGATTGGGCATCGTCCCAGTCCTGCCAGCGATTTTATCAGCATTATCCTGTCCAAACGAACAGGGAGACTGATAACACCTTTGAGGATTAACATGTGGTCATCCGTCAAGTGGCTTTCTGCATACAGTTTAACGCAGTTGTTACAAGACTTGCAACCTTTTACCGGCTGTTCTCCAAAATGCCTGGCAATAAAATCATGCCTGCATCGATTTGTCTTAGCGTATGCTGCAAGGATATTTATCTTACTGACGGCTGCAGAACTGTAGGAAGCAAGCAAGTCCTGCAGCACCTTTTTTGAGCCTTTGGAAGCCTGACAGCGTTCGATGTACATCGTTCTTCCCGAGCTGCGGTAGTTGATCCAGCCTCTGTCGCGCCAGTCGAGCAACTTCCATTCGAGGTTAAAAAGATTGAGTCCAGTTCTTTCAGCTATCTCCCTGGCCTCAAGCGATATCTTTTGTCCTTCGCGGAGCCGCGCGGAGCTAATGAATTGGTCAAATTCTTCATCGAAGCCGGAAGCAGGACGGACGGTGATAGTCACATTTATGGGGACATCCAACCTGCGTTTAATGAGACCAGCACGTTCCAGTAAGCTTATCGCTACACGAACCGTCGTCTCATCCAATCCTGAATTACGCTGCAAATCATCATCGTGTACCAACCCTGCTCCTGTCGGGATGCTGGCTTTGATTGCTTCATAGACCAGCTTCAGGTGATCCATGCTCATCTGGTCTGCCGATGTCCAGTTCGTAAGCCGCGCTCTATCTCCCGGTGAGTAAAAGAGGATACATTTGGATGGAAGTCCGTCTCTGCCTGCCCTGCCCGCTTCCTGATAGTAGTTCTCCAGTGATTTAGGAAGGCTGAAGTGTGCCACAAACCGGACATCGCGCTTGTCCACACCCATTCCAAAGGCAACTGTTGCTACAATTACGCGGCATCGGCCTGACATAAACGCTTCCTGTGCAGCTTCCCGGGCTTCCGGTTCCATCCCTGCGTGATAATAACCGGCATCAATACCAGCCGACCGCAGGTATGACGCAATTTGCTCCGTTTTTGCCCTGGTGCTTGCATAAATGATTCCTGAGCCTGTTTCGTTCTGACAAATTCGGGCCAGCGTGCGGAGCTTTTCAAGGTTTTTAGAAACCTGCTTGACCTCAAGCATAAGGTTTGGCCGGTAGGTGCCGATGCTGACTGTAAGAAGTTTGCGGCCTATCTGTTTTTCAATTTCCTTACGCATAGCAGGGCCGGCAGTTGCAGTCATCCCGCAGAATGGAGGATTGCCAAGAAGTTCCAACGCGGGAGCGATAAACAGGTAATCCGGCCGAAAATCATGGCCCCAGATGCTCACACAGTGAACTTCATCTACAACAAACAGGTCAACACCAGCCTTACGAAGCACATGAAGGAACGGCGGCTGACGAAGCCGCTCGGGAGCAGCGTAAATCAGGTTGTATCGGCCGTGAGCGATGCCTGATAACCGGCGTTCAAGTTCGTCGCTTTCGATAGTGCTGTTTATAAGCGTTGCCGTGGCTGCAAGCTGTTTCGGAAGCCCATCGACCTGGTCTTTCATCAGAGCAATAAGTGGAGATATGACTACAACTCGCCTGCCAAGCGCTGCTGGAAGCTGGTAACATAGCGATTTGCCTGCGCCTGTAGGCATAACCACAAGCAAATCTTGACCAGCAAGCAGTCTGGAAACGGTATCTTCCTGTCCGGAACGAAATTCATTATGCCCGAAAACTTCATACAGGCACTTCAGCACATTTGGATGAAGCGGCGGAGTTGGCGGTAGAGGTTCAACAGGTTCAATATTGACCGGCGGCTCTGAATAAGTCGGATGCGGCTTTGGCCTGGACTTGGACAAAACCGGTTTGGCCTGCTCCAGAACGCTTCGGAGATTGTCTTCTTCTTCCTTCTCCTGTAATGCCAGTTTAGCTTGAATATCAGCAGCCAGCGCGTCATCTCCACGGGCTTTGTATATTTGTAAAAGTACGCGGAGGACATCAGGATGTGTCCATGCCTTATCTTCACTGCTGTCTTTTTGTGTCTTTGCTAAACTCAGCACTTTTTTGCAGCTTGTATAGGCTTTGTCCAGTTGGTTCGCTGCCAGATAGAGCATCGCAAGACGACGCCATGCTCTGGTACTCGATTCATTCAGCTTGAGCATCTCAAGGTAGTATTTAAGCGCTTTAGGCAGGTCTCCGCGCGCCATCTCAAGGTCGCCAAACGCAGCAATGGTGCTTGGCCGTTGAGGATACTGGTTTTCAAGCTCTGCAACAATGGTTTCTGCCTCATCAAAATGTCCCAAAACAGAAAGGATTCTGGCTAAATTAGCACGATAAAGAAGCCCTTCAGGTTGGTTTGCTGCAAGCTGACGGGCAATAGGAAGGGCTTCCTCATACCTCAGCCAACGGATCAGGAAATCCAGAAGCCGCGTCCTAAGGCGCGGAGGCAGACGCATCAATCTTTCAGCGGTTATATTCAAGCTGCAGTCGATGTTTTCCACTTAATCTTGTTTAGTTAAGGCTGCGAGTAGTCTATCTCCGATTCATAATCAGGAAAGGTATGCACTCCTACTACGAGCGGCCAATGACGGCCTTCGTGAAGCCTGCTCAGTCCAAGTGCAAGGTAGATTTGCCGAATTCCCACAACAGCCCGCAGTTTTGCAGCAGACAGCTTTAATGGATTCTCTGTTGTCAGGAGCATTCGTCCTAGCGCTCTCCACTTGAGGTCTGTTACAGGAATCCCTCTTTTGCTCTCGATCCCGCGCACATAAACACGAGCATCGTATTTACCTGAATAATTGTCAAGGAAAAAGCTGGCAGCAGTTGGAGTGGGAGAACAAAGGATTAAAGATAGATTGCCGGAGAGAATTGCCCTTTCACCGCCCGAGACTGCGAAGCGTTTCAAGAATCTCCAGCGTTTTTCATCTTCCAGCCTGCCTACAAGCTCAGGACGGGCTTTTATAAAGTCACATACCCAATCCTCAATATGAGGAGGTTTTGGCCTGTGGCTGGTAAGCTCGAACCTGACTACATCAAACGGTCTCATAACAGTGCCGTCCTGGTAGCGAATGTCCCCAAGCAGAATCGTTCCATGTTCTTTAACCGGGCGAACCCATTTCCCGGTCGAAAGCGATATCCCGCCAATGCAGAACCCCGAGAGCATCTTGGTTACAGCCAGCAGGACGACATCGTCTTTCATCTGAGATGCTTTACCTCCAAGCCAGGGATGTTTTTAGCTAAGTACTCAGCCAACAAAATACGGTGGCACCTGGAAGGGGCGTCTTCCGAGCAAAGCAGGCATGGACGCTTGTAACGCGATAGAATCCCTTTTCCAACCGAGAGCATATCTCTTTTGATTATCAGTTCGTTATATCCGGCGGCGTAATTATCCCAATTTTTGCTCTTTCGATACGCTTCGAACAGTTCTAAATCAGGAGCAAGCTCAATATGATGTTCATAGGCGATTTTCAGTAGCTCAAGGACGAATTCCAAGTCATCCTGTTTAGCGTAACCTGCTAACTGAGATGTATTATGCAGCCGGATGTCGATAACGCAGTCCACATTGGCATCTAGCAGCAGTTCTGCAAACTTCCTCAACCCTTTTCCACTCGAACCGATGGTAAAAATAGTCATAGCAAAGTCCCCTGTTCTTCTATTAGAATGGAACCATCGTGAAGGATATGCCGGACGTCATGCCCCTGGCCGCGCAGCACCCATGCCAACAGCCGGTCACGGTGGCATGCTTTTGGGTCAGCCTCAGAACACATAAGAGCCAAAGGTTTTTCTGCTGCCATCCGTACTACATCGTCCAGCGTTGCACGGAATACATCAGACTGGGCCATCTTTTCGTAATCAGGAGCACCACTTGGAGTATAAAAGCCAGGACTTTTCGGTTTACCGCCCAGCTTGTCTCCCAGATAAAGATATTCAAAGCCTGACCGGCGCAATTCGGCCTCTATCTCACGCTTGTTGAACTGGGAAGCATACTTACTGTAGGGGTCGCTACGGACGTCGACAACCAGCACGATACCATGCGCCTTCAAAAGGCTTATAAGCTCAGCTACCGCAGTGTTGCTGTGACCGATTGTGTAAATGATTGCCAATTGTGTGCCTGCCTGCTGCAATTTTTGACGCAACAGCAGTATATCACGACACAACAGGACATGCAATAGAAACGAGTTTCGAGTGATGAGTGATTAGTAACGAGGAAAGAACAAGCTCGTTTATATTTTACAATACATACTTAACGTTGGTTTTTGATGCTTTGGATGAATTTATCAAGCTCGTCTGCTGTCGGAGTCGATGTCTGCGCGCCGAACCTTGTGACAGCCAAAGCACCTGCATAGTTGGCATAGGTAACTGCGTCTTCCAAGGATTCTCCACGGGCAAAAGCTAATGTAAGCGCCGCACTGAAAACATCTCCGGCAGCGGTGGTGTCAACTACAGGCACTTTGATTCCCTCTATGTGCTTTATGGTGTCTCCGTATGCCAGAAGAGCGCCCTTAGAACCTAACTTCAAAACGGCGATTTTCGCGCCTGTGTCTAAAAGCCATCTTGCTGCGCATTTGGCAGCGTCTAAATCGACTACTTCAATACCCGTCAGCGCTTTTGTCTCGGATTCGTTTGGAGAGATGATAGTCACCTTGGAGATCAGTTCAGGAGAACACTCTCGGGCAGGTCCTGCATCGAGAACAACTGGCACGTTATGTCGGTTAGCAACCTCAATGGTATGCGCCACTGTTTCCATAGGTATCTCGAACTGGAGAAGAACAGCATCGGCGCTTCCGATGACATTGTCGAACGTATCAACATCTGCCGGAGAAAGGGCTCCGTTTGCACCGCTCACTACGATTATGCAGTTCTCCCCTTCATCATTGACGACAATCAGCGCTACACCTGTGGAAACACCATCAGACTTGGCAATGCAATCGGTTACAACACCACACTCGCGCAAGCCGCTGAGCAGAGTATCGCCGAATACATCGTTTCCGACTCTGGCTATCATTATTGACTCAGCACCAAGTTTAGCTGCAGTTACAGCCTGATTAGCACCTTTACCGCCAGGAACCAATTGAAAATCGCTTCCAAAGAGGTTTTCACCTGGCTTGGGTGTTCGAGGTGACCTGACGACCAGATCCATATTGATTGAACCAACTACAACTATCTTGGGACTCATAACAGCTTTAACTCCGGTTATCATATGCAATCGGTATAATTGAATGCGCGTGCATCCGGAATATTATATTCCCGGATGCTAAAAATGTCGAGGATGAGATGTTAGATTTAAGCTTGAATTGCCTGTCAGTCCCTGGTTTTCAGCTTTATCAAGCTAGCAAAGGCTGAGCAAAGGAGCAATACCGGAAGAATTGCCGATGGCTCAGGAGTTTCCGAATGTTCTACTGTCGATTTATCAAACCAGCTTGGCTGACCATCCACAACCATCGGTGTCCAGGTTTTTACACCACCAGATTCAACTGGAGTAGGTTTAACTGCACCTACATGCGTGATGAAGCTGATAGATTGGGGATCAGGAATGTTGTCAGGATCGAACTCCATAATGAATAACATAGACTCGCCTGGAGCAATCGCAGGGTTTGATTTATACTTCTGGTTTGCTTGTTTGATTTCGAAATTGCTGTGGCCCTTAGACTTCCAATGCCAACCTGCCGGTGCTTCTGTCCGTATGGGATCCGGGATACCAATTGGCTGCACAGACCAGATTATGACATCCCAAAGCGGATTAGCGTCAAGTTGACCTGTGTTGTTGGTGACTGTCCAGCTAAACGTATTGCCTGACACATGAACAAAAACCGATGTCAGGCCGGATGTCCAGGCGCTGTTCTCGTTCTGTCCAAAGGCAGTGACGCTTAGTATTGTTATTAAAGCAATTACAACAAGAATCCTGATCAATCTATACCCTCCTGTCAAACCATTACTTGATTGTCGGCAGGAGAGTTCCAGTTCAGCAGTCAGGATCAATCGTAAATTACAAAAGTAGGGTCAACCTTCCTGAGGATCAGTATTTCGGAACACTATTCCAGCAATCACCAGTGCAGTCCATGTCAAAGCAATATTGGTAATAACAAGCCAGAATGCAGTCCAAAAAATGCTAATACCAATTACAGTAGCCAATCCTGTAATTATCAGCGTAGGGATTATTGGAATCCAAATTGCTGGAAGAGTCAGATATGTTGCCATCAGTCTGTCGGATTTATCTTTAGTACCGGGATATAATATGCCAAAGATACTCCCAACAGCGATACTCGGCAGGCTGCAAGTAATACATGCCAGAGATAGAATCCAAAGCAGCCTATAGTTTATACTGGGCATAAGAATCGCCATACAAACAGCCGTACCGATAACCAGAAATGCAATATTTATCCACTGGTTCAACACGATCATCAACACAATGCGTAAGCCTTTGTCAGGTATGCACTTGATGATCTCTATTTGCATCAATTCTCCACGCATAAGTTGAGGTGTTGAGTTCAGATAAACCCAAACAAAATAAGGAATGACAAATGGCGCATACCATAAGATTTCAGGAATCTTAATAAACTTTTCTGCTGCAACAGACGCGGCTGCAATGAGCACAAATGGCAATATAATACGCCATCCGCCTACCCGAAGCTTAATAACGAGCATCTTCCATAAAATAGCAGTCGCGCCTCTGCCAAACGGCGGTAGAGGAGACCTGCTTGCAGACTGTTTGGTCTTGCCTCTCATCATCTCGATGCGTATCGCACCGATATCGCCTGCTGCTTTTGCCGCTTTGACTCTAGCCATACGTTCGCTTTTCAAAAGAGATGGCTCGTAGAAATTTTCACGGCGAAGGAACAGGATTACGGTTGTACCTACAGAAAGCAAGAGCAACCAGAACAACTGTAATTTCATCCAAGGCGCAAATTCATTGTTAACAGCAGCCATCATCAAATCAGTTGTCCAGGTTATCGGTATGAGGATGATTTTTACTGGTGCAGATTGCATTGCAGAAATTAAACTGGCACCCAAATCGCCAGTACGCAGGTAGTAATATCCGGCAAAAGTCAGAATAGTTGCCAAAACAAGTAGGATAACAGTTTTTACAACTTGGTTTGCGACTGCGAACCGTTGGATACCGGTTGATGCTATCAGATTCAATGTATGGCTGACATTTGTTGCTGTGATAAGCAACAATGAGACTGGAATCCATATATACCAAAGCATATTGTTTGGTATAAAAACAAGCGGCCGAATCATCATCGGTATCATCAAGTAGGTAGCCACGCCAATGATAAAAAATACCTTCGCGTAATCACCCAGAAGCTTCATTAGAAGAATACTACGGCGCGGTACGCAACTTGGGAAAAGGAAGTCCACATACGATGCAGAAAAAACCAAAAGACCTTCAGCAAAAGCTGAGCGTATCGCCCAAACCACCAGAAGAGACAGGATTAAAAAGGCTGCAGTCCACATAATATCCGGTGGTATAGAAATTACTTCTTCAGGCGTTTTTGATAATCGTTCATTTGGCAAAAGGAATAAGTGTGTAATAACCGCGTTGAGAATTATACCAGCAAAAAGAATTGCCGGAATCAAACGCTTTGGTGATCTGGTAATGTATTTAATAGTATTGATTGATTGCCTATAAGCCAGGTAGACCAGTACTTTCACTGGCTGAACCCTCCGCCGTTAGAGTCAGGAACATATCTTCAAGCGTTGCATCCTGTGTTAAACGCGCTCGCTCCTGCAATTCTGCCAATGTACCTTCCGCTATTTTCTGACCACTTCTTAGAATGATAATACGGTCGCATAACCGCTCCGCAGTATCCAGCATGTGGGTGCTTATAAGCACTGAGCAGCCGTTTTCTTTGGCTTCGATGATCATATCTTTCAGTTCACGAGCACCTTTGGGATCAATACCGATCAGAGGTTCATCAAATAGGATGGTTCTGGCATCATGAATGAACGCACAGATGATTGCTAGCTTCTGCTTCATGCCCTTGGACAAAGTAAGCACGAGGTCGTTTCTGCGTTCATATAGATCAAACCTATGCAGCAGTCTTTCAGAACGCTCATCAAAACCGCTCATCGTATTGTAAGCCATAGCGATGAAGCGTATATGCTCTATTACAGTGAGCATTTCGAAAGGATTTGGAACTTCCGGGACATAAGCCAACCTGCGTTTGACCTCTTGCTCATCTTTAGCAAGGCTAAACCCATCTATTTCTACTTCGCCCTCAGTCAATTTGATGATGCCAGTTATAGCACGTAGTGTGGTTGTTTTACCAGCGCCGTTAGGCCCCAGAAGACCGACTATTTCTCCATCAGCTACCGAAAAACTAACATTATCCAGAGCCTGGACGGTTCTATAGTATTTTGTCAGATTACGAACGATAAGCAATAGTAGATGCCTACCTCCTGCCAAGTATGAATTCCACAATCGGAGGTCTCAAACTAACAGAATGAGTGTTCATCCCAAATAAGAATGAATATCGAGTGTTTGAAGTGAACTCCACAGCCGCCTCAAACACTCGATATTATACTTACCAGAATGTTAAACTAAGACTCACCGTAGAGTATTGCCCGTTTAACATCCTCGATTGCTCGGGTCACTTCTATCTCTCTCGGGCAGGCTTCTGTACAATTGAAGATCGTTCTGCATCGCCAGACGCCTGACCTGGTATTGAGAATATCCAAACGTTCTGCAGCGGCCTGATCACGGCTGTCGAAGATGAACCGATGGGCGTTTACTATAGCTGAAGGGCCGACATAGTCCGGATTAGCCCAGTAGATTGGACACGACGTTGTGCATGAAGCGCAGAGAATACACTTTGTAGTGTCGTCGAACTTCTCTCTGTCTTCAGGACTTTGGAGCCGCTCTTTAATAGGTTTTGGATCGTTGTTGATCAGATATGGCAGGACCGAACGATACTGTTCGAAGAACGGCTCGAAGTCCACAATCAGGTCCTTCAGCACCTTAAAACCAGCCAGCGGCTCGATGGTGATGGTTTTTCCTACATCCTGAATGAGCGTTTTGCAGGCCAAACGATTAACGCCATTGATAATCACGGCATCTGAGCCGCAAATTCCATGCGCGCAAGACCTGCGATATGCTAACGTGCCATCTTCATACCACTTGACGTAATTCAGAGCATCAAGCACGCGGTCAGTTGGTTCCACTTCTGCTTTATAACTCTTCATTACGGGCTTTTTATCCTTTTCAGGATCGAATCTCATTATTCTAAGGGTTACTTGCATAGCTGCACCTTTTATATGAGTAACAATAGGGACACTTCTATCGGTTATCAACCGACAGCGGCCCGTTAATACTTTCTCTCTTTCGGCTCGAATTTGGTGATGGTAACCGGCTTGTAAGCCAATTTGATGCCTGAATCAGTCTGATAGGCAAATGTATGCTTCAACCAGTTAACATCATCTCGTTTGGGATAATCCTCCCGGCAATGCGCGCCTCGGCTTTCAGTCCTGGCTTCTGCCGATACTACCAGACAATCTGCCAAATCAAGCAGGAACCCTAATTCATAGGCTTCCATTAGTTCAGTGTTATAGATTGTGCTCTTGTCATCCACACGGACACTCTTGTAACGCTCTTGTAGTTCTTCCAGTTTTCGGCGTATTGTTCCAAGCGAATCCGCAGTTCTGAAGACGGAAGCATTGTCCATCATTTCCGCTTGAAGCTCAGTACGAATCTTTGCAGCAGATTCATTGCCTGTGTTCAACTTCAGCCGCTCGATTTCTTCTCTGACCTTACCTTCGGGATCCTCAGGAAGCGGGGTATAATCAGTCTCAGCACAGAACCGGGCCATATCCTTACCAGACAGCTTGCCAAAGACCTGGATATCCACCAGTGAGTTTGTCCCCAGCCTGTTAGCGCCATGTACCGATACACACGCACATTCTCCTGCGGCGTAGAATCCCGGCATCACATTGCCTTTTTCATCCGCAAGTACGCGGCCATTAACATCGGTCGGGACTCCACCCATTGCATAGTGAGCTGTAGGCTGAACAGGTATCGGGGTCTTGACCGGGTCTATACCAAGATATGTGCGTACAAAGTCCGTAATGTCCGGCAGCTTAGTCTCAATTACCTCACTGCCAAGGTGAGTAAGGTCTAAAAGGACATAATCCTTACCTTCGACGCCTCTGCCTTCGCGGACTTCAAGGTAAATAGATCTGGAAATGACATCTCGAGGGGCAAGATCCTTTATTGTCGGCGCATAACGCTCCATGAAGCGCTCTCCTTTGCCATTCAGGAGGATTCCGCCTTCACCACGAGCGCCTTCTGTGATAAGAATGCCCATTTTATAGATGCCTGTTGGATGGAACTGGAAAAACTCCATGTCCTCAAGCGGCAGTCCACGCCTGTAAGGTATAGCCATGCCATCTCCTGTCAGAGCATGGGCGTTGGACGTTACCTTATACATCTTCCCGCAGCCGCCGGTGGCAAACAATACTGTTTTGGCGTGGAAAGTATGCAGTTCTCCGGTAGCCAGTTCGTATGCAATCACACCACAGCAGACGCCATCGTTTATAATCAAGTCCAGCACATGGAATTCATCATAGAAATGCACATTATGCTTTATGCACTGCTGGTAGAGCGTCTGGAGGATCATGTGACCTGTTCTATCGGCTGCATAGCAACTCCGCATTACAGGAGCTTCTCCGAAGTTGCGAGTATGACCACCAAACCTGCGTTGATCGATTAGACCTTTTTCAGTGCGTGAAAATGGCAGCCCCATGTGCTCCAGGTCGTAAACAGCCCCAATGGCCTCCTGGCACATAAGCTCAATTGCGTCCTGGTCGCCAAGGTAGTCACTTCCTTTGACAGTATCAAAGGCATGCCATTCTGCGCTATCCTCTTCTCTGTTGCCAAGGGCAGCTCCAATGCCTCCCTGCGCCGTACCTGTGTGAGATCTGGTCGGATACAGTTTACTGACAACAGCGACATCAGCCTTTCCACACAGTTCAATAGCCGCTCGGAGCCCGGCGCCACCTGCTCCAACTATTACCGCATCGTGTCTATGATACATATCATCTCCCTCGGAGTCTCATCAGCCCTGGTATGTGAGCATTACAAGTCCACCCACTGCAAAAAGCAGGAAGACTACTATGTAAAGCGATGTAAGCGCAAACGTGCGCCAACCTTTAGGGCGAATGTAGTCATCAACCAGTATACGCATCCCATTGCCGCCATGCAGCAGCGCAAGCGTAAGCAGGACAAAATCGAATATCCGCCATGTTGGGTTCAACCATCTTTCTGCAATGAAACCGGCGCTTATCTCATCTACACCATGCACATAATGCACATAAATCAGATGGATAATGGCAAGGACCACTATTAACGCGCCAGAAACTCGCATGAAGTACCAACTGCGGAGTTCGAAATTATCTCTTGGTTTACTAGATTTCCTCTGCATCAGTTGGTCCTCCTAAAACATAGCGCGGGCAAGGTAGTATGCGCCCGGTATGAACACTGCAAGAAATACGATTACCACCACATAGAAAAGCTGTCTCTGGATCCGTGTTGCTTTGGGGACAAAGTCGATAGTGATGATCCGTAAGCCATTAAATGCGTGGAGCAGCACCGCTCCGATAAGGATAATCTCACCGATGCGGCCGATGCTGCTTCTGTAGAGTGCTACAGTGTGGTTATAAAGATCAGCACTCCACCCAACAAAGGATGTGTCTACAATGTGGGCCACCAGAAAGATGAAAATCCCAACACCTGCCACACGGTGCAGGACCCAGGACCACATCCCTTCCCTGCCACGATACATAAGGCAACTCCTTTCAATCCCTGCGTAAATGCAGTAATACGGAGATAGAATTTATTGCGAGAAGACAGATCAGCGACATCCAAATGACGCCAAGAACAGGCCAATCCTTGAAAAAAGCGAAGATGAAGATAGCCCAGTCGAGCAGAAACAGGACGAGACCAGCAACAAACCCTGCAATAAGCAGCGGGAAGTGCAGCCTGTCTATCCAATTAATCTCGTCTGGCATATTACCCCACCGAGCCTGCGGCATCGTTGCCAACCGACTCCCCACACGGGCTAAAGCCCATTTTTAAACGCAGTATCAGGCAACATTGCCCGTCTACGTTAATTAAGCTCCTGTAGGACCGATACTCCTTGTAAACAGAAAATACAGCGTGAATGCAGCAATCGCAATTGCGACAGCTATTACAAGCACCCATACTAACGGCAGCGGAGCGCCAACTGAAATCAGCCCTGCAACCCTAAGTAACGGTATCAACAGGATAATTACGGCCAAAATCAGGACGAATACGAAAACAGGGCCGCGAAACGGGGAAACGCGCCTTCGTTCTTCTCGGACTGTCTCGCTTCCACCGCCCGATCCTCCTCCTTCGGCCAAAACGTCATCTGAGTCTTTATCCGGGCGATACTCGCTCATACAACTTCACTCCTTCGCGATAGAAGTCTCCGCCATGCGAGTCGTTAACAACGATCAACGGGAAATCTACAACCACAAGCCTTCTAATGGCCTCAGTTCCCAAATCTTCGTATGCAACGACCTCACAAGCTGTGATCCTCTTAGCAAGGAGTGCGGCTGCACCGCCTGTAGCTCCAAGGTAGACGGCACCGTGCTCCTTCATGGCATCAATCACAGCCTGATTGCGAAGCCCCTTTCCTATCATACCCCGAAGTCCATAAGCGATGAGCGTTGGGGCGTAAGCATCCATACGCCCGCTTGTAGTCGGTCCGGCTGAGCCGATCACCTGACCTGGTTTGGCCGGTGTAGGACCGACATAATAGATTACCTGCCCTTTGAGATCAACTGGAAGCTCTTTACCTGCCTGCAGCAGTTCATACAGACGCTTATGCGCAGCATCACGACCTGTATATATTACACCGGAAAGCAGGACTGTATCTCCAGCCTTCAGCTTCCTAACGTCTTGTTCAGAAAATGGTGTTGTCAGTCTTATTGGTTCACTCATGTCAGTGTTCCTAAAGCACTATCTCTTTGTGTCTTGCTGCATGGCACTGGATATTGACGGCTACCGGCAGGCTTGCAATATGCGCCGGATAACTCTCAACATTTACTGCAAGTGCAGTGATGCGTCCACCTAATCCTGCAGGTCCCACACCTGTATCATTCACCAGCCGGAGCAGTTCTTCCTCCAATGCTGCATCATAAGGCTTGTCACTAGGTCTGCCAATCTCTCGGAGAACGGCTTTCTTTGCCATAATTGCAGCCATTTCCATCGTACCACCAATACCTACGCCGACGATGATTGGAGGACATGGATTCGATCCGGCTGTTTTGACCAGCTCGACAACGAATTTTTTAACACCTTCGACTCCATCTGAAGGCTTGAGCATCTTCACACCGCTCATGTTCTCGCTTCCGCCGCCTTTTGGAGCGATTATGAGGCGCAGTTCATCACCTGGGACAATTTCAGAATGGATAACAGCAGGGGTGTTGTCGCCGGTGTTGACCCGTTCCAACGGATGAGCGACGATAGATTTTCGAAGATAACCTTCCTTGTAGCCTTTGCGAACACCTTCGTTAATGGCATCAACGAGATTTCCGCCTACGATGTGGGCATCCTGCCCGATTTTAGCAAAAATCACAGTGAATCCAGTATCCTGGCAGATAGGGACTGATTCTTCCCGTGCGATTTTTGCATTTTCGATGAGCTGGCAGAAGATATCTTTACCGATAGCTGATTCCTCTTTTGCCAGACCATTCTCAAGCGCATGAACTACGTCCTGTGGCAGAACATAATTGGCGGACATACAGGCTTGAGCAACCGCCTCAGTGATAGAAGATACGTGAATGTCTCTCACTTTGCTTCCTCTGGGATTCCCGGACCTGTTGGTCCGGGAATCAGTGATTCGGGTGTATGATATCACCCACAGAAAAACTCGTCAAAACTTTATACTGCCGGATTGCAACCGATATCAACAGTTTTTATGGGAATTCTCCTGTTAGCAGACTCATACGCTGCGACGACTGTCGTTAAGGCGGCAAGTCCGTCTTCGCCAGAAGGTTCGACAGGCAGTCCGAAGGCCACTGAGTTGACAAAAGCCTTGACCATCAGCATATCGATATCATCTCCCCAGTACTCCCAGGACCCACTTGAACTCTGGTCTGAATAAAGGTTCATTTTCTGCTTGAACAAGTCGACCCAGATAGCGCCGTCAGTGCCGACAATGGTCAATGTTACATCTCCCCAGAATGGGTAGCTCTCCGGTTTTGACCAGCCTGGGTCTATGGTTGCGAAAACACCGTTATTCATCGTCAGCGTCAGTGTGGCAGCGTCGTCAAAATCTTTATGGTTGATCCTATTGCTGATCTCTGCATATACACTATCGATTTCTGCGCCAGTGATCCACCTGATTAAATCAGCTACATTCACGGTAAGATCCATAACCGCTCCGCCACCCGATTGCTCAAGATCGGTGAACCATCCGCCGGGACACTTGCTGCGGTTTGCGCCTTTTATTGCGAGAATCTTGCCGATCTGACCGGACATAACAGCCTGATGTGCCTGGATCATAGCAGGGCTGAACCTGAATGGAAACGCTGTCTGCAATCGGATACCGTGTTTCTTACAATGGTTGATCATCTCTTTGCCGTCTTCGATGTTTGTCGCAAGCGGTTTCTCGCAGAGAATGTGCTTACCGGCATCAGCAGCCTTTATGACCAGGTCTTTGTGTTTGATATTCTCAGAACAGACAATTACAGCGTGAATATCCTGCTGAAGGAGTTCCTCGTAACTGCCGAAAAACTGGGTCTTGAAGCGCTTTGCCATATCTTTGCCGCGCTCAGGGTTATCGTCTGCAATACCTACAAGCTCTGCATCCGGGATACGGGTCAAGCTGGCGGCATAGCTGGTAGCATGCATGTGGGCAAAGCTCATCATACCGATTCTAACGGGTTTGATCTCTTGTGACATTTATATCCCCTCCTACAGCCTGACCGGCGCCCCGGTCTTGATGGATTCGATAGCGGCAAGGGCCAAGGCAACAGCATCCATAGCCTCCTGCGGGGTAACAGCAGGTTTGCGGCCTTCTTCTATACAATCGACAAAGTGCTGAAGCTCCAGATAATAAGGACTTACAGACATGGGACTAGAAGGAACAGGAACGCCTGGCCCGGATGATTCGGTCTGCCATTTGCCGATAACGAGCGGGGCAGCATCTGTATTGTCGAAGTTGATCACTCCCTTGTCTCCGGCGACTTCCAGAGATACCTTAAACCCTCCGGGAGTGGCGAATGTTGCCTCTACGTGGGCAATCACTCCGCTTCTGAACCGAATTGTTATCAGCGCATAGTCTTTTTCAGGTATACCACTGTTGTATAGACCTTTTGCAAATACGCGCTCAGCCGGACCGAAAGTCCAAAGCAGCCAATCGAAATCGTGGATGACCAGGTCAAGCACTGCTCCCCCACTCCACTCAAAGTTGGCAAACCAGTTGTTCCAACCATGCGGGAAACCGCCGCCTCTGGTAGTCCGCACCACTGCTGGAGAGCCTATTGCACCGAAGTCAATCAGCTCCTTTGCCTTCTTGAACTCCGGGAACCACCTGAGAACGTGCGCGATAAACAGAGTGACTCCAGCCTTTTCGCAAGCTTCTATTGCTTCGCGGCACTGTTCCAGCGTCCTGCCGAAAGGCTTCTCACAGCAGACGTGCTTACCTGCTGCTGCACCTATTTTGACGTAATCAATGTGCCATGGTGTTGGAGTGCAGATGTCTATGATATCGAATTCGACTTCATCGAACATCTTTTGCGCGTCAGAAAACGACTTAGCATTATAATGAGCTGCCAAGTCAGCCGCAGCATCGGGACGGATATCCATTACTGCGACGAGTTTTGCGTTTTGAATCTTGCCGTAGCTTGCGGCGTGGGTTGCCCCCATACCTCCGGCTCCAACCAAGGCTACTCGTTGCATAATCAACTCCTAAAAATGAGAGTATCGAAAAAGTATAACCCGGAAGGAGGCAGGCTGTAAAGCGAGTGAAAAGAGTAAAGTGTAAAGTGGTTGATCGGCTGAGAAGGGTATTCCGGACAATCAAATGCCGTCATCCTGAGCTTGACTCAAGGTCTTTGTTACTTATGAAGAGATGCTGAAACAAGTTCAGCATGACTTGATTAAGTTCAGCATGACGTAGTAGATCAAACGAGATATATCTCGGGCAATCAAGTCTACATAATCTATTTCTTACCTTCTCTAATTTCTAGCTTTCCTCGTCTCTCTCCCTTTCGTGTTTTCGCTCTTTTCGCGCTTTCGCGATTATGAGAGCTTTTACACCAGGATTTTCCGGACTGCTTCCAGGTCTGAGATTTTGTCTACGTCTTCTCCTATCTCGGGGTATTGAGATACAACTGCAGAAACAGATCCTCCCAGTATTCCTGAAAGGGTTTTCTCAAGCAAAGGCACCGAAAAAGCTGATGGGAAAAGCACCTGGCCGATGAGCATCCTAATGACTGTTCCGAATCCGATCATAGAGGCAAGTTTGAGAGGCTTTTTACGAGCTGCGTAGGCTCCGGCTATTTGGGTTTCATTTCTCTTTAGGAACTCGGGGCTTGCAAGCACCATGTTTCCGCCGGTAAACTCTCCTTGTGCAGTCTTCAGGCAAGTGCGTTTCATTGTTGGATACTTCTCAAGGCAAACCTGCTTGGGGATGATCGGGTAGCACATATCAGCCCCGGTTTCGAGCGATGCGGTCACAAAGTCATCAACAGCCTCAGGCGTCAATAATGGAATATCTGAGGTCAGCACAAGCACCTGATCTACATCACCACAAGCCCTGACCCCGAGCATAATATTTTCAATGAATCCTATACCAGGTTTAACAACTTCATCCAGACCATCCGCACTTACATCTCCAACTGCGACTATGCGGCCGATGGTCTTTGATGATTTCAGGGCATCGACAATCCACTGCAACATGGTTTTCTGCCCTATCTGGATCATTGCCCTACTGATGACCTGCCCAGGCTGCACCATATCAGGGTCAGCCGGCGCTCCAGCTAAGATTACTGCGTCAACCTGCATTTACTTATACTCCTGAAAACATAATTGCACTTGTGGTAGTGATTGTCGGAACGACAAATGGATAACGGCCTGCGAGTTGTTCTGCCGCTCGATACGTTACCGTTGAACTGGAAAACACACCAAAAACCGCTGACCCGCTACCGCAAAGAAGCGTTGCCTCGGCTCCAAGATCTGCCAAATCCTGCTTAGCCGTCTTAATCGCAGGAAATTCCTCAACTGCAACTAATTCGAAGTCGTTAAATAAGTGGTCAACTACACTTTTCCGATCTTTAGTATGAATAGCTTCGACCATTGCGCTTGTAGATGCAGTCCGTTTCCTAGACAATTCAGCTAAACGGCTGTATGCCCAGGCTGTAGGAATGCCAACATCAGGCTTAACGATGACAAGTTGCAACTGTGGGACATCAAGCAGCTTTTCAACTACATCACCACGGCCTTTGACGAGCGCTGTGCCGCCGATGAGAAAATATGGGACATCTGAGCCGATTTGAGCGGCAAGTTTGTATAACTCATCCTTGGGTAATGGATTGCCTAGAAGATAATTCAACCCGACCAGCATACCAGCAGCATCGCTTGATCCGCCGCCTAATCCTGCCTGATGCGGAATATGTTTTTCGAGCGTGATTTGGACTCCGTTATCAGAACCAACAGCATTCAGAAGGAGCGAACAGGCTTTGTGTACAGTGTTATCTGGCCCTGTAGGAATATCAGACTGATTAGAAGTTATCTCTATGCCAGGATGATTTACCAGTTCAATACGCAGGATGTCAGCCAGGTCTATGGATTGCATTACGCTTGCAAGGTTGTGATATCCATCCGGCCGGCGATCCAGCACGTCGAGCGTCAGGTTTACCTTTGCCCTACAGGTGACGGAGATTCTATTCTTAGTCATCTGGCACTTGCCTCTGACTGAGCAGAATCGAGCTTTTCGAGTTCTGCCTTCGCTCTTTCTTTGAGGGCTTTTAAGGTATCTTCCTGCTCCTGGTCAACCATTCCGGCAGCTTCGGCAGCAAGCCGCTGCAGTTGGTACGATTCTCTAAGTTCCAACCTATCTATTATTGCTTGAAAATGCTTCTTCGCCGCTTCGGTATTTCCTTCAGCTATATACTTCTTTGCAATGTAATCATGCGCCCATACATAGTCAGGATTAACCAACTCCGGCACTCCACGCAACAGCTCGAATGGAGTGTTTTCGTGGTCGAGCATCCGCTTATACATCCGCTCAGCTTCCGGTTTCGTTTTTTTATCCTGCTCAAGGATTCTCGCGGCTGCAATCATGGCAGGTGTGGCATGTGGGTCGAGTTCAAGCGTCTTATTAAAGGCATTTAGCGCTTCCTTGTTATCCCCACGAAGTAGATAAGCCCTTCCAAGAGCTAACATATTTCTCGCGCGTGTAGGCTCAAGCTCAGCAGCCTCTTTGATGTAGCCTATTCCTTCTCCCCACAGGTCATCATCTCCACCTGCAGTCTGAGCAAGGATACGGCCAAGCAGAAGTTTATGGTCGGCTCTCAAAGGGTCTACCGATATAGCGGAATAAAGCAGCGCAACACCTGATGAAAGATCGCCTTCCTCAATCGCTGCTACGGCTGCATCAGACCTGGCCTGACCAATAGCAAAGAGCATCAGGACAACGATTATTGCAGCAAAAACGGATGAAAACACCACCTTTACTCCTGTACTCAGGCTTATCATCCTGTCTTTTGCTGCTCTTGATGCCAACAGCCCAGCAAGAATCCAGAATGGGAAGCCAATACCGGCGTTTTGAAGGTCTGAATCGAGTAAATTCCTGGCAAGAGAGCCAAATAAAGCCGCAGCAGCGCCCATTGCAAGCAAGGAAATACCGTTTGGCAGTAGAACGGGGTCATCAATGTCGTCTTCACTGCGGATTCTCTTCAGCCCGGTAATAAGGAGCATCAAAAATGCCATTGAAGCGGCAACAAGCGCTGGAATACCTGCATCAGCGGCTATCTCAAGATAACCATTGTGGGCATTTCGCGTGTATCCAGCGACCATATACTTCGGAAAGACCAAATCGAATGTTCCAGCACCGGTTCCCAATAGAGGATTCGCGCGGATTACATTGATGGTTCCTTTCCACGTTGCCACCCTGAATCCACCTGAATAAGATTGCTGGGCAGCGCCACTTCCCTGAACACGCATCCACATAGGGGCAGATGCAAGTATACCAGCAACTACAAGGATAAGAACAGCAATGCCAAGCCGTCCCAACTGCATTTTGCTGATTTTACGGGTCCAGATAAGAAGAATCGCAAAGACGATAAACGCGCCGATGACTGAGATAAGAGCAAACCGGGTGCCTGTCAGGAAGAGTGAAGCCATCTCGAAGCCAAGCGCGAGTGCAGAAATCATAACAGCCGCAAAGGACCGACTTGCAAGAAAAGCAGCCAGGGTGACAGGAAGCGCCAGAACTAAAAATCCGCCAAAATATCCCGGAGTAATGAACGAAGCAAACACTCGCCAACCGTGAACGCCTGATGACTTGTAGTTCTGGACATACTCAGCCACTCCCATCGCTCCGAGGATCAATCCCACTGCAGCAAAGCCAAGCAGTGCTGAGGAAAACCATTTATTCCGGCCTTTGAAAGCTGATGACGCAACCAGCGCTGCGGCAGCACAAGCGGCGAAATAAAAAGTCTGCTCAAGCGTTGCGTGCATACTGGCTGTAATGGCAGTTGATGCTGCCAAGAGAGCGATAAATGCTGCAAACGGCCAGAATGCAACCGGCCTGGTAAACTGCTTGCTCCAAATCAAAAGACCTGCGGCTGCAATGGCTAGAATCGACACTGCTGCAACGGTAGTCAGATGCTCTTTTCCCGCTACAAATGGTGCAATGACGAGGACTACAATGACAAGCGCTGCCGCAGGAGCTTCGAGCGAAAATGTGCGTTCCTGTTCCTGTTTCTTCTTCATTTAATTCCCTTCGCTCAAATTCTAGCCCTACGGCGGCCTGGTGTCAAACAGCAGTAGACTACTTATAAGCTACTGCCTTCTCAAAACAACATTTTTCTGATCAACTTCGGTGTCAGCGACCCAAGTGACAGCAATTCATCGTGGAACGTTTTCAGCTTAAAGTCAGAGCCTTTTCTCCTCTTATACTCATCAGCTATCTTCATAAGTTCCAGTTTCCCAATCAGATAGCACATAGGCTGTGTTGGAGACATCGTGTAACGATGAACCTCGGCAGTAGCATCCGGTCTTTCAAGGCCAGCAACGTTGACCAGCATATCGATTCCTTCATCCACTGACATTCCTCTGGTATGGAGTCCAACATCTATGACTATCCTGCAGGCTCGCCAGAGTTGGTCAGAAAGCCGGAGGAACTTGCTTGCCGGATCAGTCAGGAACCCTTGCTGCTCCATCATCTCCTCGCAGTAAAATGCCCATCCTTCGACGAACAGCGTAGATGCCGCTATCTTACGAGGCATTGTTGAAGCTGCATTTCCTCTTACAAGCTGCAAGTGATGGCCCGGATAGCCTTCATGTACAGCGGTGACTGCTATTTTGCCATACGGATGGCCTCGCAGCCTCGTTTCACGTTCTTCATCAGGAAGATTCAGGTCGACTGGTGTAACCCAGAATACCCCTTGCTGCTCTTTTTCGAACGGCCCGGGCATTAAGTAAGCAGCAAACGGGAGAGTCGGACGCTGGAACTCTGGAGTTTCCTGAATCTCAAGGTTCTCGCCTTTGGGGATGGTTACCAGGTCGTGGTCGATGATGAACTGGCGCGAATCCCTCATAAACTTCCTGTAGACATCCAGAAGCTCACCTGGCTGCGGGTGATTGCTTCGCAGTTCAGCTAAAACCTCGGGGACTGTCTTCCCAGGCCAATGCTTATCCGCAAGCATGGTCATTTCTTCGTTAGTTTCTGTTATCAGCCGCCTGCCGGTTTCCTCGATTTCATCTGCATCAGCATCCAGCATATGATGTTTTTGGACTATTTCGTTCCATAGTTGCTCCCCAATGGCATATTCTCCATCTGAGCGAGGCAGCAGGTCTTCCTCAAGATAACGCAGGAAGTCTTTCATTGCATCAGCAGCCTTACGGCTGGCATCCTGCACCTGACTTGCCAGTTCTGGAACGCCAGCAGCAACAGCCGGAACCGCATTTTCGTAAAACGATACACCGCCTGCTGCGTGCTGCATTGCGATTTGCGTCCAAATCTTAGGCGGCCTTTCCAGGTTCTTCATTCCCTGCTCCAGCACACCTGGAACATCAGCTAGCCTTTTGGCTAGATTGGAGAGCCTTTCAGGTAATGGGGCAAAATCCTTGGACAGAAGCACGTATGGCCCGAATACTGCTTCGTCTATGTACATATCCGCCATTCTGAACCTGGCCTGGATTTGCTCGTAGCTTTGGATAGAAGCTCGAACCATTGCAGATACCATAGAAGCATCTACGGCGACATTCTTATCCTCTGAGCCTTCTGCCCTGGCAAACTTCTCAGCATATTGCTGGTTAAAACGATATTCTTCATCTTGACTAGCCAATGAAAGGTCTCCAAGCCTGTCATCATACTCATGGATGCCCATCACCGTAGCGGTAACAGGAGAACGGCTTATCGACCATTCCAGATAATCATCAAAATCCTTATAGAACTGCGTATCTGCTTCATTCATTTGGCATCCTCCAAGCGCTGCTATCACTTCCACAAAAGTAAAGTCATAGTAACATAGCACTTAGCAAGCAAGCGGTCAAGATTGGAGAAGGTTTTGTTTCCTTGTTTGACCCTTTACGACTAAGGGTACAGCGTATACGAGCAAGCGAAGCGGATGTCACAGCGCATGGAGGTATGTAATGTTCCGACTCAGACTGCTCGTTGCAGTAATAGTGCTGCTGACAGCCGCGGTCTTACCAGCTCTGTCCAAAGATTCAGATGAGGTAGAGTTAGGTAGGAAACTCGCTGAACGGTTCGAAGAAAAAGCGAAGCTAATCACTGATGAGGCACTCCTTGAACAGGTTAATGATATCGGCCAGAGACTTGCCGAAGTTGCCCGGACTCTGGAAGTGCCTGCTGGTTATGGTTCATCTGACCTGGCTGGTTTTGATTACCAGTTCAAGGTTGTTGATAACGAGGATATCAACGCATTCTCACTGCCAGGAGGGATAATATACATTTATAGCGGGTTAATCGATTTCGTTGAAACAGATGATGAACTAGCCGGAGTGCTTGCGCATGAAATTGCTCATGCTTCTCATCACCATGTGATGGCTCTATCGAAAAAACAATCCAAGATGGATGCAGTCATCGCACTTGTGGCACTTGCAGGTGGGCTTGGTAAGATGGATGGCCGGGATTTGATTAACATCATCTACGGAGCACAGTCCATTCGCACTGCAAGGATTACAGGTTATTCAAGAGAAGCAGAACTCGATGCTGACAATACCGCTGTAGTATATATGTATAAGGCTGGTTTTAATCCAAAGGGCATACTACAGTTCCTGAGAAGGCTTGATAGTCAGGAAGAACAACGAGGAGAAGTAAGGAACCTCGGTATCTTCCAGACACATCCGCCAACTGATGAACGGGCTTTATGCATTGCAGAGAAATGCGCGGCACTCGGTATTCCGGTTGATATACGGGAGATAGCTCATCTGGCAAAAGCCAGGGTAGAAAAAACGGAAATAAATGGACAACAGATGCACTCGGTCGTGCTGGCAGACCGAACGTTATGCACTCTGGCAGAGTGTGAAGGCTTGTCGTCACAAGAGAGGGCTGAGCAAATATGCGCAACCCTGAATAAGCTGCTTGATGAAGGTATTAATCCGAAACAAGTGGCTATTGACCTTGAAACCGCTGAGCTTAGATGCGGAAAAACGGTATTGTTTTCAGTAAATGATAACGATACTGCTGCATGTGGGCTGCCTGTTTCCGTTATACTGACTCGTGCAGCAGATGCAGTCAGATTTGCTGTTTGGAGCGACTGGGTCAAGACAGGTTGGAATAATTCCGAGCTGTATCAGGCTGCTCTAACAAACAGCAACCGTCCAATTGGCGCAGGCAGCGGAACGGCACGAATCGAAAAATAACAAAAGATAAGCGATAAAACACCGGGTTGGCTCAGTACCAACCCGGTTGTGTTATGAGTGCTGGTTATTTAAACAGAGTAGCACGGCGAGTGCCTTACCCGGATGTTATCAACTACTCGGCTTACTCCAGGGAGGCCCCTGACCAACTCCTCTGCAGTCATTCGCTGCATTTCCGAATCTACAGTGCCGATCAGGAGGATGTCGCCGTCGGCCACGAAGACATCTATCGTTTGTCCGCTAGTGCGCGTGTCTTCAGCCAATTTGCTTCTAATTGAAACTGCAATAGCGTGTTCTCTCAGGTTCACTACGCACGCTCCTCTCTGTGGGAAGAATTGAGATGTTACCGAAAGCCTGCGGTCTCATCCCTGACCCGACAATTATAGTTTTACCGAATTTAGCCCTACCTAAACCGTGCAGTCCGCAATTTACTGGTTTTTGAACTGAAATGCAGAGAAAATGGCTATAATCAGGTATTGAGGAGCGCAAGGCAGAACTGCGGATTGTACAAATGTATAGCAGGTGGCACGGTCAGGATGCCACCTGCTTGGGGCAATAGAGGACGGCTGTCTTGCCAGGTCGGCACCGTCCCGTAGGCAGCATCTATATACCCTTGTGGCAAGCGGCCTAAACATACTGCACAGCTTTTTTTGTTGAGTTTTTTATTTCTCTTTGCGGATTTAATATTATCAAGCAAATAGTCCTAATAATTAGTATTCATATATAATATGGAATAATCCAAGAACCAAGCGCAGGCTTGGTTTATATCACATTGAAGAAGTTTAATAGTTGACACTGCATCAAGAGCGGTTTATAATGCTGCATCAGTTTGGTAAGCCAGGACGTTAGGAGTGACGTTATGTTCGCACTCAATTTCTACTCAGAATTATACGCGGATATGCTAAAAAAGGGCCGAAAAACAGCCACCATCCGTCTGGGAGACAAAACGAACAAATATCAGCCTGGACAGTTGGTATGGGTAACAGTTGGACGAAGATTTGGCCCCAGGCAGAGGCTTTTCACTGCTGTCATCGATGAGGTGATAGTCAAACAGATAGGAGAGCTGACTGCTAGAGAAGTCGAGAAAGAAAATCCAGAGTTCAGGTTGCCCGAGGAAGTCATGACCCTGCTCTCCCGAGTGTACGACAGGGTAGTAACGCCTTTGGACACGGTAACGATCATCTCATTTTCTCCTGTACGAGAAGAGCCAAAGGCTGAGATGGAAGACCTGTTCCAACGCTGGATAGTGTAGATGAAAAAAAGCCCGCCGGAAAGTGGGGGGACCGACGGGCTACATACTTGGCCGCTTATCAATGACTCGCGGCCGCTTCAGAAAGGAGAAAAGAGTCGCAAGCGTTTAACTCTACCAGGATTACGCAATAAGTAGTGTAGAGGTTCCCGGTTTTCACAAGCAAGACAACAGATTTTAACTGCGAAATTTGTTGACATGCAGTCGCAGGGTATGGTATACTTTTGTTGTTGATTTCCGTTATGACAACCTGGGCATGGGAGTCTGAGACGGGTGCTTGATGCACCTGTTTTTTTATTCTGGAAGATTGACGGGAAGCGGTGAATCTGGTAGTATAAACTCCGTCGCGGGCGAATAGCTCAGTTGGGAGAGCGCTTCCCTTACAAGGAAGATGTCGGGGGTTCAAGTCCCTCTTCGCCCACCAAGGTCGAACGACCTTTTCACCCTGGGGGTGTAGCTCAGTTGGTTAGAGCGCCTGCCTGTCACGTAGGAGGCCGCGGGTTCAAGTCCCGTCATCCCCGCCATACAAACTCTTAATGTGCCGAGGTAGCTCAGTTGGTAGAGCAGCGGACTGAAAATCCGCGTGTCGCCAGTTCAATTCTGGCTCTCGGCACCATTAATTTTGCCGATGTAGCTCAGTTGGTAGAGCAGCGCATTCGTAATGCGCGGGTCAGGAGTTCGAGTCTCCTCATCGGCTCCAGGAACTGAGCATGTTTTGCCCCCGATATGGGGGCTTTTTTGTTGTACCGCTCCCTACCCTGATGGACTGCTATTACTTGATCTTTGACCTCTTTTTAACAAGCGGCCAGTCTTCTTCACTGACCAGTTCTACATGTCCATCCAAGTAAACTACGCCTCTGGTGTTGTCTTCACGGGAGTCAGCTCATAGAACGTTACCATTTCAGCAGGATTCTGAATGTAGGCGATCTTATGCAAAGTCAAAATAGAATTCGGCTTGTAAAACTCTCCTGTATGAGGATTAATAAATTCAGTATTATGTATATAAGGAGTGAGTGCTTCTTCAACTGACTCTATGTCATCCATCTTTGGCAGCTTGCCACCCCAGTCATCTGCATACAGCAACAAAGCTGTTCCAAGCTGCTTTAGATTGTTCAGGGATTCATCGCCATTATCGTATTCTTCATCAGAACCATAACAGTCATCGTATTCATCGTATTCTTCATCTTCTTCCATAACAGATGCTGTTGGCGAAGCTGTCATCGTGCTTAGATCACCAATCGATGTCGTTTCAGAAGTTGCAGCACAATCAGGGTCGGCTAGCCAAATACTCACTTGGTAAGCGAAAATTCTTGCTATTGTGATAAGATGGTATGATCTATGCAGGTAAACTTTATGTTCAGCATGAGGATTGGAGGAAAAGGCAATGAGAACAAGTTTCAAAAGATATAGTTGTTTAATTGCGATAGGAATATCGCTTCTTGGCCTGGCAGCAGCAGCGGTGGCTAGTGAGACTGATTGGGCAGTGTTGTTCAGGTCGTCAGACACGAACTATGGAAATGCCAGCGGTACTTTGTACGCGGGAACCGCGACAGGCTCACTTGATGGACAGGATCCCACAGATAAGAAATATACTCCTGGTTATTCCACACAGGTCGTATCTTATCAACCAGCGTGGTCGGATTATCCGCCATACTACTCCACAGACAAGAAAGCTCCATTTAGTGCAGGAGTAATTAAGAGTTGGACACTTCTCTTGTGGGCTAGTCCGAGTTATTCATCGGATACATTACGTCTAAGTTGGTGGTCAACAGCGGAGCTAACTCCTCCTTCTACTATTGCAGGCTGGCCGCTGACCCTCGGCGTGTGGGTTATAAATGATCCTACTGGAACATTCGCTAGCGGCGCAACATGGATTTTCCCTGCAGGAGCCACTGGAAGCTCAACATTACCTGCAGGTTTCATTGATTTCGGCAACGCTCAAAGACTCAAGATGAGTGACAACTCTGCTCAGTATTCGGGAGTCAAATTAGGATTTGGAGTAGTAGTACCCGAACCCTCATCTTTAAGTACTCTTCTATCTAGCGTAATAGCAGGTTCGTGCTTTGTTATAAGACGAAGAAGGAGAGTAAAATGAGGTGCAGATGCTGGCTGTTGCCGGTATTGCTGCTCGTCGTCTCCTCTCTGTCTGCACAAGCAGGACTTACTCCGAATGATGTAGTGGTTGTGGTGAACAATCACCCCTCAGTCGCTGCTGTTTCACGGGCGGTCGGGGAATACTACTGCAACCAGAGAGCAATACCATTAAGCAATATATTGGAAGTAACAGTAACGCCTAACGAAACAATTTGGCCAAGCGATTTCGTCAACAACATTCAGGTACCTCTCAAGAATTTCCTGCAATCGCGTTTTGGAGTTGACCCAAACAATGCTGCGGCTGATCCGATCAAAGCAGTAGTATTATGTTACGGCGTTCCAATGAGAATCGTGCAAGGGGAGAGGTACGCGTCTGTGGACTCTGCTCTCACATTACTATTTAACTCGACTCCGTGGGGGCTTGAGCCTGTGGCGATGTGGGGCGTTGACCTAAACGCTAACTACAGTGCAGTCGCGAACCCATATTATGAGAGCTATGTTGATACACCGGATTATCTTGAACGGTCCAAGGCAACTAATTTCTCTGAGTTTCGCGCCAGCACTCAGAATGATTGGACTCGCGACCCATCGAATACTCCACCTCCTGCGTTCTCATTGATAAGGATGCTTGATACTACTCATGCACTTGCGGCTACAGATCGTGATGGAGGACTTTTTCGTGGGACTCGCTTGGAAAGTGGTCAATGGGAATGGACTTCTGTTCAAGACAAAGATAAGGGATTCATAATCTTTGGAGTCTCAGATATTTGTGTTCTGGATGCTCAGCATGTAATGCGCAGGTTTAATGTACACGTTGCATGATGCTAAAATGTGTTGGCGATTGGAGGATATTAGAGTGAAAGAGCAGCGTGTATATTCTGATGAGTTTAAGTCTCAGGCTGTTGAGATGGCGATGCAGCATGGTGCGACGAAAGCAGGAGTTGCAAGGAGCCTGGGTGTGAATCCCAACACTCTTGCCGGCTGGATAAAGAATCACAAGAAAGCTAAAGGAATTGTCGATCCGGCCAAGATCGAAGATGAGCGGTCCGAATTGATAAGACTACGCCGTGAGAACAGGCGTATGGAAATGGAGATCGAAATACTAAAAAAAGCAGCGACGTACTTTGCGAAGGAACTGCGGTAAGGTACGCTTATATCCTGGAGAATGAGAAGCAGTTCCCGGTAAGTGTTTTTTGCAGGGTTCTAAAAGTATCTCGTCACGGCTTTTATTCTTGGAAGAAGCGTGACCACAAGGCTGTGAGCAAGCGAGAGAAACAGCTCTTGAAGCAGATTCTTGCTGCATACGCAAAAGGCCGTGGGGCTTATGGTTACCGTCGAGTCTTTGCTCAGTTGAGAAAGAAAGGGATAATTTGCAGCTTAGGCGAGGTTCGCCGGATTATGCGTAAGTTTGGCATATTCAGAAAGTGCAAGCGCAAGTATAAGCCGACAACTGATTCAAAACACAATCAGCCGATCGCGCCGAATCTGCTTGCTCGGGAGTTTGTTGTTGATAAGCCGAATAAGGCCTGGGTTTCTGATATAACGTATATCTGGACGATGCAGGGTTGGTTTTATTTGGCTGTATTTATCGATTTATTCCATCGCAAAGTGGTTGGCTGGTCAATGGACACTCGCATAACTCGAAGCCTTGTCTTTGATGCTTTTGATATGGCGTTTGCTAATAGTTATCCCAGCCAGGGGTTGATCGTCCACTCAGATCGTGGTAGCCAGTATGCAAGTGATGATTTTACAAATAAGCTCAAAAAACTGGGCATACGGCAATCAATGAGCCGCAAGGGCGATTGCTGGGATAACGCTGTTGCTGAGAGTTTCTTCGGCTCACTTAAGACCGAACTGATTTATAATAAAAAATACAAAACAATTGCCGAAGCAAGGAGGGATATATTTGATTATGTAGAAGTGTTTTATAATAGAGAAAGACTTCATTCAACTCTTGGCTATATGAGCCCAGAGGAGTTTGAAAGAAACTACAAATTACGAGCCGCAGCATGATGAACAATGTGTACATTTTTTGCTGCGCAGGTCACCTTTCCCCCTTTCCATCCCTAAATGGCTTACAGCCATACATTTCAAGATAGCCCAACAGTTATCACCTGTCAAGACAATATTATTCATTATCCAGGGCTATGTGTGATATTGTGTCATTAATTATGACTATCCGTTCCTACTGGAGAAAACTCAATTGGCTACATGTGCTGTGATAGAAGGAGGACTATGTGATAATCACCAAGCCAGTGCACCATCTATTTACCTGCACTTAAATAGCTGAGAAGAACTTTAAGATATAATCAGGCGGGTAATCCTGCTCCTTGACTCATATTCGCTTGCCTGCTATAGTTTCATTCGGTTGAATGGTTGGGTACTAACAAGCGACTGCTTGAGCTAGGGGGGATGCACAGGGTTGAAAGAATTTACTGAAAAGATACTGCAAAAAGCCAAAGACCTTGGGGCAAGTTACGCCGATGTTCGAATAATAAAAGGAGCCAATGAGTCTATAAACATTAAAAACGGCAAAGTGGATGCATTGGCTGCCGCTTCTGACTACGGATTCGGTGTAAGAGTGATTGTAAACGGCTCCTGGGGCTTTGCATCGAGCTTCACTGTGACGGATGAAGAAGCTGAGAAAGTTGTTCAGCAAGCTGTCTCAATTGCCAGGGCAAGCTCACGGCTTAAAAGAGAAGATGTGAAACTCGCTCCTGTTGAGCCTGCTGAAGGACATTTTGAATCGGAATGGAAGATAAATCCATTCGATGTTCCACTGGAAGACAAGATCAACCTGCTTCTGGATGCAGATAAGATTATGCGCCAGCAGCCAGAGATCAAGATTTCCGAAGGACAAATGAACTTTTGGAAGACTGATGAGACCTTCGCAAGCACGGAAGGCAGCTACATTGAACAGGTCAAAATCGAGAGCGGTGCAGGAATTGAAGCTACGGCTATCGAAGCTGGAGAGATGCAGCGGCGTTCCTATCCGGCGTTCGGTGGAGACTATGCCTCCCGCGGTTACGAGTTTGTTGAAGGTTGGAACCTAGTGGACCACGCTGAGTCTATCGCCAAAGAAGCAGCAGAACTCTTGAAAGCTCCTCAGTGTCCTTCTGACACCAGGGATCTTATTCTGGAAGGCAGCATGCTTGCGCTGCAAGTGCATGAGTCTTGCGGGCATCCGATAGAACTGGATAGAGTATTCGGGACAGAGTCTTCCTTCGCTGGAACAAGCTTTCTGACTACTGACAAGCTGAATACATTCAGGTATGGTTCGGATAAAGTCAATATAGTGGCCGATGCAACTGCACCGGGCGGACTTGGCAGCTTCTCCTTTGATGATGAAGGAGTGCCTGCTCAGTGCGTGGACATTGTGAAGAACGGAATCTTCTCTGGGTATCTCTCGTCAAGAGAAACAGCAGCGCAGATGGGTTGGGAAAGCTCAGGCGGAGCTATGAGAGCAGACGGATGGAGCAGAATCCCCATCATCCGCATGACAAACATCAACCTTCTGCCTGGAGATTGGACCTTCGATGAGATCATCAAAGACACTAAGGACGGCATTTATGCTGCTGGAGTGCAGTCTTGGAGCATTGATGATAAAAGACTCAATTTCCAATTCGGCACGGAAGTAGCCTGGGAGATAAAAGACGGCAGCCTCGGCAGAATGCTCAAGAATCCTACCTACACCGGCATAACCTATGAGTTCTGGAGAGGCTGCGATGCCATAGCCGGCAAAGACGAATGGCATCTCTGGGGAGTGCCAAGCTGCGGTAAAGGTGAGCCGATGCAGACAGCTCGTGTGGGGCATGGTGTGGCTCCATCCAGGTTCAGGAATGTCAGGATAGGGGTTATGGAATCCCAGTCCAGCGAGTCGGAGGAATAAAAGATGACTAACGGAAATGGAAAACTCTTGGGCCAGGAGAGGCTGCAGGAGTTGGCACAGAAAGCGCTGAGTTTCTCAAGCGCAGACCAGACACAGGTAACCATAGGCATCGGACAGAACAGTCTGACCAGGTTCGCTGGATCGATTATCCATCAGAATGTAGCTGAAAGAGATGCTACGGTTGCTGTCAGAGCAATAATCGGTAAAAAGATCGGATTTGCTGTAGGCAACTCGATATCCGACGAAGCAATAAAAGCCACGGTAGAAAAGGCTATCGAGTTTGCGCGGCATCAGCAGGAAAACCCGGATTTCGTCTCTTTGCCAAAACCAAAACCTATCCAGAAGCCTGTTCCTACATTCTTCGACTCAACCGCTGAGTTTTCTGCCGATGACAGAGCAGCAGCCGTCGAAAAGATAGTCAAGGCAGCCGACAAGGTCAATGCACATGCTGCAGGCTCACTTTCAACAGGATACAGCGAGCATATCATTGCTAATTCGCTTGGAATCAATGCTTACGATGCTGATACCAGCAGCACCTTTACCACAGTCATAACTGCAGACACTGGTTTTGGATATGCCCAGCGGATAAGTAGTGACATAACAAAACTCGATATAGATAAAGCTGCCGATGAAGCTGCCAAAACAGCCGATAGAAGCAGAAACCCTGAACCTTTTGAGCCGGGAGAGTATGATGTGGTGCTGACTCCCTACTGTGTAGAAGATATGGTAAGTTTTCTCTCATGGATGGGCTTCAGTGCATTGGCTGTTCAGGAAGGGCGCAGCTTCATGTCCGGAAAGTTCGGCCAGAAGATCTGTGGAGATAACATCACCATCTGGGACGACGGGCTTGATCCCCGGACAAACGTCAGACCGTTCGATGGAGAAGGTTTCCCGAAGCAGAAAGTCGAGCTGATTAAAAACGGTGTTGCCAATGCAGTTGTCTATGACTCTTATACAGCTTACAAGGAAGGCAAAGAGTCAACAGGGCATGCAATGGGCGGAACTGGAACACAGGGGCCTTATGCTACGAACATGTTCCTTGCTCCCGGCAATGCGACTGTCGAAGAGATGATTGCCAGCACAGATAGAGGGATCTTCGTAACAAGGTTCAACTACACCAACATCGTCCATCCATTGCTGACGATCTTTACAGGACTGACTCGTGATGGGACATTCCTTATTGAGGATGGTAAAATCACGAAACCGATCAGGAACCTTCGCTTTACCGAAAGCATCCTTGATGCATTTTCGAACGTAGAGATGATCGGTAAGGATCTGATGTTGTGCGGAGCAGCCACAGTTCCGGCTCTGAAGATCAAAAACTTCAGATTCACCGGAGCTACCGAGTTCTAAGCAGTATCGGTCAAAAGCTGCTAATAAAAGGGACGGCATAAAAACCGTCCCTTGTTTTTTGTTTACCTTGCTAACTCAGAATTACCGCGAGCCATTGCCCCCGTTGTCCTGCTTTTTGTCCATTCCAAGCTGCCAGTAGACAAATGCTGTTTCTTTGGCAAGATCGTCGAGGTATTTAGTCATCGGTTTTCCGCCGGAATGGCCGGATTTTGTATCGTAAAGCAGCACAATCGGCCTGTCCTTTGCACTGGTTGCATTCTGGAGCAGTGCAGCCATCTTTCTGGCATGAAGCGGGGCTACTCTGGTGTCCGAATCGCCCGTTACGAAGATAACAGCCGGATATGCAGTGCCTTCTTTCACATTATGGTAAGGCGAATACTTCCTGAGATACTCGAACTGCTCAGGATCATCCGCAGAACCGTATTCTCCAACCCAAATCGGGCCTAAGAGGAACTTATGGTAACGCAGCATATCAAGCAGCGGAACACCGCAGACAACTACACGATACAAATCAGGCCGCTGCGTCATTACTGCGCCGACAAGCAGGCCGCCATTGCTCCCGCCGTGGATGGCAAGCTTGTCCGGGTTTGTATAGCCGTTATCTATGAGCCATTCCGCTGCAGCGATGAAGTCATCGAACACATTTTGTTTTTTATCAAGCATACCTGCACGATGCCAGGCCTCGCCAAACTCGCCGCCGCCTCGCAGGTTCGCTATAGCCCAAACGCCGCCTTCTTCTGCCCACATCACTGCTCTTGAATCGAACCCTGGAGTGCAACTAACGTTGAATCCGCCATAGCCACCCAGCATTGTAGGGCGCTTGCCGTCGAGCTTCAATCCCTTCTTGTGGATGATGAACATCGGGATTTTCGTCCCGTCTTTGCTCTCGTACCAGACCTGTTTCACTTCAAACTTGTCTGTTTTCACAGGGATTTTCAACTGAGACCAGACTTCTTTTTCGCCTGTAGCTACATCATAGCGATAGATGGTGTATGGCGTCGTGAAGGAATTGAAACCGAAGAACGATTCACTGCTTTCCCATCTGCCTGAAGGAAGACCTGCGGAGCCGATTCCAGGCAGTTCCAACTCGCCAAGCTGCTTACCATCCAGGTCGAATATCTTTATCTGCGAACTTACGTTGTGCAGGTAATGGACGAACATCTTACCGCCAACAAGCGAGTAGCCTGTCATGGCATCGGGGCCTTCGGGAACTATCTCCCGCCAGTTTTCGCGCGAAGGATTCTTCAGATCAACAACTAGTATGCGCTCATTCGGGGCATTCCAGTCTGTTTTCATTATAAGTTTATCGCCCACAGCGGTTACATCGAACTGAGCATCGATATCGTTGACGATTGGAATAATAGGCCCTCCGGTCTCTATATTCTGGATGTAAATCTCGCTTTTTGTCCAACCGTGCCAGACTCCAAGAATCAAATATCGTCCATCCTCAGAAATCCAGCCGCCGACTGACACTTCCGGGCCTTGTCCTTCTCCGAAGATTAGCTTGTCTTCTGATGGATCAGTGCCCATGGCGTGGTAGTAGACCCTGCAGCCGATATTTAGATCTCTGATACCGTAATAGAACCCGCTCTTATCTTTTTTGAATGAAAAGCCTGTGATGAACGCTTTCGGCAGCCGATCAGGAAGGTCTTTTCTAGTTTCTACGTCCATTATGCGGACTTCAACCTCGTCTTCCCCACCCCTGCGGATACCGTATGCCATCAGCTTGCCGTCATCAGAGATATCCATCGTGCTGACAGTCGTAGTGAGGTCTTCACTCAGTTTATGAGGGTCTATGAGCACTTCATCTTTGCCATGAAGCCCTTTTCGGACATAAAGGATCGACAGGTCGTCTTTGGCACGGCGTTTAGAAATGAAATATAGTCCACCGCGCTCAGTTGGCATTCCGATTCTATCTATCCGGTTCAGCTTTTCCAGCCGTTTACGAATATCCTTGCGGCACTCCAGGTCATCGATCAGTGAGTCCATATAGCGGATTTGCGCGTCCAGCCAGACTCTTGTTGCACGGCTTTCCTGATTCTCCAGCCAGCGATATGGATCGACGATTTCCACACCATGGATGGTCTCCCGAATATTATCTTTATACGATGGCGGCGGCGGTTCTATCGACTGGGATTGGACTGGTATCAATTGGAAAGCAAACAACATTGCTATGATCCTCCACTGTAATGCAAACAAAGTTCTCAGGTTAGAACGCCCGTTTATCCAGCGTCTTTGGCTCATAACTTGTCTCCTTGGCAGGTTAGATTGATAATTCCGGTTTCCGTAGGCCATCTCCGGACCGAATTAGCAGCTTAATTAACACTTAGGCATAAGAACAATTGGTTCCTGCGATTGGTTGGCCACTGTAATGTAATGAATACAAAACTTCAGCAGGATTTGGGATTATTTTAAGAAACTGTGCAATATTACTCTGGTGAATCAACAGGAAATACCTCATATAGAAGACAAATCTGTTAAGTATACTTACGCAATCCTTGTATTGACTGTTGGAGGTCTAGCTGTTATAGTTTGCTGGAATCACTGAAGCTGCTGGAGGAACATCGGGTTGAAAGAATTCACAGAAAAGGTTCTGCAGAAAGCACGCGATCTAGGTGCAAGCTACGCTGATGTGCGGATTGTCCGCAGTGACAACGAGTCCATAAATGTCAAAAACGGCAAAGTAGACGCTTTAGCTTCTTCCACTAACTATGGATTCGGTGTCAGGGTGATAGTAAACGGCTCGTGGGGATTTGCATCGAGTTTCACCGTAACCGATGAGGAAGCTGATAAGGTAGTCCGGGAAGCTGTCTCCATAGCACGAGCCAGTTCCCGATTGAAAAAAGAAGATGTCAAACTTACTCCTGTCGAGCCTGCTGAAGGACATTTTGAATCGGAATGGAAGATAGATCCATTCGACGTTCCACTGGAAGACAAGATCAACCTGCTTCTGGATGCAGATAAGATTATGCGCCAGCAGCCTGAAGTGAAGCTCTCTGAGAGCGTTATGCGCTTCTGGAAGACGGATAAGACCTTCGCAAGCACGGAAGGCAGCTACATTGAACAGGTTAAAACCGAAAGCGGTGCTGGGATAAGCGCCACAGCCATTGAATCCGGTGAAATGCAGCGGAGATCGTATCCATCATCAAAAGGAGGCGAATACGCAACAGCCGGATACGAATTTGTGGAGCATTGGGACTTTCCAGCACATGCTGAAGATACGGCTAAAGAGGCTGCGGAACTGCTCAAAGCCCCTTTGTGCCCTTCCGGCGTCAAAGACCTGGTGCTCGATGGCGATATGCTCAGGCTGCAAGTGCATGAGTCCTGCGGACATCCGATAGAACTGGACAGAGTCTTCGGAACAGAGTCTTCCTTTGCTGGAACAAGTTTTCTGACCACTGACAAGCTCGGCAGCTTCAGATATGGGTCTGATATCGTAAACATAGTAGCAGATGCTACTGCACCGGGCGGACTCGGCAGCTTCTTCTTTGATGATGAAGGTGTGCCTGCTCAATGCATAGACATAGTGAAGAATGGAATCTTCTCAGGGTATCTCTCGTCAAGAGAAACAGCAGCGCAGATGGGTTGGGATAAATCCGGCGGAGCTATGAGAGCGGACGGATGGGGTAGAATCCCAATCATCCGAATGACCAACGTCAACCTTCTGCCTGGAGATTGGACCTTCGATGAGATCATCAAAGATACCAAGGACGGTATCTATATGGCTACCGTCAAAAGCTGGAGTATAGACGATAAGAGGCTCAACTTCCAATTCGGCACAGAGATAGCCTGGGAGATAAAAGACGGCAGCCTTGGCAGGATGTTCAAGAATCCCACTTACACCGGTATTACTCCTCTATTCTGGGGTGGATGCGATGCCATAGCAGGCCAGAAAGAATGGCAGATGTGGGGCACACCGAACTGCGGCAAAGGGGAACCTATGCAGATGGCTCATGTTGGGCATGGTGTGGCTCCATCAAGGTTTAAGAATGTTCAGGTAGGTTTGATCGAGTAATGGAACCAATCAAATACTGCCATCTGTATAAAGGAAGTAGATAAGATTAACATTTACTTTCCTCTTAACACTTTTTACTAATCCAGAGGTTTTTGTATGAGTTCTGCACTTATAGTATGGGGAGGCTGGGACGGCCATGAACCCCAACAGGTCGCTGAAATCCTGGGAGGAGCACTCCAGGAAAATGGTTTTGATGTCGAGATATCTGACACTCTCGATTCTTTCCGAGACCAGGCCAAACTCGAGGCTCTGGACCTTATCGTGCCTATTTGGACTATGGGAACGATAGCTCCTGAGCAGCTTAACCCGCTGCTGGCGGCTGTTAAGAACGGTACCGGAATAGCCGGAGTGCATGGAGGCATCGGCGATGCATTCCGCAATGAGACTGAGTTCCAGTTTATGGTAGGAGGCCAGTGGGTGGCTCATCCGGGCGGCGTGATCGATTATGTGGTGAACATAATCGACGACGAAGACCCAATTACTGCAGGTATTTCGGACTTCAAGATGCATTCAGAGCAGTATTATATGCACGTCGATCCGAATAATGAGGTTCTAGCGACAACCACATTCACTGGAGAGCACGCATTCTGGATTGACGGACACGTAATGCCGGTTGTTTGGAAGAAAATGTACGGGCATGGGCGTGTGTTTTACAGTTCACTAGGCCATGTAGCAGCAGATGTGCGTGTTCCTGAAGCGCTGACAATTACCACGCGCGGCATGCTGTGGGCTGCAGGTAAGCTTTAATTGATGAATGATGACCAAGACCAGGTAGTGCTCGTCGATCAGGACGATAGGGAAATTGGTGTTGCTGAGAAAGTCGCAGCTCATCGAGAAGGAAAGCTGCACAGGGCTTTCTCAGTTTTTATTTTCAACAACCAGGACAATCTCCTTCTCCAAAAAAGGGCTGATGACAAATATCACTCCGGAGGGCTGTGGTCTAACACTTGCTGCAGCCATCCTCGCCCTGGAGAATCAACGGAGGAAGCAGCCCACCGAAGGCTGATGGAAGAAATGGGCTTCGATTGCCCTTTGGAGCATATCCTGTCTTTCGTCTACCACTCGCCGGTAAGCAGCGAACTTACAGAACACGAGTATGATCATGTATTCATAGGGTTTTGCGGTGATGTTACACCACAGCCGAACCCAACAGAAGTTCAGGACTGGGAGTGGGTTCATGTGGACGATCTTCAAAGAGATCTGAAGCAGAACCCTGATAAATACTCATACTGGCTGCGCGAGGTGCTGGACAGAGTAATCGCCGCTTATCGAGAGAAACGCTCTTAACTGTGCAGGATTGGCCTGAAAAGTTAGACTATCCTGCACAGCTTACGCCATTGAAATGGTAAGAACAATCAACTGTTTTCTTCCAGCAACTTTCTAGCTCTTGATCCTATCTGATCAGCCATCCTTTCGATGATCTTGCGACCCATCTCCGGTGTGGCGAACTTCAGCGGGTTTGCTCCCATAATACCTTCGGGATTCCTTGAACCATCGGGGGCAAAGATCTCCAGCCAATCCTCATTTGAAACGATATGCCGCTTCAGTGCGTCCATATCCACCTTCTCAGGATAAGCATACATCATGCAGGAGGTTTCCCAGGCAGCGGCATGGTCTATTGCATACGGAATTTCTTCGTCAGGATCGTGGAATGTGCCTTCCATTGCTGCAAATCCCACTGCACCCGTTCCCCGTGTTTCTTCCTCGATAGCTTTCTGCATCAGTTCCATCTGATCTGGAACATCATGTCCGGTAATGCCAACGATGACCTTCCATTGGCCATAGATCATTGCTTTAACGATCCCTCGCATGGCAGCTTCAAACATAGCATGCTCGTTGAAAGCCTGGGTATAACCGCGCCAACCATCCGGCCCCCAGTTATCTACACCTGTCAACCCCTGGTAAAACGGCGGCAACACGACTCCACCGTATTTCAGAGCGGCTTCACAACAGATGGCATGGGCTTTGAGTGAATCAGTCCCGAGCGGATTTTGCCAACTATGCCACTCAAGAGAGCCAGCGACGATATAAACGATCGGACATTTCTCCCGAAGTTCCTTCACCTGCTCCGGGCGCAGTAGTTCATAACAAACCTGCTCGTATTTAGCCAGCAAAGTATATGCCTCCTGAATAGTCGGATTAGGTATTTATCCCTTAATCCCCGTCAGGGTGATTCCCTCTATGAAATATCGTTGAGCGAACAGGAAGATGACAATCATCGGCAATGCAGCAATGACTGAACCAGCCATCAGAACAGCCCAGTTGCCGTCGCCATAGAACCCCTGAAGCGCCTGCAAGCCGATGGGGAGTGTCTTCATCGTCGGACGGCTGATAACAATCAACGGCCAGATGAAACTGTTCCAACTTGCGAGGAAGGTGAACACGCCGAATGCAGCCAATGCGGGTTTGGAAAGCGGCAATATGATTCTCCAGAAAATGCTCCAGTGGCTCGCGCCGTCGATTCTGGCTGCATCTTCAAGATCTTCGGGAATCGTCAGGAAGAACTGCTTGAGCAGGAAACAGCCGTAAGCGCTCACCAGGAACGGCACGATCAGCGCGTAATATGAGTCCAGCCAGCGGAACTTGACCATCAGCAGGAAAAGCGGGATAAGTGTAACCTGCTGCGGGATCATCATAGTGCTCAGATAACCTTTGAAAAGCGGCTCCCTGCCTCTGAATTTCAATCTGGCAAACGCATACGCAGCAAAAGAACAGGTAATCATCTGCCCAAATGTCACGACGACAGCAACAAAGAAACTGTTGAAAAAGTAACGGCCGAAAGGCATGGTAGTCCATGCGTCAATGTAGTTGCTCCAATGCGGTCCGGTTGGAAGAAGCCCGGTGATCTCTCTAAAGAACTCAGTCTTATCCCGAAGCGATGTAATAATCATCCAACAAAACGGAACCAGCATAGAAATGCCAACCGCACAGAGTATGATATATGCAAAGATGTCTCCAAAGAGCCGCCGTTTTTTCATCGCACTACCCGTAATGCACCCATCGCTTAGTAATTGAAAGCTGGATGAGCGTAATAGAAAGAATAATCACGAACAAAACACACGCCAGAGCAGACGCATATCCCATCCTAAAGCTGGTGAATGCCTGCGAGTAAATGTGGTAAACATAAACCTGAGTTTCAGGTGTAGGCTTCCCGCTAGTCATCATAAAAATCTGAGTAAACACCTGGAAACCAGAGATAATGGACATTGTGAAGATGAAAAGTGTCGTCGGAGAAAGAAGCGGCCAAGTCACATGCCTGAACTGCTGCCAGGCATTGGCTCCATCAACCTGTGCAGCATCGTAATAACTGGAAGCAATCCCCTGCATACCTGCAAGATAGAGTATCGAGTTATACCCGATGCCAGTCCACACGCTCATAATGATGATAGCAGGCATTGCCCAATGAGGATCAGCCAACCAACCTGGGCCTGGCAGGTGGATCATCTCCAGTGCACGGTTAATAAGGCCGTAGTCAGGGTTATACATCAATCTCCAGATTATGGAAAGGGCAACGATGCTCGTAACAGTCGGCAGGAAGTAGATTACTCTGAACGCGGCAACACCGAAGAGCTTTCTGTTCAGAAGAAGCGCGATACCAAGCGATACAGCCATTGCAAGCGGCACCGTGCCGGCTGTGAAATAAAGCGTGTTTGCGAAGACCTGGCGCAGTACCTTACCGTTGGCTAACTCATCCCAAATAGCCACATAGTTAGCGAAACCAACGAATTTAGGCGGTGTCAGTATCTCCCAATCGAACAAGCTTATCGTTGCTGCACCTATGATCGGCCCGACGACGAAAATAGCCAATCCTACCAGGCTTGGAGATAAAAATCCTATAGCAGCGAGGGTATCTCGACCTAAAAGCCGCCTCTTTTTCTTGACCTTTTTCATTCTTTACCTCTAGCAAGCAGCTTGTTGATCTGAGGAACTGCCTCATTCATAGCATCTTTTGCCGTCATCTGACCGCTCATGATCTTAATCAGGTATCCGTTCAGCATATCACCCCACGCGCCTGCATTTTCATCAAGTTCAAGCGGACGCGCATGTTCTGCAACCTGCAAAAACACTTCATCATGTTCAGGAGGATTATTCGGATCCATAAAATCAGGAGATTGAGCAACAGACACAAGTGACGGCATATCTCGACCAGTCCTGGCCTGATGCGCCTGCCCTGTGTAGCCTGTTAAAAACTGCATCAGCTTCCATGCCTCCTCGAGATTCGGGCCATCCTTGCGAAGCACATAGCAGTTAGCGAACAGAACGGTGGCTTCTTCTTTTTTTCCAGGAAGCGGGGCAACATCCCAGTTAATCTTACGGCCATCAGGATAGGCGGCATCGCGGAATGAAAGACAAGCCCATCGTCCCTGGATGAACATCGCTTGTCTGCCGCTTCTGAACATCTCCCCTCCTCCTCCGAGGTCCTGAGCCTGCATTGGGGATGGAAAAACCTTATACTTCTTCTGGCAGTCTTGAAGGAATTGCAATGCTTCAATTGCTTCCGGGCTGTTAAGCAGGCAGCGGCTCATGTCTGGAGTAAACACTCTGCCTCCGTTTTGCCAGACCCAAGGCGCTATTGCATCGTACTGAACGCCGCCATCGCAGCCAAAACGGTCGATTTTCCCGTCTCCATCAGTGTCTTTGCTGATCTTCCTGCAGGCATAAAGAAAGTCATCCCACGTCCAACCTTCTCGAGGGAACGGCACACCGGCTTCACGGAACATATCTTTGTTATAGTAAAGCACGAAAGTAGTCCAGCCGCGAGGTAGCCCGTAGAACTGGCCTTTATACTTCAGAGCAGGCAGCACTTGTGGGAACATGTCATTTATCGGGAATTTGTCACGCTCTATCAATCGGTCAAGAGGCTCAATGGTTCCCTTGCTGGCAAACGAAGGAAGCTGATCGTAGGCAAGCTGCATAATGTCAGGAGCAACACCGCCGGCAAACTGGATCTTCAGCCGCTGATAATACTGACTCCCAGGGACCTGCTGTATCTCGATATCCACATTTGGATGCTCTTCTTTATACTGATCCAGCAAAACTTTGAGCGCCTGGAGTCCTTCAGGACCTTCCCAGCAGGCAAGAGTCAACGTAACCTTACCTTTGTTCTTTTTGCTGGCTGATTCGCGCCCACAGCCGGGAGCAATCAAAACTACAGCAATTATTACGATGAATAGAACAACATTTCTGAAGTTAAATATCGCCTTCTGGCCTGTACAGCCGTTCATAGAAGCTTCCACCTGGCATCTTTTGAGTAAAAGGTATTCTGCTTACCGATCGATTGGTTTGATTCTTCCTGTTTCTGGAGAGCGAACTGTTTTGATAGATTCTATATACTGGGAAATAGCTTCTCGTGTAGTGGAAAAATCATCCGAAATAACCTTTAGATTCGGATGGATTTCCATTAGACCTTGAATCACGTATGCCTGCCCAGCCACAGTATACTCTTTATTAACGTCTATCGGATATCCTCCAATAGTCAATGCGGCAATATTGGCTTTGCTGCCATTTATCTGATTAAAAGTGATCTCTGCACCAGATATTTGGAGCCTGAGTTTGTTGTCTTTCAGCAATCGTTCGGCTAAACCACTGATTAACTCGCTTCCTTTAACCTGGACAGTCACCAACCGCTGCCTGGTATAACCACCCATCAAATCGTAGGCATCTCTTCGCCTGATTGGCCCAGGTAACAGGCCGGAGTCTACAGAACGGACATCTATAAGCGCAATATCTGCTTCTGTTACCATCTTAATGGCATCAGCTACGAGATTTGCTGCGGGAGATTCGCTGGAAGCAACCGTAGAGTTAGGAACCGGCTCAACAGCCTTACCTATCACTTCATCAAGCACTGCATTCGCATACTCGCGGTATGGGAGGTAGGCAGAAACAACAGCTTCATCATCCAGCGTTTGAACATCGACAGGTATCAAGGGAGATGTTGGATAGGTTTTTCCCAATGGTTTATTGATCTGATCATTCCAAGTCTTACCATCTTTACCGTTAACTGATGCTATTTTGCTGCCGCTTTCATCTATGGCAACGATGAAATCGATTCTACCAAGGTAACGAGCAAAGGCACCGGCCTGCGTGATGAGTGTATCTCCAACCCATTCCCATTTATCAAGCGTAGTATGGGAATGCCCTCCGACAATAAAATCTATACCGGGTATGGCTGCCGCCAGTTCCTTATCCAACTTGTATCCAAGATGAGAAAGGACCACAACCACATCTACCTGTTGTCTTAACTCTGGGATTAGAAGTTTAGCCGTTGATATCGGATCAAGAACGCTGACATCTTCAATCTCAGATGGCCAATGGAGGCTTATGGTTTCCAATGAAGCAAGCCCAAGTATACCGATTCTTACACCGCCGGCATTAATTATTACATACGGAGTGACTTTATCCCAACTCTGACCTGTGGTCTTGTTTCTCAGATTAGCAGAAATCATCGGGAAAGAGGCTGATTTGACAACACTTCTGGTAACGTCAATACCATAATCGAACTCATGGTTGCCAATGGCAGCAGCATTGTAGCCTGCGGCGTTCATGGCGCTTATGGTCGCCTGCCCTAACGTTAGATAATCTTCTAACGTGCCATGAAACATGTCTCCGGCGTCCAAAAGGATTACGTTGGGCATGTCCGTTCGTATTCCACGGACCAAAGCAGCCGCTTTTGCCAATCCTGGAGCGTTTTCCGGCATGATTGCGCCATGAAGGTCGTTGGTATGGAGCAAAGTAATCAAAACATAGTCTGCTGCGGCAGCGAAATGCAGAGTCAAAGCAAAAAAGAACAGAATAAGCAGTGTGTGACGCACCATGCGATACTTAAAAGGTCCTTTCTAACGCTTCATAAATAATACGCGTATGGGTGATAGAGTATCATAACATACTCTATCACCCTTAGGACAACTCGCGCAAATGGTCTGTTTCAGTTTTTCAGTTAGTAATCAGACTGAGCCGAGGGATCCACACCTGGATGGCAATTCGGAAAATCCCAATGGTAAGGCTTGAATATATTGTTGCGGTCTCTGTCAGAATAAATAAGCACCTTATTTGGCAAGTGTCCGTCTGCCATGACCATCAACATAACCCAGGTGCTCTGACCTTCATCGTTAGTTGCAAAGTGGTGTGTGCTGTGCCTGTCGCGGACAATGTAAAACTGCTTGGGGTAAGTGCACTGCGACAATCGCTTTATCTGCACTCTGGCTTTCAGACCTGACGGGCTATTTCCTTCGAACCAGTAGTTCATGCATTCATTGAACCAGTAGTCTATCTCGTATGGCTTCGCGCCATCACGTACCCAGCTAACCTCAATGTCACAGGTTTCCTTGCAATCAAAGAGCTTGTCTGATTTAACATAAGGCCTGAGAGCCTGATATGTAAGGTTATACTGGCGGTAGATATTGTTTGTGACTGCTTTTTCGTCACTTGATAACCTGGTTTCACTTCCTGCATCGTTCACAACCCACACACGCGGCAGACAACCGTAGTAGTCATCCGAGTATTGGAACACAGCCATTGCAAGCTGCTTGAGGTTAGAGGCACATGACGCCATTCTGGCACGTTTTCTGGCCTTTGTGAGGACTGGAAACAGAATGGCAGCCAGAATAGCGATAATGGCGATGACAACGAGGAGTTCGATTAATGTGAAGCCTCGACCATCGCGTTTAGGTCTGAAGAACTCCATTTTATTCCCCCTGAAAGCACGATTCTGATACCTCCAACTGCGTGAATCATTGTATGTCCGGTTGCAATCCACTGTCAAGATAAATGTTTACAAACATCCAAAAGCTGCCATAATTGCGTATCGATTCTTAGTTCAACAGAGCAGAAGACTCAAAAAATAAAATTACCAGATACCAGTCTTACTGCTTTTTGTACCAAATCAATTGATTGTACGAATATCAGATGCACTGCGGACTTTGATCCGGCGCTGAACCTGACCATTTATCACAGCGGTACTTGAAATTCCAGTCACTCTGATATATTTTCCCGCAGCAGGAGGAGTCCAACCAGTTAGCCCACGGACATCGACTCTTATCCCCTTGTAGCTGCCTGCACCATCTCTTATGCCAGAGCCATCATCGATATAAACGTACGAATACGCTCCTGATGACTGCACTACTTGTGTCACTTTACCCCAGCAAGTGACCAGCAAACCAATGTTATTGAGTCCAATGCCCCCGTAAATGCCTGGTGTAGCTGCATTGAGAGAACCACCGCCTAATAAAATGTTCGATAGACCTACTGGCTTCGGCACAGGCGCTGTACCATAAGATTTTATGCTTGTTGCACTGATTTCTCTTTCGCCGTTGAGAAGGTTTATACTGCCAGCAACACCAACAACCGAACCAACAGCCGGAGCTGAACCGCTCATAATAGATACTTTTATACCAGATGATCGGTCTGGTTCCTCGATATAGAAGTAGCTGCCAAAAGAACCTGTCACTACCGGGCCTGTTACCGAGACTAGTTCTCCATTTAAGCGGGATTTAGCATCAGCAATGGTAGGGCTGGAACCATCCGGTCCTACCCATACCACTACTGGTGATGATTTCGCTTTTAACCGGTTACTCGAAGCATCTGTGGCTATTGCTGTTATAACATGGTATCCTACCGACCAACTCATGGGATTCCAATCGAATTCATACGGTGCAGTGGTATCAGTCTGGATTGGCACATCGTCTATAAAAAACTGGACCTGCATGATTCCTGATGCATCTGATACATTTGCAGATACATGGGTTGTTGAACTGAGTTCAGCCCCTGGTTCAGGAGAGGTTATTACCACTACAGGCGGCGTAAGGTCTACGGGATGAAGATCGATTGTGGCATATACAGCACGATGAT
>JAKPFN010000093.1 GCA_029551395.1 Armatimonadota bacterium | reverse complement strand
GTTCCTGCCTGTTTTTTTAGCTGTTTTCTGAAACGAACTCCCAAATTTAAGCTCAATAATGGCTGTTTGAGTTTGTTCCGGCTTTTTCTGTATCTTGTTGTGAGCTATTGTACCTTCGGCATTGCTTGCTACCGTTGCCCTTTGTTTACTGCTGTATACAAGGTTTTTTGACTCTGTTATGAGATGTTACTCGGTGAGTGGATCTCCAACTATCAGAGTTTACTGTTCATAATTATAAGACAACAACTTGGGCAAAAAGTACGGAAAAAGCGGGGATATTTTTAAGATATATATGCGAACTAGTGTTTGGTTGGTTTGATTGTATGCTTTTCCTTCAGTATTTGAAACACGAAGAGCACGAAAATAGACGAAAAGCACGAAAGGCTCCACCTCCGAATGATCATCTAAAATACCAATGATCGGGATTACAAATCCCTTGGTTGTTCTTCCGGGCTAAATTGCAAATTTAGCCCGAGGGTAAGCAAATTTAGCCCGAGCGTAAAATTACAAATTTAACCCGAGCGTAAGCCCGAGTGTAGCGTGCTGCACATCCCTGTGCAGCAAATTCTGGTCCGGCGCGAGACGGGCCGGACCATCGGAGTTCCTCGTCACTCATTACTCGAAACTCGTTACTCCTCATCACTCATCACTCGTAACTCGAAACTCTCCACTTTCCGCTTGCAGGCAGGCTTGAGCGGGTAGTATACTCTTATACTCTCGGATTGAGGCTTAGCTCAATTGGAGCGAGATAAAATACATCGGAGGACATTTTCCGTGGACTTCCATGAAATATTCGATAACGCCAGATACAGGATTGAAGTATCCGCTGACGAATCAGGGACTGTAATCACTCTGACTGACCTTTATTCAGGCATTGTCTTTGCAGACTCTATGTATCGCTACTACGCTGTAGCCGATGACGGTGCTAGTATTCTGCGGTTTGATGGGCTGTCACTCATCAACATTGTTAAAGTAACGAGCGAAAGCCAGACTGATATAGTAATCACCGGGATGCTCGGGCATGGCACGTCTTCACTCGGATTGAAACACACGTTGTCAGCATTTCCTGACCAGGAATATCTGGAAGAAACCATCAGCATCTCAAACCAGAGCAATGCACAACTGCTTTTAAGAGATTACAGGTTTGCGCTGGCCAAAAGACTGGCTTTTGACCCAGAGTCTAAGCATTGGGATGATAAAATAGGCCGTTTCCGTATGATTGCAGTGCCTTTCCGCATCCAGCCTGATGGGAAAAAGCACGATTACCCAATGGAAGAGGTATATTACGGCCGTTTTCTGACATCGGTTTCAGACAATCCAATAGACTGCCAGCCGAGAATAGCTGACCAAGGACTGGGAAGAAGCGAAGCATGGGGCTGGTCTGATGGAGAATCAGGGCTCCTGATATCCAAATACAACCCTGATATGATAGAGTACTCCATCCTGGATACTCAATCTGTCAATGGAGCGCGCTACCTGAACTTCGGAGGCGCTGCGCCTTCACTCTACTCTGAGCCTGGCAAAGCAAGAAAACTGCTCCCTGGTCAGGAGATGACTTTCGGAGTAAGCCGTTATACATTTTACGAAGGTCTATGGAGGCGGGCTTCGTATATCTACAGAGACTATATGAATGTGCTTGGTCATGGTCATCCTGATAACTACAATCCTCCAGTTACCTGGTGTCCAGCGGTAGATATCAACCGTGAATCTGCTTTACCAGAGAGCTTCCATCAAAGCTATACACCGGACCTGCTTCGAAAACATGCAGATATGGCGCAGAATATAGGCTGCGATATGCTTTTACTCTCAACTGGCTGGGATACTTGTGAGGGGGAGTCAGTCTGGGATGACACCAGGCTTGGGCCTATAGAAGATTTCGTCCGTGAAAGGCAGCAGGATTTCGGGCTAAGAGTCGGTATCCGCACTGTAGGCAGAGCATACTGCAACTCATTCCCTAACAGCTACAGGCGCAATGCTGATATGAGTATAGGGTACTTCCAACCCAACGAAGCCAGACCGTTTTATGAGACATGCACTCAATATCCTGCATTTATCGAGGAAAAACTGCGCCGGTTGTCGATTCTTGCGGAAGCAGGCATAGAGTATATCATTTTAGACGAATTCGATTGGAGGGGCCTGTGCTTTGCCGACAATCATGGGCACAATATCCCGACTACTGTAGACGAACACGTGCGCAGCGTGGCAGGACTTATCAAACGGCTGCACAGGAAGCATCCGAATGTATTGATTAACACGCATGATTTTGTCTGGCCTCAGGGAGTAAGATACCTCCCGATTTACTACCAGCATAAGCTGCCTGACTCGTTTGAAGAGATATGGGCATTCGATTTTGCCCGGAATCCGCTTCAAAGTCTGCTGTCTGGTAAGGCCATTTCGCTCTTCTACTACAGCATGGCTTATGAAATACCGCTTTACCTGTACATCGATATGCAGAACGATAACGATAACTGCCTTGCATTCTGGTGGTATGCTTCCACTGTCAGGCATTTCGGTATCAGCGGAAGTAAAGAAGTGGATGACACTCGTTTTGCCGCTTACAAAAAGGCAATGTCCGAATATCTTGAGCTGAAGGACATCTATACCCGAGGCAACTTCTACGGCTATGACGAAACAATACACGTCCATGTACTCGAAGAAGAAGCTCGGGGTGTGTTGAATGCTTTCAACCTGCAAAAAGAGCCTGTAAGCCGGACAGTAGAAATCAGCCTACCGGAGATAGGACTGCCTGGGTACGCATTGGAGCCTGAATTTGATTATAACAGCGCTCGCTGCAGAGTAAAAGGCGCTAAACTGATTGTCGAGATGGATATCCCGCCCTTAAGCCCGATAATTATCCCCTTGGGCACAAAGCATTGAAAGGAGACTGGAGGATGCAGTATCCGAAAGATTATAGGAAATTTCTAAAAACCGATGACTGGGAGAAGCTAGGCCAACCTGGGTATGAATCAGACCAGCAAAAAGGGCTGCCTCGTCCACCGGCTGAAAAACCATACCCTGAAGATGCCAGACTCATCGACCTGGTTTCACCAGAAGACATAGCAGTTGGCAATGCACCAATCAAGCAGGTTATCGGTCAGCGTAGAAGCCGCCGGAAATACACCGATGAACCGCTATCCATAGAAGAACTTTCTTACTTGCTCTGGGCAACGCAGGGAGTGTACAGGCACATCGAACGCCCGGATGGCCGGGTAATCACGCTTCGCAGCGTCCCTTCAGGTGGTTCTTTGCACGAGTTTGAGACATACCTTGTGATAAACAATGTCACCGGCATCGAGCCTGGACTTTACCGTTACCTGCCACTGAAGCACAAACTGCTGTTTATCCGTTCTGAGGAAGGATTGTCTCAAAGAGCCGCTGAAGCATGCTGCGGTCAGAGCTTTGTAGGAACCGGAGCCGTGATATTCATCTGGACAGTAATCCCTTACCGCACGGAATGGCGTTATTCTATTGTATCGCACAAGGTTATAGCCATCGATGCCGGACATGTGTGCCAGAACCTGTATTTAGCTGCTGAATCGATCGGTGCTGGTACCTGTGCCATAGGGGCTTATATTCAAAACCAGGTTGATGCTATCCTGCCCGTTGACGGTGAAAATGAGTTCACCATCTACATCGCACCTGTGGGAAAAGTCTAGCAGTTAAGCCAAAGGCCGGAACATAAGAATCTCACTCCGGCCTTTACTGTAACCTTAAAACGCGTAGCTTGCCCCGAATTGCAGCCGGTCTTCTTTCTCCGGCAGCCTGAGCGAGTCATACCTTAGTATCAAGCTGGCCCTTGGGGCGACATCTCTTGCTACGAAGATGCTGAACCGTCTTGTATCATCAGGATTGACACCTTCCGGGTTTCGCGGCTTCCTATCCAGAAGCTCAACGAACGCTGTCCATTCCCGGCCGAACTTACGGTCAAGCCTGACAAAAAACGCTTCACTGTTCTGGCCTACCGGATGGCCTATAATGAACCCGTCATGTGTGTAAGCAAGCCCTGGGAAGTCCGGTCTGGTAGCTCCGTAGGTTCCAGGTTCGGTCATTATATACTCCAGTCTCAGCCCTGTGGTGCCGTCTCCAAGCAGGTCCGGGGAGTACGCACCGATGAGATAACCTGTTTTCCGTGGGATATTCCATGCTGGTTCGTCCAGCAGGAACTGAGGAGCAGTCCGGTCGTCGATAAGATAGTCTATATAGCCTTCGAACCTTGGAGAGAACTTATAAGTCGCATCGATAGCAACAAGTACGTTGAACTCCTTGTCAACATCATCCAGGTATATGAGCTGATACAGATAGTAAGACGGCAGGATAAACGCCAACGGGTTAGGAGTCTTGCTGGTTTTAGCTGTTTCACTGATTCCGGCATGGAAATACCGGGAAAACCGCTTTTCCCACCGCCGACCAAGCAGATAGAACGTCTGACCGTCGTCTTCGAACCTTGAGGCAAACTGAGTAATTTTGATATTGCCGATTTTACGGCCAAAGTCGAAATCCTTACCCAACTTGACCATAGGGAATGCGGGGCTGTTGTCAGAAAGAATCATAGAACCGCTGTAGCCAGGACCCCACCACATCCAGTTCTGGCCGATTTCCCATTCCCAGTTGGGTGTTTTGCCACGGATGAAGTATTTGTCGAGCCGGGAGAACTCATCCGAGCCAAATTGCCTGCGTACGTTCGAGAGTGTAGCGCCTATAGTGAGGTATTTGCCTCTTGTAACAAATCCTGTGGCATCATAAATACCAATCAGGTGAGTTTCGCCATCAGATTGGACTATTCTAGGCTGAAAAGCAGCAGTTGGGATAACAGCGTTTCGCTCAACAAACGGGTCCAACTGGTCCATTACAAAGCTGGCGCCAAAATATTGAAGCTCGGGGCTGAATTCTGCAACTAACCTTGCAAGTATTGCCCGTTCACCTTCGCTTGCTGACTCGTCAAGCCTTTGAACGGCAGCAAAGACGAAGTTCGACATCTCTTTGCGGGTATACAGCCAGTCGCCCATAAACCTCTGGGCTGGAACAGGAACCAATCCTTCGGCTGCAAGATGCATTAGCGCATCATACGTCCAGTCACCAGCCGGCACACGGTCCGTAGATGCCGTTGGCTGAGCTAAACAACAAACTGAACCAATCAGAATTAGAACTACCGTGAGAGGATACCAGTGAGTACGCAATTGCCTGACCTACCGTTTATCGAACACGTTCTCGTAAAACCATTTGTTGGAATGATTTTACTCTTTAAAGTTAAGCAGGTTTATCATGATGTTGTCAATGCACATCAATATGCGCCGTCACCTGATACGACAGCAGGAATGGTCCTGATGAGAATCACCAAATCCATCCAAAGCGTGCGTGACTCGATGTATTTGAGATCGAGCTTGACCCATTCGTCAAAGCTCAACTTGCTTCTTCCGCTTATCTGCCAGAGGCAAGTGATTCCGGGGATGACAGACAGACGCTTGAGCTGCCAGTCTTCATACTTTTCCACTTCACATGGAAGAGGAGGTCTTGGACCGACAAACGACATATCGCCTTTGAGCACGTTGAAAATCTGAGGAAGCTCGTCAAGGCTGTAGCGCCTTAACCATCGACCTACACGGGTTACTCGTGGGTCTTCTTTAATCTTGAATATTGGCCCGGACACTTCGTTTAAGTGGAGGATTTTCTGCCGGGAGTCTTCTGCATCCACGCACATAGACCTGAATTTATAAAACGTGAATGCTCTCCCGCCCAGCCCGAGGCGCTTCTGTTTGAATATAACGGGGCCGCGAGAATCGACGAGAATACATAAGGCCAGGGTTAAGAATAACGGAGATAGTAAAACCAGAAGGATAGCAGCGCCCAGGACGTCAATAATCCGTTTAACGACCAGGTATCCCGGACGGGATTGCGCCGCCGGCACACTAAGTCCTTCCAGTAACACGATTCTTCCCCCTAATCTAGAAACTTTGTAATAATAACCAATCAACCGCCGCTGTTAAATCGGCAGCTATATAATCGGGTGCAGGCTCAAGCACTGCGGCATCATCAGCAGTTGTCTTGCCCGTTAAGACCATAACAGTCTTACAGCCAGCAGCTCGTCCGGCGAGCATATCGCTGACTGCATCACCTATAAACACGGTTTCCTTTGGGTCGATTCCCAAATCCCGGCTGGCTTGAAGAATCAATCCCGGAGCAGGTTTTCTGCAATCACAGTTGTCATCCGGACGGTGCGGACAGTAATATGTCGCCGCAATCTTGCCCCCAGCTTTAGCTACAGCCGAAAACATCATCCGGTCTATAGCATCGAGAGACTCTTTAGTTATAAGTCCCTTGCCAACTCCGGCCTGATTCGATATTACCACAAGTTGGCATCCAGCGTTACTCAGTTTGCTTAATGCCTCGGGCACATTTGGCAGAATTTCGAAGTCATCAGTAGTCCGAACGTAGCCGTTGTCTATGTTCCTATTGATGACTCCGTCTCTATCAATAAAAACTACCCGCAACCTTTTATCTCTCGGCATAGACATGTAAACACTAAATGCGCAAGAACGACATGCACATCTTCAACCTGCTGCATATTATTCGACGCAACAACAACCGGCTTATCTACCATCTGCGCGAGCTTGCCACCGCCCATTCCGGTAAGGCCTATCGTCGTCACACCACGAACTTTCGCTGCTTCGACAGCTCGAAGGATGTTCGGTGAGTTCCCGCTGCCGCTTATTGCAATCAGGATATCACCGGGTTGTGCCCATGTCACTACCTGCTCTGCGAAAATGTTATCGTAGTCTGTATCATTGGCCCATGCAGTGATAATCGGCATCGCGTCGGTGAATGCAATGGCCTTGAACTTTTGGTCCTTCAGGCAGCCTACGCCTTTCTGCAAGTCACACGCGAGATGAGAAGCGGTTGCTGCGCTCCCGCCATTTCCGCAAATCATCACACACCGACCTTCATTGTAAGCCGACTTCAATGTCTGCACGAGGTCGTCTATAACATCAGCCGGAAGCTCGGATATAATCTGAGATACCTCTCCCAGATAACTCTTGATCAGATGCGCACGATCCATCATTCGTATTCTCCCGCCCTATTCAGGCCGCCTTCCCTTAACGTTGCTTACAGTTTTACGAGCAGTGCATAAGTGCACTATGACAGGTTATCGTCTTACGTTGAAGATGACCTTTGTGCCGTCTCTCTCGAGCCTGAACGGCAGTTCTTTAAGTTCCGCCAGTGCTTTCCTTACTTTATGCTGATAGGCTGGCTGGCAGTAGAGCAACAGGAATCCTCCGCCACCTGCACCAGCAACCTTTCCGCCTGAAGCACCAGCTTTCAACGCTTTAGCATATAACTCGTCTATGTAACCATTGCTGATCGTGCTGGCAAGAGATTTCTTCATATCCCAACCGGCACGAAGTATCTGTCCTAACCGGTTTATTCTTGAGCCGGACAGACAGGTATAAACGCTCCGCGCCTGATCCCGCATTTTCGTAAGCACAGCCATTCGATCAGCTATGTTCTGTTTCTGTTCAGTCAAGATACCACTTGCTTGTCTTGTAATCCCGGTGTAGAACAACATCAGGCTTTCATCAAGCTGCCTGTGCTGGAAATCCTCCATTTGCACCGGGCTGACATCAACACGGCCATCCGTTAGAAACCGGATGTAACGCATTCCTCCGTATGCCGCAATGTACTGGTCCTGCTTGCCTATCGGCTTACCAAGGATATCTATCTCGATCTCACATGCTTCTCTGGCAAGCACTTCCGCCGGTTTTATATCACCTACATACGCATAAAGTGCATTCAAAAGGCCCACGGTCACAGTACTCGATGACCCCAAGCCTGAACCTTCGGATGGAACATCAGCCATAGTCGATATCTCGATACCACTCTTGATACCAACCTTCCTTAGGCTCTCTCGGACCAGTTCATGCTCTATCTCATCAACATCGTCCACCAACTCAGTACGTGAGTAACCGACACGTATTTTATCATCAAACCTTGCCTTGACAATTACATAGATGTATTTGTCTATGGCTGATGAGACAACACAGCCTTCTTCTTTGGTATAAAAGTCCGCGAAGTCTGTTCCACCGCCTGCAAAACTGATGCGCAGCGGAGTCTGGGTGATAATCATACGGAGTCTCCAATTCTAGCAATATTCTAACATAAGCCTGTATGCCCTTCAAGGCCAGCGAAAAGGATTTTACCCTGAGGCTGTAGAACTCATACGTTGTAGATAAAAGTTATAAAGGCTTAATTGTTCAATAACAGCAAGACATGTATAATTATGGTCATACAGGCAGAAAAAACCAATCAATTGATACTGACGCTGTAAAACATCTCAGTTGCGTATTATCTATAGAGAAACTGGCCCACCAATAAGTATCTTTTCCGGAGTTGAACGCTGTGAGGTTAATAAAATTCACTGAACTGAAGGGAATTCTGGCACTTAGCGGCATCGCACTGATCTTCGCCACAGTATACCTGGGATTCCGAGGGACTATCTCAGAATGGATAGGCCGTCCAATCACATTGAAAGACCCAATTACGAACAAGATCGTCTTTGTGTCTGATAGAGGTGGTCAGCCTGACCTGTGGATAATGGACCCGGACGGGTCAAACCAGAAAGCCCTGACCAACGATGCACTTGTGGAAACCAGTCCGGCTGTGTCGCCTGATGGATTGACCATTGCTTACATTGGCAGAGATGGGAGTGGAAACACCGAAGTTTATGCCGTGGATGCTGATGGAACGCACCGAAGGCGTATTACCAAGATCACCGGCGCTAAATCTGATCTCAAGTTCAGCCCCGATGGTAGGCGGATCATCTTCCTTGCCAGCGGAGAGGTATGGCAGGTAGATAAGCAGGGCAATCATCCTAAAAGATTACTGCCTACTGAGCAGGAAATGGCAATGCAGCGTTTCAATGATAGACGGAGTGCTTATATATGGGCAGATGAATCACCTGCAGGAGGAGTAATTGCCGCCATTCGCAACGAAGATGAAGGCAAGATGGCAGTCTGGCTGGTACCGGGAGAGGATGTAACGCAGCCAATTGTTGATGTTGTTGAACAGCAGCAAATACCACTGATAGGAGAAAATGCCTGTGCTGCCTGGGCTACTGATGAACAACGGCTGGCAGTTACCTTGACAGGAAGAGACGACGCCGGAATGCTGGTGGTTGTGGATTATGAAAGTGATACAGTAAATCCGATTTTCGGAGGTTCCTTGCTTGGTGCGATCGAGTGGTCGTCTAATGGCAGTGTTGTTGCCGTTGAACATCTGAAACGAGTTGCTGCGGACCAATACGATATTATCGGATTATTGATTGCAGATATCGCTACAGGCGAAACCAGAGAAATCGAAGGCGCCGTTTCCCATTTCAAATGGTCTCCTGATGGAGAAACACTCGTTTATTCACAGGATGGCGATTTATACATAGTCAAAGCCAACTCCAATGAGGAACCTGTTAATCTGACAAAAGGTAAGGGCAGGAATACATCACCCACATGGGCTCCTGAGGCTGTACGCTAATAAGATGCTGTTGGCTGACCCATATCTGACGCACCAGTTGATCCCATACATAGGGAATAAACGCAAACTGCTGCCAATGATCCATGCTGCCATACACCGTACCGGGATTAGCAATGGAACATTCTGCGACCTTTTCTCGGGCAGTGGTGTTGTATCGAGACTTGCTAAAAGGATGGGTTTCAGAGTTATAGCGAACGACTGGGAGCCTTACTCTGAGATTATCAATCTTGCATACATTAAAGCAAATAACCCTCTGGCATTTAAAGCACTTGGAGGAATGGAAGCTGCATTCAATACTCTCAACACTCTAACACCGCTACGCGGCTACATAGCAACGCATTACTGCCCTGAGGATGATGAAAACCCTGATTTTGAACGGGAAAGAATGTTCTATACACAGGAAAACGGAAGGCGTATAGACGCTATCCGGGAACAGATTGCCTCATGGAAAGCTGATGGAAAAATCGACCAGTTAGAAGAGGCTGTGCTGCTTGCATCATTGATATATCAGGCTTCATACTGCAGCAATACATCGGGTGTTTTTAAAGGATTTCATCGGGGATGGGGCGGCGCAACTCAAACAGCCCTTTACAGGATTAGAAGCAGACTCGAGATTTCTCCGCCGATGTTCTACGATAACGGCAAAGAGAACCTGGTGCTGCGCGGAGAAGCCTCAGAGGTGGCAAGTCAGGTGGAGTGTGATATCGTCTATATTGACCCACCTTATAATCAACACCAATACGGCTCAAATTACCACTTGCTGAACACTGTGGCATTATGGGACAAACCGAAAGTCAGTAAATATATACTCTCCGGCCCTGGTCCTAAGACAAAATCAGCTATCAGAATGGACTGGCGCACTCTTCGCAGGAGTCAATACTGCTATTCATCAACTGCTTTAAATGCTTTCTCAAAACTGATGGCGAGAATTCGTGCCAAGTGCGTCTTGATAAGTTATAGTACTGATGGGATAATGCCTGTTGAGGCACTGCTTAGGATTTTGGCTGAAAAAGGAAAGTTGAGCGTGCTTACCAAACCGTATAAACGCTACAGAGTAAGCAGCCAGCGTCCATCACCCAGATCTCATACTACTGAGTTTATAGCAATAGTCGATACGACTAAGCCTGCTGAACCAGATGCAGTAAAGCAGGCTATTGAATCGATCAAGAGTGCCGGCTCTTCCCGGATGAATTTTTGAAAGGAGACAAGATGAAAAAGTTAAAATGGATTATGTTAGTTTTGGCTGCTATCATCATCGCAGCCCCAGTTTCGGCTGACAGGGTTATCTTTGCCCCAACCGGAACAATTTTGAGTGGAGGAGAGTTCAAAGCTGAAGGTGCAATACAGGCATCAGGCGACAACAATAAGATCTATTGGCTTGGTGTAGGACTACAGCAGCTTGAGCTAAATGTGACCAGGATCGAGTTCGATACGGATTCCGTAACTGAGTCGATGGAGAAATCACTCCGGCCAACAAAAGCTATCTTCGATTTAGCTCCTGATACTGGCGATAAGGTTAATATAGTTGGCGCTGCCATGAGTATCGTTCCTGAAACATCGCTCACTCCTGGAGTTGCTGTAGGAATATGGGATTTGACAGACGAAACAGCCGATGGCATCGGTTATTATATAGCCATGAGCAAGGTAGTCCCGCTCACACAGGAGCTTCCTCTTCCGATTCAGGATGTTAAGGTTCATGCTGGCTACGGCATTAAGGGAATCGACGGACTGTTCGCTGGTGCTGAGGCATCTCTTCCGCTTGGACTGAAACTTTCTGCAGAATGGTTCCAGGACGAGTTAAACTATGCCCTTGGTTGGGGTATAGGCAATACACTACAAGTGAAAGGTTATATTCTGGACGACGAGACATTCTACGGACTCCAGTTCTCTTCACCGCTGTAGTGGGAACTCAGGATTATTGAATCAACGTGCTTGGGAGGGAGAATCTATCCCTCCCAAGAATAAAAAAACCTTATCCTGATCCCTTTTATGATTGATAGACTCATTAATGAGGCAAAAAATGAGGACAGGATTTCGGTTTGCAGTAGTTGGATGCGGAGAGGCAGGCAGCCGCAGGGCTGCAGCAATAAGTAATGTAGATGGTGCTCAGATTGCAGTCTGCGTGGACTCAATTAGAGACCGCGCTGATGAACTTGCAGCGACGTACGGCACCGATTCATCAACTGACTGGAGAGCCTCAATCATCAGGAGCGATGTAGATGCCGTAGTCATCGCCGTATCCAACAACTTACACGCACCTATCGCCACCGCAGCAGCAGAATCCGGTAAACATATCCTCTGCGAGCGCCCTATTGCAAGAAATCCATCTGAAGGAGAACAAATAGTCCGGGCTGCACGGGAGTATGACGTGCGGCTGAAAGTTGGCTCGAGCCTCCGCTACCATCCTGTTGTGGCTAAAGCATATGAACTAATCAAAGAGGGGCGAATTGGCAAAATCACCTTCCTCAGAGGCAGGACAGGACGCGGCAGTTATGCAGCAGCACCGGCTTCATGGGCTGTAAATGGAGAGCTATCAGGAGGAGGCACGCTTCTCGATAACGGAACCGACCTGTTAGACCTCTGCCGTTACTTCATGGGGGATTTCCGCAAAGTGATCGGTCAATCTTCGACACTGCTGTGGCCTATCGAACCATGTGAGGACAACGCCTTCGCAATACTGTCTACGACCGATAACCGCACGGCAATTATCCACGCCTCATGGACCGACTGGGAAGGATACCTGTATCTGGAAATTTCTGGGGCTGATGGCTACATCAAGCTGGACTACGATAATTCGACTTTGGCAATTGGTTCCAGACCGGGTATCGAAGGAGCAGGCTTGGAAGATGTGATAGACTTATCGACACAGCCTGACCGCTCGCTGGAGACGGAAGTAGAGGAGCTGATAAATGCTGTCAACGAACACCGAGAGCCTTCAGGAAGTGGGCTGGATGGCCTTGAAGCATTGATATTGGCACATGCAGTATATCGGTCTTCTGAGGATGGTAAAGCTGTCAAGGTCTAGTTATAAAGGCCGCTCAAATTGAATGCTGCCTGCTGCACGTACTGTGCAAGCTAAAACGTAATGAAGCACCACACCTATAGACATCGGATAATAAACGGTAAAAAAATTACTTCTACTTTATCCATTACCTGAATGTCCTGGATAATTTTCGGCTGTTTCTTAAGATAATCTAGACTGCTGGCCTATTAGCTTAGGATTAAAAGGTTAACCACGTTTAATTAATGGATAACCCCACAAATTACAGCATTATATTTATATGTAGATAATTATCAGCTTATATATTTAACACTAACAACCTATCTGCAAATTATCTTTCAATTGCTTGGAACAATCGACAATATTTTAAAGTCAAATGATTAGCAAGCAGCCGAGCCATTATCCAAAATATCAATACGTTAAGAGGATGATATGAAGAAGATTATGATGATTCTCGTAGTCCTTGCTCTGCTGCTTTGCACTGCTTGTAATGCAGGACCTCAAATCCATCTGCAGCGCGCCGTATTCGACCCACTTGATGACCAAGCCAAAATTACGCTGAAACCAGGCATTTCCGAAATCGGACCAGACAACAAAGGATATTACATTGTCCAGTTCAATGGGCCGATTCTTGATGAATGGAAAGCAGAAGCTAAAGCTGCGGGAGCAGAACTTCTAGATTACATCCCTGATTATGCTTTTATTGTTCGTGCAGATTCCAACACAGCAGCAAATCTTAGGGAATTGCCATCAGCAAGATGGCTCGGAGACTATGCTCCGCTTTACCGAATGTCCCTTGCTCTTCCTGCTGAGGGAGATATAGATGTAAAAATCAAAATGTTTCCTGGCGCAGACAGGCAATATGTAATTAGCAAGATAACTGGAACAGTAAACAAAGATGACCAGGAAACCAGCCAGAGTGTTATTCGTGCGAAAGTCCCCGTTTCATCACTCCAAGACCTTGCACGTACTGCAGGAGTTGCATGGATCGAACCTGTACCTGAATACAGGTTCTTCAATAATACCGCCAGAGGTATAATAACTGCGAATAATGTGTGGACAGACATCGGGCTATACGGATCAGGCCAGATCGCCGCTGTCTGCGATACCGGGCTTGATAATGGCCGCAACGATTCCACATTACATGCCGATTTCTGTGGCCGGTTGCTGAAAGCCTACGCACTTGGCCGTACTAACGATTGGAGTGACAATTATGGTCATGGGACTCATACTACCGGTTCAGTCTTGGGCAATGGCTCAGCTTCCGGCAGCAATCCTGCAACCCATACCTATACGAATTCATTTGCTGGCGTAGCGCCGGAAGCTCAACTGGTCTTCCAGTCAATATTTAAAGACTTCATGAGTCCTCCGGCAGTACCTGCAGACCTGAACAACCTGTTCAACCCACCTTATAATGACGGTGCAAGAGTGCATTCAAATAGTTGGGGGGAAATGGGCACTGGTACATATAACGGCAATTGCCAGGAAATCGACCAGTTTGTCTGGAACCATCGAGATATGGTGATTTGCTTTGCCGCAGGTAACTTAGGGGTAGATAACCTTCCTTTGGATGGAAAAATAGACAATAATTCCATCAGCATTCCCTCAACAGCCAAGAATTGCATAACCGTCGGTGCAACGGAGAGTCTGAGAACGGGATACGGAGGAGTAATGAACACATGGTATAAGTTGAGTCCTCAGGCATTCCCGTTGAACCCAATAAAGGACGATCCGATTGCGAATAATGCTTCAGGAATGGCTGCATTCAGCTCTCGCGGGCCGACCACTGATGGCAGAATCAAGCCGGATATATGTGCCCCTGGTACAAATATCATCTCCTGTCTGTCCCATCATCCAATGGCATTTCCGGGAGAAGGGGCTTATAATTCAGATTATTCTTTCGGCAGTGGAACAAGTATGTCCACTCCGATTACTGCCGGTTCATGCGTCTTGATTAGGGAATTCTACGCCAGGAAAGGTATCAATCCATCTGCTGCCTTAATCAAAGCAACGCTATTGAACGGCGCTTACGATATGACTCCAGGCCAGTATACTTCACCTCAGGAGATTCCAGTGAGGCCGAATAGCGTCGAAGGTTGGGGTCGAGTTGATATTAAAAACTCGCTCATACCACCTTCGCCAAGGAATATTTACCCAGTAGATTACGCTGCAGGACTATCCACCGGCAGCACCAAGACCTATACTTACTACGTTGCCTCCAGCGAGATACCATTGAACGTCACACTCGTATGGAGCGATTATCCCGGTATGCCCACTTCAGCGAAGGGACTGGTTAACGACCTTAACCTGACTATAACCGGGCCAACCGGAACTATCTACAGAGGCAATGGCGGCATCATCGCTGATAACAAGAACAATGTAGAGACCATAGACATAACCAACCCAACTCCGGGATTCTATACGGTAACAGTGTCCGCTTTCAACGTGCCCTATGGTCCACAGCCTTATGCTCTTGTTGCCTCCGGTGCAATATGCGATGCTGAACCGACGCAAGTAGATAATATCCAGGCAATGAAAGAGCTGCCCAATGGCACTGCTGTGAGCATCACCAGAGTGCCGGTCAGCGCTATATTCAAGCTCTGCTTCTACATAGAACAACCAGACCGCTCATCCGGTATCAAAGTCCAATATGGGCCAGGTGGAGGGCCGACTCTCACACTTGGTCAGTTGGTGAGCGTGACCGGCAAAATCAATACCGTAAACGGTGAGCGTGTTATCGAGAATCCAATAGTAACTTTCTGAGTGAGAACATAAATAGATAGTGTAATGGCTGGGCTATGTCCCAGCCATTTTTTACTTTGGAACTACTAGACTGCGGTAATAGCACCAGAGCCACTTGGAAATACTATTATGCTAAACAACCAATCAGGAAATCTGAGGGAAAAACAGTTCCAGGGCGCAATGCCCTGGAACTTGGGAGAAAACTGAGAGCAAATTTGTAGTTATCTATAATCCCACTTCACCGGCGAACCATACGGCATCGGCCAGTTCAGCAAGTATTTGGCATCAACCCATACGGCATGACCATCGCAGCAAAGTACACTCAGCCTGCCGTTATGCCGCTCACGAGCCAAACCTATTCTTCCTACTGTCCCCGGCCAACCGCCAAAAAGGTCAACCCAACGAGCGTCTGTTAGATAAATTACCTTCGATGCTTGATTTACTTCTGATTCAGTAGGAATCTTATTTACCCAGGCAAATTTATCAGGATCCAATCCGCCAAGGACTATATTGTTGCCATAATGAGACCGTTGTGCACTATCATTGTACCACACCCAACCAACGTCGGGAGCATCAATATCACCCTGGTCAGCCGGACAGCCTGTATATGGGAACTTTTTAGGAGCACCGGGACAATAATAAACATTCTCATTCTTAACATACGGCCGAAGCAACTTTACAAAAGTTACATACCAACCAACAGCGCCATTTCCGGCTGCGGGCATAAACCGGTCGTTCCAATCAGAGTTGTAGTTCCTAAACGCTGTCCCAATCTGCCGAAGGTTAGACATACACTTGACGTCGTTAGCTTTTCGTTTCGCTGACATAAAGACGGGGAATAGGATGGCTGCCAGGATAGCAATAATTGCAATGACAACAAGAAGTTCGATGAGGGTGAAACCTTTCCTACGGGTTACCGAAACCATATCCGACACACTCTCCTTCACAAGCCTAATCATACGTTAGCTTGTCTGATAAGCTATTCTACCATAGATAATGGTTATTGTGGTGAGAGGACAGCCATAGCTGAAACTATAGCTGTCCAATTTTGAGTGGACGGATTCTCCAAATCTGAATGCTTGTGCATACAAATATTGTCTATAAGTGCAGCCTATGCTGTTTTCCCCGCTGCATATAACTACACCAGTCCGCAGACATTCAATTGATGCCCAAGCAAGATAGACCTTCAAACTATACTTACCATGCTTGTTCGCCTTTGTCAATACAAATAAGTCAAAATTAACAATATATTAAGAACAATAAGCTTTGCTGTCCGGCTTGACATGAAGAGCGACAATGGCTATGATAATTAAGGCAAAGCTAAATTTCGGTATAGAAAGAGAGCAACACAGGTCTGATGCACCATCGTTGTGCCACTGGAACCGGTTCCAAGCAGGATTTACCACGACTGATACTTGTAGGGAATCCGAATGTAGGGAAAAGCGCCACTTTTGGAGCTTTGACTGGCAAATATGTTACCGTTTCTAATTATCCTGGCACAACAGTTGAGGTTGCTGAAGGAACTGCGTTAATAAACCGGCAGAAAAGGCTGGTAGTGGACACTCCAGGCGCTAACTCGCTTGTCCCAATGTCAGAAGATGAGCAGGTAACGCGCGATATTCTCCTTGAGGCTGATTCAGATATTGTCATCCAAGTAGGTGACGCGAAAAACATTCGGCGTGCGCTTGTAATCTCGACTCAGCTTGCTGAAATGGAACTGCCATTCGTGCTTGCCCTTAATATGGCAGACGAAGCCAGAAGCCGGGGTATAAAAATCGACCTGGAAGCAATACGGAAAGCTCTCGGGGTGACCGTGATAAGCACAGTTGCTTCCCAACGCAAGGGAATAGATCGGCTCATTGCAAGTATCGCTACAGCAAAAACATCGCCTCATCGCATCCGCTTTAGCAGACCTATAGAAAAAGCTATAAAGGAAATAACTGAACTGCTGGGAGATAATGTTCGAGGCAGCAGAGGTCTGGCGCTTTCAATCCTTTCAGGAGATGAAAGCCTGATACCCTGGCTCTACCGGAATCTATCTGAGGATAAAGTCCGGCAAATCGAGGCTGTTCGGGAAAACACGCAGGCAAGATATCCTCAGCCGTTAGGTTACGTCATCAATCTGCAAAGGCTTCAAGCACTGGACAGATTGCTCCATACCATACAAGCTACTGAAGATGTAAAGGCCGATAGAGCTGTACAGCATCCGTTGAAGAGTTTACACCCATTAGTGACACTGTCAGTTTTGGGCGGCATGATATTTGGGCTGCACATGCTGACAGCAATTAACCCAGTTTTCGCTCTACTGGCGCTTCCGCTGCTTATCCTGACGCTGTATATGCTTGGTGACTGGGGAATGCATCCTGTGTTAGGAATACCTGTGTTGCTTGTAGTCCTTTACTTTACATGGGTCTTTGTGGGAAGTTTTGGAGCGGGCACAGCAGTCGATTTCCTGCAGGATACAGTGTTTGGCAGATTAGTGAATCCGGCATCATCATGGATTCTCAAGCACGTTCTCCCCTGGGAACTGGCTCGGGAGCTGTTTATAGGTGATTACGGCATAGTCACGATGGCGCTAACCTACGCATTTGCGATTGTGCTGCCAATAGTCGGCACGTTTTTTATCGCGTTTGGCATCCTCGAGGATTCCGGCTATCTGCCGAGGCTTGCAGTTATGGTAGACCGGATATTCAAGCGAATGGGGCTGAACGGTAAAGCCGTGCTTCCGATGATACTTGGCCTGGGATGCGATACTATGGCAACTCTGACTACCAGGATTCTCGATACCAAGCGGGAGCGCATAATAGTCACCTTACTCCTGGCCCTTGGAGTGCCTTGTTCAGCGCAGTTAGGTGTTATACTTGGGATGCTTGGCGCTCCTGGTGTACCGGTTTCTGTAGCTATAATCTGGGCTGGTGTTGTTCTGCTGATTCTTTTCAAAGTAGGTTATCTGGCCGGCAAGTTGATGCCAGGAGAGAAGACCGATTTTATTCTGGAAGTGCCGCCCATCAGGATGCCGCAGCTTGAAAATATCGTAGTAAAAACCCTGGCCCGAATCGAGTGGTATGTAAAAGAGGCAGTACCGCTGTTTGTTGCAGGTACGCTTGTGCTGTTTATTTCGGACAAGCTCCATCTACTTCAAGCGGTCCAAAATTTGGCTGCACCTTTAGTGCAGGGATTTCTCGGGCTTCCGGCGAAAGCAACTGAGGCATTTATCGTTGGATTCCTGAGGCGTGATTATGGTGTAGCGGGATTTTACCAGATGTCTCAGGCTGGAGAATTGGACCTGGTCCAGATGCTTGTCGGTCTGGTAACGGTAACACTTTTTATTCCATGTCTTGCGAATTTCCTGGTGATTATAAAAGAGCGCGGATTGAAAACAGCAGTCTATATGTCGCTCTTCATAATACCCTACGCATTCCTGATTGGAGGAATATTAAACTGGGTTCTTAGAATCACCGGAGCGTATAAGTAACAAGATTACCTGTAAAAGGTCAATCGATATTAAAATGAAGTGCTCGTTTTGTGGACATACATTCGATAACCCGCGAGAAAAATGCGCGGGCTGTCCGTTGCAGCAAGGCTGCAGGATTACCTGCTGCCCTAATTGCGGTTATGAGATTGAGAGGGAATCGAAACTTGCGGAGATGGCGAAAAGGCTTTTTAGGAGGCTCAAAAGAGCATCAGGATACAAGGTTTGAGCCTCGGTTCGACTGCCAGGTAGATGAAGTGCTGGAACTGGCGTGGATGCTTGAAGAAGAAGGTGAAAACAGCCTGGAAGAACTTCGAGCGAGATCTGACGACAGCTTCGATACTCAATTCGCAAATGCCAGAGCAGCTAAACAGATTGAAGCGTCTGATGGGCGGTTTATGCTCCTGCCTGAAGGCAGGGAAAGGGCAAGAGAGGTCATCCGGCGTCACAGGTTGACCGAAGTATTGCTTACCCAGGTGCTGGAGATGGAAGAAAACCAGGTGGAGTCGGATGCCTGCCGGTTTGAGCATATACTAAGCCCGGAGGCTACGGAGAGTGTCTGTACGCTGCTTGGTCATCCGCCAACATGTCCTCATGGCAAGCCGATTCCTCGCGGCGCATGCTGCGAGAAGTTCAGAAAGGATGTTACACCGCTCGTCACACAGCTTGTGGAACTCCGCCCAGGTGAGGAAGCGCGGATTGTGTTCATGACCCCAAAATCCCACGCACTTCTGGACAGGTTGACCTCTCTGGGAATCGTTCCGGGCAGTGAAATCCGCCTGCACCAGAAACAACCGACCTGTGTTGTAAAGGTTGGAGAAACAGATATAGCCATAGACTGCAACGTGGCAAAGGAAATATTCGTTAAACGAGTGTAGCAAGTGCGGAGTGCGAAATGAAGGGAAGTTACGAGTTGCGAGTGATGAGTGATGATTGCGACTCATAACTGGGCGTCGGCGCAAAAAGCGCGCGCCGACGCATATAACTTTACGCTTTACACTTTCCACTTTCCCTTTCCGCCTCTTCGTCTGGTTTTCAGCGTTAATTACTTACGGTAGGAGTGCGCGGCCGAGGCATAATTAAGTGGCCTGAGATTATTCCCAGGCCACTTGTAGTAGTTCTATTTTCGATTATCAACCAGGCTTCCAACGCTTTGACGACGTTGGAATGTGGTTACACAGCGCCGTTAGCTCTGTCCGGGATTCTTGATTGCACCCATGAAGAGCAGTAAGCCTGTTTCGTTGTCTCGTATCACGCAGAAGAACGGGCGATCGACAACCATTTTGAATGTTGGAGGTGGTTCGGGAGGCATAATACTACCCACTGCAACTGCGGCTGTAGCAGCAGCAGCTTCTGTGCCTTCCTCGTTTACCTCAACAAATGTCTTGTGTATAACCTCACTGAGCCAGGTTCTCTCGGAGCACATCTGGCTGAAATCGGCCTGGTTGCGATCGAAAGCTATACCTAAGCCCATCTTAACCAACAGATCTCTTAAATGAGTGTCATATTCCGACTTGAACTTAGGCAGCATTACTGTTCCTTCAGCCGGTCGGAACATTGTCACCCACTTCTGCCAGTTTTCTGCATTCAGCTTCTTGATGAAACCATTCAGACCGAGCTCTTCACTTGGCAGGAAGACATACATGCTCATTCTTGTTCCTGCATAAGGAAGGATGACCGCCTCAAAATCATCATTTTTCTGGTAGATATAATCGTTTTCGGCGCTCATCATCGGCACAGTTATTTTACCATCAGGAGTCATAAAATCATGCGGCTGAGTGGCAGCAGGATCGAATGGATTTCTCCATGCTCCTTTAAAATACACTGTGTTAACGACGACAAGATAGGTCATCGGGTCCAATTCATTGATCAGCCTCTTGATTTTGCCCTGGGTCTTGTTATCTACCCAAGCATTTATGATATCGACTGACTTTGGATCTTCGAACTTGAGCGATTTGAGTTCTGCCTGATATGATACCTCGCATCTCTGCATGAAATCAGCGATGAACGAAATGTTATCTTTTGCCCAGACAGAATTACCAATCATAAGATTAACGCCTGAATTGGGGTCCTGCAGGCTGTTGATAATCGCTGAATTGGCTGCGTTAACCGCTTCCAGCCTACCCGATCCTAACGGGAGGACTTTTGCCATTGTATCCTTAGTCTCACCATCAGCTCCGTTGTAAACCATCGACAGCGCCAGCGATATGCTAGGGGTTGATATGAAAACGTTCTTATCGTTTTCCTTCTCCACTAACATAGAGAACAAGCGGAAGCCGAAATCATTACCTCTTCGGGTAAACTCGCGATCTAACCGTACCCTGGGAGCTACAGGGTCGATTGTCTTGGTATCTGTATTGGATGAATCATCCGCACCAATAACAGGTGCCACGGCTGAAAGATTCAAGTTTGGTAGTCCTGTGATGCAAGACGACAGCGCCAAACCACCCGCAACACATACCAGCAATACACTAATGACGGGCCAAGACAAGATTCTCATTTGTTCCTCCTTATAAGTATCTTCTGCACATCTTCGTGCACGGTCAATTGATTAGACCCGGCACTCTGTATATACCTTCAAATAAATTTCAGGTTCAGAAGGAAAAATAAATTAAATATTTGGAGGACATATAACAGTCGAATGATTCTACTACTTCCCAGGAACGATGTCGCCTTTAAACAGTGATTGGGAGACTTCTGTTTCAGGCTTTCCGCCATCGTCTTTCATATCACTCCCGATGCTGTAGAGCAGGAATGATTGGCCGTTTCCTTTTGACCTGTATTTTAGTGGTTCTCCAAGCCCAAATGGGTCTACCGGCACTGCCTTCAAATACTTCGGCATAAAGTCAGCTAACTTATCAGGATACCGGCCATTTGCAGCACGATAACGATGGAGGGCAACTTCTGTTTGTATTAACGTAAAGCGAGCCTCACCTCTCGCCCTAGCACTGTGACAGCGTACAACAGAATCCTGGTCTAATGTGTTTATAAAGGAATTATTAGGCAATAACACTTTCGTCTTTCCTGTATATTGCCCCTTTTGCTCCTCTGCAACAGCTTGAAAATACTCAAGGTTTTCCTGTATTACAGCGCCTTTATTTATGAACATGTATATAATCTTATCACACACTGCCGTGATGGTTGGATTGGTATCTAGAATACATCGCTCATTTTCATGAGGTTTCATAGAGTCTTGGAACACAGCGGTGAATGCCCAACCTTCCTCTATCACCAAGTCGCTGAAGCACACACGCTTTTGATTAATACTTTCAAGCCTGCCAGCTAACTCCTCCAGTTTATCAGGGCTGAGTTTTGGTAAGACCTCGTATAACTGACGCGCACCAATATTTTCTACACTAACACCTGATAAACCAGCCGTTAGTCCACCGCCTTTTGGTATAATTATTCCAAGCTCCATGCAGTCTACTAAGGAATCTGCTGCACGTTCAGGTTCACCTATACGGTCATAGTAAATAGCTTCACCAGCCAGCCGAAAAGCAAGCCTACGGAAGTGGGAATTAATATACGGGTCAACAAGAGATTGACGGTAAGTTCGAATCGGTTCATGCATATAATCCCTGTTAAGACCCTGGCGAACTACGGCAAGAATAGGCTTATTGGCCTTCATGAATGCCTCTAACTCTTCCATGGTCCATTCATGAGAACTTTCAGCATCACCTGCAGGTCCATCTCCCAACACAGTCTTGTCTGGGCTCACAGTTACTTTACGAGTATTGCGCATCATCTCGGCAGCCTTGATGTAGTAATCCCAGCCGTTGTCTTTGGGCATAGTGGGCGTTGGCACGTGGATATTAGGCAGACGGTTGTTTCTGACGATTAGAAGAGAAGGCAAAACGATTAATAGTAGAATGACCCCGATCACAATAACAGACCAGCTTTTAAGGCTCAAGCGGTGGATTGTCATGTCTCCAGTGAAATAATTTATTGAGGTATAAGAACTTATCTAACCTCTAATCTCCAACCTCCAACTACTAAAAAAGGGGCTGGAATAACTCCAACCCCTCTTGTTGTTGTTCGTCAGTCTTAGATTGACGACTCTGAATCGTCATCAATCACCGGAGTATCGTCTCCCAGGTCAGGTTCGACATTGTCCTCTGTATCGGGTTCGGGATCAGATGTACTGATCTCCATATCATCGGAGCTTTCTTCATCCAATGCCCCGATCAGAGCTTCCGATTCATCTTCTTCCTCATCCTGGCCAACGGCCTTAGTCTCATCCAGAGCCAGCGCTTCTGCTGCAGACAACTCACCCTCACCATCAGGAGAAGCAATAGCAAATAGCTCTTCTTCCTCTCCACGGGCTTCGAGAAGTTCTTTAGTGGAGACGATCGGTTCACCGTCTTCATCTGTCACGTTCAGCGCTCTGAAGCGAGGCAGACCTGTTCCAGCCGGAATCAAACGTCCGATGATGACGTTCTCCTTCAAGCCGACCAGATTGTCTCTCTTGCCCTTTACGGCAGCATCTGTCAGGACTCTTGTTGTCTTCTGGAACGACGCAGCCGACAGGAAGCTGTCAGTAGCAAGCGATGCTTCGGTAATACCCAGCAGCACCCAATCCGCCGTAGCTTCCGTACCGTCCTGTTCTCTTACCCGAGCATTCTCATCCTCGAACTCGAACTTATCAACAATCTGTCCCGGCAGGAACTTCGTATCACCGGCCTCGTTGATCCTGCGTCTCTTGAGCATCTGCCGGACGATAATCTCAACGTGCTTGTCGTTGATATCAACGCCCTGGCTCTTGTAAACGCTCTGGATCTCACCGACCAGATACTCCATTACTCCATGGACACCCTGCAGTTCGAGCACCTTCTGAGGATCAAGCGGACCTTCGGTCAGCCGGTCTCCAGGTCTGACTTCATCGCCAACCTCGACATTCAACTTGCCTCGATGCGGAACAAGGTGAGTCTTGCGAAGCACAACTTCTTCAACACCGGCTTCCGCAATCTTGCGGGCCTGTTTCTCATTTATATCCGTGCCCGCAGCAATGATCACATCACCAGTCTGAGGATCAATAATGTCCTCAGCCGCGACTTCACCGGCAACCGCAGACGTATCCGACGTAGGCACCGTGGAATGGATGACAACACGCTTCAGACCACGTGTATCGATGTCCACGACCTTACCGGCGACCTCTGTGATAATGGCCTGTCCCTTAGGCTTTCGAGCCTCAAACAACTCTACGACTCTCAGCAGTCCACGAACCTGGTCTTCAAGAACCTTGAGAACTGCCTGGACGGCTCTTACTCTCTCTCGCTCTGCGCCGACGACGCCTTCTTCCTCAAAGGAAACAAGTCCTCTGCGGATATCGTCATGAAGCTCCCTCAGGGATTCCTGTTTTTTCTTCTTGACCTCAGCAACACCAGTCAGGTATTTACCTGCAACGCCTCCGGTGTGGAACGTTCTCATTGTAAGCTGCGTTCCAGGCTCTCCGATTGACTGAGCAGCAATGATACCGACAGCAGTACCGGTTTCGACCAACCGGCCAACTGCCATATCTCTACCGTAGCACTTGGCACAGATTCCCTGTCTTAGCTCACAGAACAGCGGCGACCGAATACCGACTTTCTTAATACCGGATTCTTCGATCTTCTTAGCCGCTTCGTTCGTGATCTCCTCATTTGCATGGACTATCGGCTCGTTTTCACCAGGCAGATAGATGTCCTCGAGAGCATACCGACCAGTAATGCGCTCGCTCAATACCTCAATGACATCTCCACCTTCCTCGATCTGGGTAACGTAAATACCCTGGACCGTACCGCAGTCATCACCACGAACAATGACATCCTGAGCAACATCGACAAGCCTTCTGGTCAGGTAACCGGCGTCTGCTGTTCTAAGAGCAGTGTCAGCCAGACCTTTTCTTGCTCCGTGTGTCGAGATGAAGTATTCGAGAACATTCAGCCCTTCGTGGAAGTTCGACTTGATCGGAAGGTCTTCGATCAGGTTGCCGAACGGGTCGCTCATGAGACCTCGCATACCAGAAAGCTGCGTAATCTGTCTCTTGCTACCTCGCGCTCCGGAGTTGGTCATCATAAAGATCGGGTTGAACTTGTCGATTCCCTCAAGAATCGCTTCCGCAACCTGCTCAGAAGCTGATGTCCACAGCTCAAGAACCTGCTGCTTTCTTTCAGCCTGAGTGATCTGACCACGGTGATAATACCGGTTCAGCTTGGCAACCTTTTCCTCGGTCTGCGATACGATAACATCGCGCTTACCAGGAATGTCCATGTCCGTCATCGATATGGTGATTCCACCAAACGTCGAATACCGGAATCCAAGGTTCTTCAGGTCGTCCAGCAGTTGAATAGTCCTGTCCGCGCCGTACTTGGCGTGACACTCTGATACAAGGCTGGACATAGCCTTTTTATCTATCTCTGCATCCAGGTACTGCATACCTTCCGGCAGCACCTGGTTAAAGATCAACCTGCCGACTGTGGTCTCGCGCATTTCACGAGTTCCGTTTACCTCAATCCTGACTTTTATGACATCATGCAGGTCAAGCAACCCGTTATTATAAGCAAGAGTTGCCTCTGCCGGGTTTGAGAACACCGGAATTTCGTAATCCTCAGGGATGTCTTTCTTCTGAGTAAGGTAGTAAGCACCAAGAACAATGTCCTGAATCGGCGCAACAATCGGCCTACCGTCAGCAGGCGAGAACAGGTTATGGGTCGAGAGCATAAGCACTCTCGCCTCGGCCTGGGCTGTTGACGAAAGCGGCACGTGAACGGCCATCTGGTCACCGTCAAAGTCTGCATTGAACGCATGGCAGACCAACGGGTGAACCTGAATAGCCTTTCCATCCACCAGCTTCGGTTCAAAAGCCTGAATTCCCAGCCTGTGAAGCGTAGGAGCTCTGTTCAGAAGCACCGGATGCTCCTTAATGACCTCTTCCAGCGCATCCCAGACTTCCGGCTTCATCTTGTCGATCATTCTCTTCGCCGTTTTGATGTTAGACGTATACTGGCGCTCTACCAGAGTCTTCATTACAAACGGCTTGAACAGCTCCAGCGCCATCTCCTTAGGAAGACCGCACTGATGCAGCTTAAGATCAGGACCGACGACGATAACCGAACGTCCTGAGTAGTCAACACGCTTACCGAGCAGGTTCTTCCTGAATCGGCCTTCTTTACCCTTGAGCATGTCGGAAAGCGACTTCAGCGGTCTGTTGTTGGAGCCGACTACCGGACGAGTCCGGCGGCCGTTGTCGATCAGCGCGTCCACGGCTTCCTGCAGAAGCCGCTTCTCATGGTTGATGATCGATTCAGGCGCTCGAATATCTGTGATCTTCTTCAACCTGTTGTTCCGGTTGATGATCCTTCTGTACAGGTCGTTAAGGTCACTTGTAGCAAACCGGCCGCCGTCCAACTGGACCATAGGTCTGAGTTCCGGAGAGATAACCGGGATTGTATCCAGGATCATCCACTCCGGTCTGCTCTTGGAATTGATAAACGCTTCAACAACCTCAAGACGCTTGATTGCACGCGCGCGCTTAGGACCATGGGTCTGCTGGATCTCTTTGCGAAGCTCCCGAGACATCTTATCAAGGTCCAGTTCAGCCAATAGTTCCTTGATTGCAGCACCGCCCATTCCGGCACGGAATGCATTCGAGAAATCCACGTTCAACCTGCGGCTGAGCATTGAAAGCATCCGCTCCAAGGCTCTGTACTGATCCTCGTTGATAAGCTCACGTCTCTGGACCGTCTCAAGCAGTTTGAGAGTCGTCTGCAGTTCTTCTACTCTATCAACTGCGTCCTTCTCTTCCTGCTTAATCCTGTCTGCAAGCTGCTTTTTGCTGGCTTCAACATCAAAGACCTTGACCGGAGCAGGCTCTTCGAACTCCTCGATATCTTCATCTTCGTCAATCACTACGAAATCTTCGCCATCAGCGATGTCTACGACTTCTTCAGGTTCCTCGGCCTTGGCTTGAGCTGCCTGTTCGGCCTCTTTTTGCTCTTTAGCCTGCTCGCGTCTCAGTTTAGCAATTGTTGCATCTTTCTGTACCTCGATATCTTCAGCCTCAGCAAGCACTGCAGCGCGGATATCTTCCAGATGATCGTTGATAAGCTGTCTGTCGATATGCGTTACTATATATGAAGCGAAGTAAAGCACACGTTCCAGCGGCCTTGGGCTGATATCGAGCAGGAGGCTCATCGGACTTGGCACACCCTTTAAATACCAGATGTGCGAGACCGGAGCCGCAAGCTCTATGTGACCCATTCGCTCGCGTCTTACCTTTGAGCGTGTAACTTCTACTCCACACCGGTCGCAAACAATACCTTTGAATTTGACCTTTTTATACCGGCCGCAATGACATTCCCAGTCCTTGACCGGGCCAAAGATCCTCTCACAGAACAGGCCATCGCGCTCCGGCTTGAATGTTCTATAGTTGATAGTCTCCGGCTTTTTGACCTCGCCGCAAGACCATCCCCGTATTTCATCCGGCGATGCAATCCCTATCCTAATCTTATCGAAGGTTCTTGCGTCAGCCATTTACAATTCCTCCTTGAGCTCCAGTGCCTGCTTCTTGCGTCTGGCAGAAATCCTGCCTGCTTCATCACCTTCACTGAACTCCTCGTCTTTGTCCTTGAGGTCGATCGCTCTCTCACGGTCGTCCTCAACGGTGACCTTCAGACCAAGGCTCTGCAGCTCATTGACGAGAATCTTGAAGGACTCAGGCACACCCGGTTCGAGCATGCTATCGCCCTTGACGATTGATTCATATGTCTTAACACGTCCGAGCACATCGTCGGACTTGATAGTCAGTATTTCCTGCAGCGTATAAGCTGCTCCGTATGCTTCCAGCGCCCAGACTTCCATCTCTCCGAATCTCTGGCCGCCGAACTGAGCTTTACCACCCAACGGCTGCTGTGTGACCAGTGAGTAAGGTCCTGTCGAACGCGCATGGATCTTATCCTCAACAAGGTGAGCAAGTTTCAGCATATAAATAAAGCCTACGGTAGTCGGCTGATTGAATGGAAGTCCGGTAAGTCCATCATAAAGCTGGATCTTTCCACTCAGGTGGTGCCTGGTGTTGCCGTCCGGAAGTTCCTCACCAACTTCCTCCATACCAACTCGCCTGTCGACATTAACTTTGATCTGTTCGATGATTTGGTTTACATCATAGTCCTTCGGTGCAGGCTGACCTTCATAAGGAAGAGGTTCTGTTTCCAGGTCTTCCTCAGATTCCTCCAGGTCATCCACTTTCATCTTGGACTCAAACACTGCCATCGGATCATCAACTACCGCACTTGCAGCCAGTGAAGCACTGAGCAGTTCCATCTGTCTTGCATCAAGGTTTGAAACTGTATCCCTAATCCGGTCAATTACCGTATCCCAGATATCTTCAAACGGCTTGACTACTGTTTCGAGGCTTTCCTGCCCCGCAGCATCCTGAACCTGCTTCAAAGCCTGGTCTATAGTTGGCTGCAGTTTTCCGATCTCGGGCATGTCTACATCAAGCTTCAATTCAGTCCTGACATAGCTTTCGAGCGCATTTAGTTTAAGCTTCCAGTAAAGTATTGTCAGGTCAGTCAGAATCTCCGGCTCAACTGCACCCTGGAAGATCGGGTTCTTGAACGAAACACCAAGATGCTTTCCAACAAGACCAAGGTGTGTCTCAAGAATCTGCCCGATGTTCATTCGGCTCGGAACTCCAAGCGGGTTCAGAACGATATCAACAGGCGTTCCGTCCGGTAGATAAGGCATGTCCTCAACCGGAAGGATCTTAGAGATAACACCCTTGTTACCGTGGCGTCCTGCCATCTTGTCGCCTTCCATTACCTTTCTCTTCTGGGCAATGTAGACGCGAACAAGCTGGTTTACACCTGCCGGCAGCTCATCTCCCGGCTCTCTGGAAAGCTCACCGTCACAGCGGTCGCAGAGCGTCCGCTCCGGTTTCTTGGAATAGTTGTAAACCGTAGCGCACCGAGTACACTTATATTTGAACCTGGAGAAGACTTTGACGTCTACAACCTTACCGGTCTCGCCGTGCGGTACCCGCAGGCTGACGTCCCGAGTCTCCTCGGCTTTCTTACCAAAGATTGCGATAATCAGCCTCTCTTCGGCAGTAAGCTCGCCCTGACCTTTTGGCGCTACCTTACCGACCAGAATATCTTCCGGCCTGACTTCGGCACCAACGCGGATGATACCGTTCTCATCCAGGTCCTTGAGCATGTCTTCACCGATATTCGGAATATCGCGAGTGACCTCTTCAGGTCCAAGCTTCGTATCTCTAGCTTCAGTCTCGTATTTCTCTATATGGATAGATGTGAATATATCGTCCTTAACCAATCGCTCTGACAGCAGGATGGCGTCTTCGTAGTTGTAACCGTGCCACGGCATGAACGCAGCCAGAATATTCTGGCCAAGCGCCAGTTCGCCTTGATCCGTTGATGGACCATCTGCGATGACCTGTCCGGCTCGGACGCGCTTTCCAACCTTGACAATGGGCTTCTGCGTGATACATGTTGCCTGGTTGGACCTCAGAAGGTTCAAGAGATGGTATTCATCTACCTGTCCATCCTGTGTTTCGATCAGTATCTTCTCAGATGTTACGCTCTTTACGACACCGTCGTGTTTGGCAACAATAACCGCTTTAGAGTCACGCGCTACTCGAGATTCTATACCAGTTTTAACAATTGGCGCATCTGCTCTAAGCAGCGGCACTGCCTGACGCTGCATGTTCGAACCCATAAGCGCCCGGTTTGCATCGTCGTTCTCAAGGAAAGGAATCATAGCCGTAGCTACAGACATAATCTGCATCGGCGAGACGTCTACATACGTCACCTTGTCCGACGGAACCTGTGGATAGGAACTTTCGTGTCTGACAAGAACCATATCCGTGAGGAATTTGCCGGTCTTCTGGTCTATCGGAGTGTTAGCCGGTGCGACATATTCCTCATCTTCTTCATCCGCAGACAGGTAAACAATCTCATCGCTTACACGTCCATTTTTCACAACCCGATAAGGTGTTCGGATAAAACCGTATTCATCAATCTTGCCATGGACCGCCATAGATCCGATAAGACCAATGTTCGGACCTTCAGGGGTCTCGATTGGGCATATCCTGCCAAAGTGGCTGTGGTGAACGTCTCTAACCTCGAGCTTTGCGCTCTGGCGAGAGAGTCCGCCAGGTCCAAGCGCTGACAGCCTTCTCTTGTGGGTCAGCTCAGCCAACGGGTTGGTCTGGTCCATAAACTGAGACAACTGGCTCGAACCAAAGAAGCTCTTGATACTGGCTGAAACCGGCTTGACCGACAGAATAACCTGCGGGATAACGCTTTCAGGATCAAGGCTGGTCATTCGCTCCTTGGCAACCTTCTCCATCCTCAGGAATCCCATCCTGAGCTGGCTCTGGAGAAGTTCACCGACTGAACGAACCCTCTTATTCTCGAGGTGGTCGATGTCATCAGTTGTACAAGGCGACAGCCTGATTGATGTCTCAGGGAACAGCTCGGCAGGTGTTTCAGCCATAAGCCTGCGGCCCTGCGGCACCAGATCCAGGACTTCTTTGATGCCTTTGATCCTCTGCTCAGTCAGCATCTGTCCGAGCTTCAGGTTCTTGAGAACTTCCAGGTTCTCTTTCAGACGATCAATTCTTCCGCCTTCGACCTTCTCTTCGGGAGTTGCATTCTTTTCGGCTTCCTTGACAGCCTTCTCAAGACCGGGGATAGCCGCGTGCAGCTTGGAGACGCTGAAATGCGTGACCAGCGAACCTGCTTCAGAAAGTCCGATGATATAATCAATAACCTTTATCAGGTCTTCTACTGTGACGGTCCGAATCGATTCCGGCAGATGAAGCCCTAGCTTCTTGTTCATCTTATACCGGCCGACTTTCGCCATATCATAGCGCCGGCTGTCGAAGAAGATCGAGTTCAAAAGGCTCTTAGCACTGTCATGTGTCGCCGGGTCGCCGGGCCTTATCTTATGATAGATATCGATCAGCGCTTCTTCCTTGTTATGCGAGCTGTCCTGATCAATTGTGGCCTCAACGTACCGGTTAGTTTCCAGAATTTCGACTTCATCCAGCTTCAGGTTTTCGATCTTTTTCGCTGCTTCATCGGTGATCTTGGCATAAGCCTTGACAACGACCTTCTGGGTCTTCGGATCGATAACCTCGTGCGAAAGCCTGCGGCCTCTCAACTGGTCTTTTGTCGGATTCTGAATCTTCCGTTTCTTGGAGAAAAGCTCAAGAATATCCCCGGTTGTATCGCAAGGAGTAGAAGGCATCTCCACTGTTACCTTGTCGCGCAGTTTATGTCCTTCCAGCTTCTTGAGCTTCTTTTCATCTATAACCGTGCCCGTATCAAGCAGCACTTCCCCAGATTCGACATCAACTATCGGTTCAGCGAGCGTTCTGCCGAGGGTTTCCATAGTAGGAAGCACCTCTGTAGTTGGAGAAGCCTCCGGGAACGCGCTGAGTGCCCGAAGCAGTGTCGTCAACGGGAATTTTCTAGCCTGCCCTACGCGCACAGAAATGACATCACTGGCGTCCGTTTCTATATCGACCCAAACGCCATCATTAGGAATAATAGTTGCAAAGTATAGAACTCGACCTGAAAAGTCGAGGGTATCTTTGAAATAGACGCCTGAGGAACGCGCAAGCTGGCTTACAACCACGCGCTCAGCGCCGTTGATAACAAAAGTGCCTCTCTCGGTCATAAGCGGCAAGTCACCAAGGTATACCTCGGACTCAATCACTTCGCCTTCTCTGGCTTGGAGCCGTACCTTGACCTTGATAGGCGCCTCATATGTCATATCTCGATTCCGGCATTCTTCGACCGAATACTTCGGGTCGCCCAGAGTGTAATCCAACAACTCTAGCGACAGATTGCCCGTAAAATCGTAGATGGGAGAAAAACTATGGAAGAGCTCTCTTAGGCCCTCTCTCAAAAACCACTTGTAGGAATCAAGCTGGATTTCGACCAAGTTTGGGATATCTACTACTTCCCTGGTACGCTTGGTTCTATGCTGAATTTCCTTCATCTGGTCCTCCTGGCGAGTCAAAAACGCAAAATATAATTATAGCAGACGAATAAGTGCGGGTCAATAGACTTAAACGCGGATATTGAAAATATTAAAAAATAATTTTCACCTGTACACGCCAATAAGGGACAGAGCATACCAGGCTCTGGCCCTTCCTTGTAAACCGCTACAGCAAATCACATCCGCTTCGTCGGTCTCCCTCACCGGAGGATCGGCCGGGGAGTATAATCCATTACACCCCCCGGAAAACTATCCCCGGTTTAACGCCTAAAGTGCAAAAAGACTGTAAATATTATCTAAATCGACAATATTACTAATATTATCTTAGCAGATAATACTACTGAATCTCAACAGTTGCGCCTTCGGCCTCCAGCTTCTCCTTCAGGGACTGTGCCTCTTCCTTGGAGACGCCCTGCTTCAAAGGCTGCGGAGCACCTTCTACCAAGTCCTTGGCTTCTTTCAGCCCGAGTGTAGTGATCTCTCTTACAACCTTAATCACCTGGATCTTCTTGTCACCGGCTGATTTCAGGATAACGTCGAACGCCGACTTCTCCTCTTCTGCCGGAGCTGCCTCTGCAGCTGCACCACCGCCAGCCATCGGCGCTGCCATTGCAACCGGAGCAGCCGAAACGCCGAAGCGGTCCTGCATAGACTTAACAAGCTGGTTCAGATCCAAAACAGACATGCCCTCTACTACCTGCGTCATCGCCTCGATGCGCTCCTCAGAGGTCAATCCAAGCATTGTTTGTACAAGTTCTTCAACTTTTGCCACGTATCTCACCTCCCCTTATTGCCGCTGACTCTTTCGACCCTGCGCGGCAGGAGTAGGCAAAACGCGGGCTTGTAATTTTTTCATTGCCCAGCATTTCGCCTCGTTAAACGTTGTAAAATGACAACGATATTGAGTAGTGATCAATACCTGCTGCTCACCACTCACTGTTCGCTGTTTGTTTACGCGCCTTTCTTGTCAGCTACGCCCTGTAGCGTATAGACAAGACCTGCGTAAATCTGCTGCATTGTCCCAACCAGGGACGAAACCGGTGCCTGCAAACCTCCAACGACCTGTGCAATCAACACCTCGCGAGCCGGCATAGTAGACAGTGCCTGAATCTGAGTAGGCCCCATCACCTGACCTTCTGCTACTCCGCCTTTGATCGTTAGGATTTTGAATTCCCGCACGAATCCAGTAAGCACTTTTGCCACGCTGACTGGATCGCTCAAGCTATATGCAAGTGCCGTAGGCCCCTCAAGATCCTTGACCAGGTTTTCAGCAGGCAGACCTTCTGACGCCCGCTTGAGCAGTGTATTCTTTACTACTCTCATAGAACTGTCAGAATCCCGAAGCCGTTTTCTGAGCGTCGATATAGTCTTTACATTCAGACCACGGTAGTCGGCAATGATTGCAGCCTTTGAGCCTTGAAGAATCTCTCTCAGTTCTTCTACTTCCTGGACCTTTTCGGGCCTTGGTCCTTTCTCTTTATGTCGCATCTACTCACCTCCAATCTGGAAGTTGGATGTTAGAAGTTGGAGCCTTGCAATAAACCTGATGGACTCATCATCTACATCCCATATAACTTCAATTAAAACCAAAACGGGCTTGCCATCGACAGATAGCAAGCCCGATAAACTGTTCAGCTTGACGTAAATATACGCTTGCAGCTTTTATCACAGCCTCGGTGGGCGTTCCATACAGGAACATTAAATCCCCAAAGGGATGCCAACTGTCTATGGCTCAATATTCATTTAGAAGTATAAAGTAAAAGCTCAAGGTTTGCAACCTTTACTTTACACTTAGAGAGTTATCCTCTCTCCGCCATTGCCTGGGCTTTTTGAGTATCGATTTCCACACTCGGCCCCATTGTGGAGGAGACGCTGATCTTCTTTAGATATCGTCCCTTTGCAGCAGCAGGTTTCGCTCTTAACAAGGCTCCAACAAGCGCTTGGAAGTTCTCCAGCAACTGCTCTTTGGAATATGAAGCCTTGCCTATCGGTACATGAACGATTCCTGCCTTTTCGACACGGTAATCGACTCTTGACGCGGTCTTGATCTCTTTTACTGCGCGACCGATATCGGCTGTTACCGTACCTGCCTTCGGGCTGGGCATTCTTGCTCGAAGAATCGGACCAAGTTTACCAACAAGTCCCATAACATCCGGGGTAGCGAGCAGGACATCAAAATCTGACCAGCCCTGCTGTATTTGCTGGACCAGTTCTTCGGCGCCTACAACATCAGCACCGGCTTCCTGAGCTTCGGTAGCTTTATCACCTTTTGCAACTACAGCTACCTTTTTGGATTTTCCAGTGCCATGCGGCAGAGTCGTCGTTCCACGGACCATCTGATCACCGTGCCGTGGGTCGACGCCCAATCTAATAGCGACATCTACTGTTTCGTCAAATTTCGCGTTTGCGCTCTTTTTGACTAGCTCGAACGCCTCTTCAGGTTCCTTTATGGATCCATCGCCAACGGTCTTGGCGGCCTCGAGGTATCTTTTTCCTCTTACTGGCATATTGCCCTCCAAAAATTGTTAATTAATTGCAGGTCCTTTTCAGGATAACGGCTTTCGCCTGCCGCCTGCGTCGTTTTAAGCCGGAGCTTTGATATATGAGCCGAATAAAAGGCTCACTGCAGTATGCTCGCAGCTTTGGTCAGTCAACTACCTCAATTCCTGCGCTGCGCGCGGAACCTTCGATTGACTTCATCATTGTTTCGATGCTTATAGCATTCGAGTCCGGCATCTTTATCTGCGCAATCTCGCGGACCTGTTCGCGAGTGACCTTACCGGCCTTCTCGCGGTTAGGCTTGCCGGATGCCTTTGGAATTCCTGCGGCCTTCTTAAGAAGTTCCACCGCCGGGGGTGTCTTCAGTACATACGTGAAAGACCTATCCTCATAGACGGTAATTTCCACCGGAACAATGGTGCCCATCTGAGATGCGGTCTTCTCGTTGTATGACTTTATGAACTCCATCATGTTGATCTGGTACTGTCCAAGTGCCGGACCAACAGGAGGAGCAGGTGTAGCCTTCCCGGCCGGGATCTGCAACTTAACGACCCCAAGCACCTTTTTAGCCATCTAAACCTAGCCTCCAATACAAGAGAAAAGTGTAAAGTGGAAAGTATAAAGCTGCCGCTTACCGCGAATGCATCTTTACGCTTTGCTCTTTACACTTTACACTGTCTACAATCTTTCGACCTGGGTGAACTCCAACTCCACGGGAGTATCCCGGCCGAATATTGAGATCAAAACCTTCAGAGTTTCCTTCTGAGGGTTGACTTCCTCAATCTTGCCAGTAAAATCTGTAAACGGACCAGAGGTAACACGAACCACCTCGTCCTTCTGCCAACGCACTTTAGGTCTTCTGTCCGGAGCTTCAATACGTTCCAGAATCTCACGGACTTCCTGGTCTTGAAGTGGGACTGGCTTGTTACCAGAGCTAACAAATCCAGTGACGCCTGTGGTGCTCTTGACCAGATGCCAAGTGGTATCATCGAGAATCATCTCGATGAGCACATAGCCTGGGAAGACCTTACGTTGAACCTCCTGTTTCTTCCCGCCTCTCGTTCGCAGTTCCTGTTCTGTAGGAACGAGAATGCGGAAGATTTTGTCTTTGAGGTTCATCGACTCAGCACGCCGCTCGATATTCGTTTTTACTTTATTCTCGTGGCCCGAGTACGTGTGTACTGCGTACCAATTTTTTTCTGCCATGTGTGGACTATTCCCGCTATTTAGGGCTATTTGGGGGAAAGCCTGATAATGGGACCAAGCTTACTGAATATGAAGTCCCATCCACCTATCCAAAGCATTACAATCAGAATAACGGCGATAACTACAGCCGTTGACTTCTTTAGCTCCGGCCAGGTTGGCCATTTGGCCTTCTTGAACACTTCATAGTAAGACTCACGAACAAACTTGGCGATGCGTTGGAATATACCGTCCTGCTTTCGCTCGGTCTTACTCTTATCCGTTTTGCCTTTGTCTGTTTTTGGTTTATCAGCTTTCACCTTGGCTGTGCCCTTCGATGCAACTCCGTCAGGCATAAGGATTCACTATCCCCTATACTAAAAATTGGCAGGCCCAGCCGGACTCGAACCGACGACATCTGGTTTTGGAGACCAGCGCTCTACCAAACTGAGCTATGGGCCTGCGTGCATACTCTTCTAATACTAACAGCGTAAACGCTGAATGTATTATATCATAAACGTCACGCTGCGTCTAGAAATTGAATACTGAGTGCAAAGCGCATAGTGTAAAGTGTAAAGCTACTACAGTAACCGCAGATTTCAGCTCTGCACCTTTCACTTTGCACTTTCCACTCACCTATTACTTCGCCTCTCTATGTACTGTGTGCTTTTTGCACCATCTGCAGTACTTTTTAAGTTCCAGGCGATCCGGGTCGTTTCTTCTATTTTTTGTAGTCGCATAGTTTCTGCGCTTGCACTCCTGGCAAGCCAGAGTTATAACTATCCTGACATCCGCTCCTGCCATTATTACTCCTCAGCTACAGCGTCTAGAGATTAGGCTTGACCGCCGGAGATTGTTTTCCAGCGGTCAAGTGCTGATAGCTTAGCTATTCTATTATCTGAGAGATAACGCCTGCTCCTACGGTGTGGCCTCCCTCGCGAATCGCGAACCGGAGTCCCTCTTCCATAGCAATCGGCTGGATCAGTTCGCCCACTAT
>JAKPFN010000059.1 GCA_029551395.1 Armatimonadota bacterium | reverse complement strand
ATTCCATCCGCAGCGGATGGCTAACTGGAGAGGTGATATGTTGTTGTAGTATGCTGCATATAGTAGGTCAGGCTGCTCATGGAGTATTTGCTCTACGATTTTTGTGTTGCCTTCTCTGATGTGTGAGAAGAAGAGATTGTTGGGCATGTTTTTCTCCCCGCATCGTAAACGATGCGGCTATCTAGCTTTAAAGCATGCTGAAGCAAGCTATACTAATCATAGTTTTCTAGTGTAGGCCAGGTATTGTTGCACTTGTGGTGCTCTCTTTGCCTTAGAATGTATTCTACTACCTGCTCAAGGTTTTCCTTTCTAAAAGATACTATGCCGTAGCCTCTTTGCCAGTCTATGTTGTGTGGGTTATCTCGCAGATGGTTTATGTAAAATGAAGATGAGCCTTTTAACTCGCCAACGAATTTGGATATCGCAATAGTTGGGGGAATGCTGACAGCGATGTGGACGTGGTCTTCCGTGCCTCCAATTGCAAATACTTCACCCTGCAATGCTTCTGCTTTTCTTTTGATTGCTTCGTGGACCTTAGACTCGATTTCAGGGCAGATCATCTGCTCGCGTTGTACCGTAGGCCATACGATGTGATAGTACAATCTCCAGTAGGGCATTTGATTCTCCTTCACCTCATCGTAAACGATGAGGCTATATAGAGTTAAAGCATGCCGAAGCAAGCTTTATTTAAAGTTTAGCTGATGGGGTGGCTATTACCTTTATCAATAAGAATTTGATATTAAATGGTGGGCTGTTCATACAGAATCATCGATATAGCGCATTTATATGCTGTACCAGGGATCATCTTTTTTATAAGGGTCTAAAGGCCAAGGCCATGAGGCCCATTTCAGATAGACTTCGCTGCTATCATACTGTAATATCTGGAACTCGTTCCCTAAATTTGTATAAATTGCCTGAATCATATCATCAAAAGACATTAAAGCGCTAAGGATAATAATATCTTCTCCTTCCCAGCCATACGGGCGTACCACAAGAGAAGAATTCTGCAGAAGCCATTCTAGCCCATATTCTTGCCAACCTGCATATAAGAATGGATGGGTTTCCTCTATCTTCTGATCAATGCTTTCCAGTTGATATTCGTTGGTTATCCTGAAAGGCGTAAAGGTCTTAGCGTTGATTAGTTTTTTCTCCAGCTTAGTTGTTTCTCCATAGAATCCAAGGCCCAGTCCACCTGAAAAGCATGTCATAAAGTCACCGGCCCAATCTACTTTTATGGCTTCCTCAATTGATTGGAGCTTAAGTGAAGCAAGTACATCCGATTGAGCATCCGGCAAGATAGAGGGATCATGGCCACTTAACTTAAGAGAGGTGATACTCGTACGGAACACCGGATAAAATCTTCCACCTGGTCCGGTCAAAGACCATATTAGTTGTGTTGCAACTATGCCCGGCGCTGATTGAAGAAACGGAGATAGTGGATAATATACATCTTTATCATCAAGCTTGCTTAGTTTCGCTTCCCGCCTTTCCCATACATCCGGCATACCTCCACTGACTGCCAGTGCCGCACAACCATCCGGTAGTGGTAACTCATAATAATCGTCCCAATACGCGTTCTTTGCGATTCTATCTAACTTGAAGACCAATAAAAGCGGCTTCATGCAGGTCTTTCCTCTCCTTCTATTACAGCTTTGAAGAATGGTTCATGTCTATTCAGTTTCCTGTAATTCTGCTCGTTTGTCTTTCAATATGTCAAATCCCGCAATGCCTGGGCGAGTCATCTCAGATGGTGAAAGGATGACATCTATCTCTTCTTTTGTGAATAACCCTTTTTCTTGTGCCAGTTGCCTTATTGTTTGACCTGATTCCATAGCTTCTCTTGACAAGTCGGAAGCATCTTCATAACCAATATATGGTGAAAAGGCTGTTACAAGGCCGAAGCTCTGTTCAAGCATCTTGCGTGTGTGCTCTTCATTAGCCTCGATTCCTCTTATGCATTTCTCAGCAAGCAACTCGGCTGCGGCCTGAAGCATCTCAAGCGACTGGAACAGATTGTGCGAAAGCGATGGGATGAATGCATTCAATTCAAGCTGCCCGCTCATAGCTGCTAGAGTGATGGCATGATCATTTGCCATTATCTGGAAAGCAACCTGACTCGTGGCCTCTGTGGCAACCGGATTAACCTTACCAGGCATAATCGATGAACCAGCCTGCAGTTCTGGTAGGTTGATCTCATTGAATCCGGCTCTCGGTCCTGAGGAGAGCAATCGGAGGTCTGAAGCGATCTTGGCAAGGTTCGTTGCAGCGGATTTGAGCATTCCTGAGACTTCAACAAATGCATCGAGATTCTGTGTGGCGTCTATCATATTTTCAGCGCGTGCAAGTCCGATTCCGGTGATGTCCCTCAGGATATCTACAACCATAAAAACGTATTTTCGGTCTGCATTAAGCCCGGTTCCGATGGCAGTTCCGCCCAGATTTACCTGCCTGAGCCGTTCTTCGACCTTATAAAGCCTCCACCAGTCTCGCTGTACTGCCTGTGCCCATGCAGAGAACTCCTGGCCGAGAGTAATAGGCACTGCGTCCTGCATTTCGGTTCGGCCAACCTTCAACACATGCGCGAATTCCTTTTCTTTCTCCTGAAGCGCGCTTTGGAGGTCTGCCATAGCTCGGCTTGTACCGTGAAGCAAACAGATGGCCGTTAGTTTGACAGCTGTAGGCACTACATCATTTGTGGACTGCGACAGATTGACGTGATCCAACGGGTGGACGATGTCATAATCGCCTTTTTTACCGCCAAGTAGCTCGATCGCCCTGTTGGCGATTACTTCATTGGCATTCATGTTCATAGAAGTGCCGGCGCCGCCTTGGAAGGTGTCTGTGATAAACTGGTCAATAAACCTGCCAGCGGCGATTTCATCACAGGCTGCAATAATGGCATCTGCAATGTGTTTTTCGAGATAACCGGTCCGCATGTTGGCGATTGCGCAGGCCTTCTTAACCAATGCAAGCGAGCGGATGAGTTCAGGATGGATGCGAAGTCCAGAAATCCGGAAGTTATGAGCAGCTCTGAGAGTGTGGATGCCATAATAAGCATCTGCAGGCACTTCCAGTGAGCCTAAAAGATCATGTTCAAGTCGTGTATTCATAGAAAGATTATAACAGAAGTTCCTTGAGAAGTTCAGGCTGTTTGCCAGAAGTCAATGGGGAATTATAACCGCCTGCCAGGTTTTACGTCTGTATGACTGGTAATCTTACGCGGATAGATATATATTATGCGTAAGGAAACATACTTCGGGAGGGAGACTCAAGAATGAAGAAGCTGGTAGTTCCGATTGTAGTAGTTGTTGTGATGATCTCAATGGCAGCACTGGTTTGGAGTCAGACTCCAGGTGACACAATCACTCGGCCTGGAGGGCAGCGCAACACTGACAGACCTGGTGAAATAAATATGTGGAGAGGTTCGCAGGGAGCACTGGCGCCTCTATCACCACCATTTACACTAATGAGTCCGCGCGGCATGGATATGCTGAACCTTACTGATGATCAGAAAACAACGCTTACAAAAGCGATGGAAGATTATCGAAAAGAGTTAGAAGCAAATCAGCCAAAAATCCAGGCTGCCTCTACAGCGCTTCGCACTGCCTTGACAACGAAGCCTCAAGATAGTGCTGCCGTCCGAAAAGCAGTGAACGACGCCAAAGCCGCAGATGAACCAATGATAGAAGCACAGATAAAACTGTGGGGCGTAGTATGCAGCACGCTGACGGCTGAGCAGATGAAAACATTGACTCAACCAATGGGATTTGGAACTGGCGGATTTAACCGGAACAGAACATCCGATTCAGAATCCGCTCGGTGATGAATCAAAACTCATAATAATTTAGAAAAAGTGATGCCTGGGCTTGTCTATGTAAGCTGCTCAGGCATCACTTTTGTTGACTTAGATTATTCTTCAGTGGTCATCGGAGTGCGGACTATCGCCGGGTCGGTGAAAATATCAGCTTCATCGACACTTTTGGTGGAGAATTCTGAAACAATTGCTCCATCAGGTCCAGACTGGAACCAATGAAGGGTGTTTGGCATTAGTGTGTATTGTTCTCCCGGGTTGAGTATGATCTCATGCCAGACTGTGAAGTAGTCCTTGCGGTCTTCGGGTACTCTTGCCTTTGGATTTGCCGCAGGTTCGCCGGGAACATACAGGTATACCTGTCCAGCACGGCAGCGGAACGTTTCTTCTTTTCCTGGTTGACCTTCTATCGGTGGATGTCTGTGCTCAGGGCATATCTGCCAGGGGAAGAGCACCAACTCCTTGGCGCAGCATCGGTCCGTGTTTACGTAAACAACTAACTCCAGACCGAACTCATTCAGCCGGCCAAGCCCCATATCTGCTACTTCTATGTTAGCACGCTCTTCTGCTGTAAGTGCGATTCCTGCCTTTGCGAGAGCATCAGCAGCTTTGTTCTGAGCTTCTTTGAACTCTTTGCTTGTTATCATAATAGACACTCCATTTATACAGTTATTAATACAAACATTCCTTTGCAGCATCAGCAAAGGCTTGCACGTTCGCAAGGTCGCCAAAGAAGAAATGATCCGACGGTGAGCAGATGTAGCCGCCATTCGGACAGGCTGCATGGCACTCAAATACCAGTTCTCTGGCCTTCTCAGGCGTACCGAACTCAAATCCGTCCTTCTGATTGAACCCACCGATGAGGAACAGTTTGTCGCCAACAAGGCGCGAAGCTTCTGCGAGGTTGCAGTCACCCCCCATACCTGGCGGAGTCATCGTTTCCAATCCGTCTGCACCGTTTGCAATCACGTTGTCGAGTTGGTGCATCAATCCTCCACACAGGTGATAGACAACCTTGATACCGATAGAGTGCAGAGCGTCATGCTGCTGGCGATCATAAGGCGTGCAAAACTCTTTGTGCATAGCAGGACTGATGACAGTGTTCGATCCTGCGCCTCCGCCAGTCTCTACAAGATCAATCAGCATCCCTTTCATCATCTCGATGACCTTAAGCTGCGGATCTGTGAGTGATTGGAGCACATAATGGACCCATTCGGGTTCATCGAACGCATAATAAATGGCTTGTTCGGTCCCTACAAGGTAGCAGAAGCTTTGCCAGGGGCCGGATTGCCCGTAGCCCCATAGACAACACCGGGTAATGCCGCCATCGCCAAGTCTGTTTTGGGCAGCGATTACCGGGCCGAAGTCCAGACTATCGGGCACAGGTCTGTATTTACGGAACAGCTCGAAATCTTCTTTTGATTTAATTAGCGGTTCGGTTTCCCAGCTGGTTATGTCGTTATACGAGCCGCTCAGAGTGAGTGTGCCTTCAGGGGTAGTAATAGTCTGTGTCCAGCAGTGATTTCCGCTATCGTCTAGTCCCAGGTCTTTGCGGTCAACTATCCATTTTGCTTTGGACTCGTCAGATATTTTATAAATGGGATCGACGTAGATAACAGAATCCATACCAAAACGCGCGTAAGCGTGATATGCATCACAGCCATCGAGGTAGTTATTCAAGTAGTATGGCATCCAGTTATGAACTTGAACCGGCAGACGGTCCGGTTTGCCGCGTTCCAGTGCTGTTAGAAGTCGCTCTCGCGGTGTCACGAAACAGGCTCCTTTCAAAAAGGCACGGGATGAATGGGACAGGTTTCAAGCCTGCCCCATTAGAATTATCTACATTCTCTCCGGCGCCGAAATTCCCATCATTTTGAGGGCATTTGCGAGCACTATCCGCACGGCTTGGACGAGTGTAAGGCGCGCAGCCATTAGTTCGGGAGCCTCTCCAAGAACGCGGCAATCGCGATAAAACGCATGGAAAAGTGCCGCAAGATCAGTAGAGTAGCTGGTGAGCCGGTGAGGTTCATAGTTGGTTGCAGATCTCTCGATCAACTCAGGCCACTCAGCGAGCTTTTTAATTAACTCTATCTCAGATGGGTGTACTATCAAAGATAGGTCCACATCAGAAATATTCGGTATGCGAATTCCTTCTTTCTCCGCAGTGCGAAGAATGCTAGAAATTCTAGCATGAGCATACTGGACATAATAGACAGGATTGTCAGACGACTGTTGCTTGGCGAGTTCCAAGTCGAAATCAAGCGAACTATCAGCGCTTCTCATCAAGAGGAAGAACCTAGCAGCATCCTTACCAACTTCATCAACAAGCTCAGACAGCGGGATAAGATCACCGCGTCGCTTGGACATCATTACGAGTTCTCCGCCTGAGAACAGCCTAACGACCTGGAAAATGAGCACATCAAGGTTGTCCGGGTTGTAACCGAGTGCAGCTACTGCTGCCTTTGTTCGGGCGATGTAGCCATGATGGTGAGGCCCCCAGATGTTGAGCAGTTTTTCATACCCTCTATCGAACTTATCTGCATGATATGCGGTATCTGCTGCTATATACGTCGGCAGGCCATTCGATCTCACAAGAGTCCGGTCTTTATCGTCGCCAAATTCGGTAGATTTTAGCCAGATAGCGCCGTCTTTCTCGTAAGCGTAACCACGCTTCTTCAGTTCTTCAATTGCAGCAGTGACTTTACCTGATTCATGCAGTGTGCGCTCTGAATACCAGTTGTCAAAAGTGATTCCGAAGTCTTCCAGGTCAGATTTCTGGAGCGCAAGCATTGCCTGCTCACCCATATCGGTAAAAAGCCTGACTCGCTCATCTTTTGGCAGATGGACATATTTATCACCATCTTTATCTACGATATCTTTAGCGATCTGCGTTACATATTCACCTTGATAGCCGTCTTCAGGCATTTTAGCATCGTGTCCAAGAAGCTGCAGATAACGTACTTCCAGGGATTTACCGAAATTCTGCATCTGAAGGCTGTTCAGGGCATCGTTGATGTAGTATTCACGGTAGACTCTGAACCCCACAGCTTCCAGAAGGTTTGCTATAACATCCCCAATAGCTCCACCACGGCCGCTGCCTACAGTAATCGGGCCATTCGGGTTAGCGCTGACATATTCTACAAGCACGCTTTGGCCTGTATGACGGTCGGATGTGCCGTATTTTTCTCCCTGGGCATGGATTTTCTTTACTACCTGATGATACCAATCGGGTTTGAGGTAGAAATTGATAAATCCTGCGCCAGCAACCTGGACTTTATCGATTAACCCATTATGTTCTGTTACGTGATTAATAATGCGCTGCGCAATATCTCTGGGAGGCGCACCTAGCTGACGAGCGAGTACCATTGCGATGTTTGTCGAGTAATCTCCGAAATCCTTGTTTCTGGGAACATCTATTTCGATTTCGGGAATCTCTTCAATTGCAAAGTCGCCCGATTGTTTTGCATCCAGCAGAGCCGAATGAACGAGTTCAATTAATCTGTCTTTAACCATTCTTAATATCACCTAATGCACGGTAAAAAGTTAAGTGGGTTTGATGCTGTTACAGGCCGAAGATCGGCGGCAGACCCACAATCTTTGAAAACAATAAATCAATCAATATTCCGACCGTATAACCAGTTAGGACCTGAATCATCCCCATATGCCAGATTCGGCTTAATCCATCAGGTTGCTTGTTGGGTTCGCGTCGGAACTTAGCCAATAGTTCTTCTCCGGCTTTGATCCCGCTTTGGAGCTGTCTGGGTGAAGGCTTTTTGGTTGTTATATACTGCTGAGCATAATAACCAATCTTACGCCATCCCAGTATGACCACAGCTACAGCAAGAAATACTCCTAGACTGGTTCCGAACATCGATGTGATTGCTGCGAAAGTGGCAAGTGCAATCATAAGATTAGTGCCACATCTGGGATGTGGTCTTGGCATTCTTGATACAATTTCAGGAATCAATCGTTCCCCAGATTCGATAGTATGAACCACCTGATGTTCAGCCCCATGATAACCTGAAAGCGGTGATAGACGTAAGAGCAGAAGTGTTACCACTAAGCTCAAATAATGAAGAAAATCAGGCCCTAAGACTGCTCTGGTTGATAGACTGCCTGTGGGAGTAGACTGGAGCTGAACGACCAGATTCGTAGATAATAGCCAGTCAGACAGCATAGCAAAGAGCAGAATTGCAGCCCGGCCTGCTTCAAATATGAGCAAAAGCGATAAACCTGTCAGGAATAACCCAGAAAAGCCGGCACCTGCTGATGCAGCACCAGTTGTAAGATGAACACCAATAGGAGTAGCCAGTCCTCCAACCATGGCTGGAGTCATAATGTCCATTTCTGCTGCAAGCAGGTCGCTTCGAGTGACCAAACCTCTATAGCTGCCAAATTCATCTATAACAGGAAGTACATCTAATTTGTTATTTTTCAGTATGTCCAATGCCTGTTTTACAGACATATAAATATTAGCGCAAGCAGGTTCACTGGTGATTATACTGGAGATTGGAGTGTTTGAGCCTTGCCCATCAGAGGTATGTGAGAGTATGTCAGCCTCATGAACCAGTCCGATTATGCGTCCATTTTGAGTTACAGGAAGGGCATGCACCTGATTAGCACGCATGATACTTATAGTTTTGGCTAAATCCTCATCAGCGGCAAGCGGCCTGACATATTTGATTATTCCAGTTATCGGTGTATCGCTCAATTTATTGTAAACCTTAAAAATACTCCTGGCAGTGGCTGCTTGATCTGTGTCATCCGAGTGACATCTATCTGCTCTTTATACGATAGCAGCAGAAAACCGGGTTGCCAGAACTAACCCTTGTATGGTATTATCTATTGTTGCCCTTAATCCTTTCAGGAGGACATTTATACAGATGGCTAATGTATGCGAAATCTGCGGCAAGGGTCCGCAGTTCGGACAAAATATCAGACACGTTCACTCCGGGTCGTGGGCTTTGCGAGCACAGCGGACAAAACGCCGGTGGATGCCCAACCTACAGACTGTTACTGTAGCAAGTGGTGAAACCACTAAAAAGATCCGCGCTTGCACCAAGTGTATCAAGGCCGGTAAGGTAGTCCGCGCTACATCGTAACAGTAGCGGAACAACTTACTCCAAAACGACAAAAAGGGAGACAAAGCGCTCCCTTTTTTGTTTGGCCGCCCACAAATCACCAGGCCAATTATACCCTTTTATGAGGTGAATTACAAGACAAGTGAGCACCCAAATCTGTTGGGAGAATGACTCACTGATAATCAAGAGGCCAGGTAGGTGGTACTGCTGATAGGTTTTAACGACTCGTGGCTATTTACTTCAGCCACGAGTCGTTAGTACACCAGCCAATGAGTTTAAGCGAATGGTCTTACAGGTGTAAATCCTTTTGGCGGCACATAGACTCGATTTTCTTCTTCAGCCAGCCTCATCAGGCTGTCATGCCGGTTCTCAAGAAACAATCTTGCCCACCTTAGAATCTCCGGTTTCGGATTGTCTGCTGAAACTCCGAGTTGGCTTAGCACTTGTTCATCAGAATCAGTTTGCTCGACTATTTCAGCAAATTCCACGCCAGTAAGATTCAGCTCAGAAAGTAATTCCTTGTCTATGGGGCAAGGATATATATAATCACCAAGTGTGCCTTCATTATAGGCACGAGCTTTATCGATCATCCTGGCTAGCCAGGGATATCCACCGAGTACGTATTCGCCAGGTCTCGGGAAATTGTTGGTCAGGTCCATAATTGTCCTCCGGGTAGCATCCATGCTATCGGATGTGATATTATAAGAATGCATCTGTCATCCGTAACTCGCGTGCAATTTGATTTTACCCATCTGTCGAGTTAGTCAACACATAAGGCAGAACTGTGCATGAGTTTTAGATGATTCAACAGATGAAAGAGATACGCGGCTGCCAGGCGGGTAGCTTACGGGTGGAATATTACACTCATTGCTGTAAACCTACCTGCTACTGCATTCGTTCTTAAATAATGTCACACCTCTTGAGACAATGAAGTGCGTAGAGATGAGGTGGAAGAAAGGCATAATTGAATGAAAGCCATTGTCAAATCAGAACCGGGACCAGGATTGGAGGTCTTGAGTGTAAAGGAACCCAAGCTAGGCAGCAGGGATGTCCTTATTAAAGTAAGAGTTACTGGTATATGTGGAACAGATTTACACATCTACAACTGGGATGAATGGTCAGCAAACAGAGTTAAACCCCCGTTGATTCTCGGACATGAATTTTGTGGTGATGTCGTAGAAATCGGCCCTGAAGTAACAAAGGTAGCTGTCGGAGATTATGTAAGTGCAGAATGTCATATGGCCTGCGAGCAGTGCTACCAGTGTAAGACAGGTCAGCCCCATATCTGCTCAAATGTCAAAGTCTGCGGAATAGACCGGCATGGAGCCTATGCAACTTATGTTTCCATACCTGAGCAGTTTATCTGGAAGCTGGCAGATGATATTTCCCCGGAGATTGCAGCGATATTTGATCCTATCGGCAATGCTGTATATACAGTGCTGTCTGGTGATGTAGCTGGAACCACTGTTGGAATAATCGGCTGCGGGCCAATTGGGCTAGCTGCGATTCCGATAGCACGCGCCAGCGGCGCTACCTGCGTAACAGGATTTGATATATCCGATTATCGACTGAAGATGGCAGAAGGAGCGATGGGTGCTGATTATGTCATCGACAGCTCCAAGGTTGATCCTCTTACAGCAGCCAAAGATATAACAAAAAGCGTTGGTTTTGATGTTGTGCTTGAGATGTCTGGCCATCCGAGCGGTATAAACAACGCTTTCAAGATGGTACGAGCCGGAGGTAGAGTCTCTTTGCTTGGCCTGCCGAAGTCTGCTGTGTCGGTTGATTTGGCAAACGATATTGTTTTGAAAGGCATAACAGTGCTAGGTATCCACGGACGAAGGATGTTCGACACCTGGTATCAAACTACAAGGATGATACAGTCCGGACGAGTTGATCTTACACCGCTAATTACCCATCAGATGAAGTTCGAGGAAGTGGATAAGGCGATGGAGATAATGTCTTCTGGCCGCTGCGGTAAGGTTCTACTGCATCCAGAGTAAAAGGTGATAAAATGACACAAAAAGCAATGGATTTCATTGATGATCTACTACAGGCGTTAAAAGACAAGGGGCTATACCGGCAGTTTCGGGTGCTTGAAGGAGAGCAGTTGCCTCTCGCAAAGTTCGATGGCCGGGAGGTTGTTAACCTTTCTTCCAACAACTACCTTGGGCTTAACACTCATCCGAGACTTCGCGCGGCTGCTATCAAGGCAGTTGAAGAATTAGGTGCTGGGTCAGGAGCTGTCAGAACAATAGCGGGTACTATGAGTATCCATGAAGAGCTGGAAAGACGGCTTGCTGAGTTCAAGCACACAGAGGCCACACTGGTACTGCAGTCCGGTTTTGCGGCTAACCAGGGAGTCCTGGGTTCTATTCTTGAAGAAGGCGATTTGGTAATAAGCGATGAGCTTAACCATGCCAGTATCATTGATGGTCTCAGATTGACCAAAGCGACCCGTAAGATTTATCCGCACAGTGATATGGACGGGCTTAAAGATGTGCTGGAAGAGTCCAAAGACTTCAAGAAAAAATTGATTGTCACTGATGGTGTCTTCAGCATGGACGGAGATATCGCACCGCTGCCTCAGATTGTGGAACTTGCTGAGCAGTATGAAGCAATCGTAATGGTAGATGATGCTCACTCCAGCGGTGTGCTTGGCAAGAATGGTAGAGGTAGTATAAACCACTTCGGACTTGATGGCCGGGTTGATATCCAGGTAGGCACGCTTTCCAAAGCTATGGGCGTTATGGGCGGATATATGGCTGGCAGCCAGAGACTCCGCGAGTTGATGATTCATAGAGCCAGACCGCTTCTTTTCAGCACTTCTCATCCGCCTGCGGTTGCTGCTGCTTGTATTGCAGCCATCGATGTCCTTCTTGATGAGCCTGAGTTGATTCAGAAGCTTTGGGACAATGCTGCATACTTCAAGGATGGACTGAATAAGCTTGGGTTTAATACCGGGCACAGCGAGACGCCTATCACTCCGGTAATTGTTGGCAAAGGTGATTTGGCGATGAAGTTATCGGACAGGCTGTTTGCGGAAGGAGTTTTCGCACAGGGTATCGGTTATCCAACAGTTCCTGAGGCAAAATCTCGAGTAAGGACGATTGTTACCGCTACACATACCAAGGCTATGCTCGATAGAGCGCTCGAGACGTTTGAAAAAGTCGGAAAAGAGCTGGCTATTATCTAGCACAGCGTAAATAACATAATGGAATAAAAGTCCCAGCCAGATATTATCGGCTGGGACTTTTATTCTGCTTAGAATTCGAAGAATTCAGGTAGTTCCTGCCTAATTCTTTCGCTTGTAACCTGAGAACTGACTGCTTCCCATCTTCTGCGGCTCCAGATTTCTATTCTGTTGCCTAAACCAATTATCATTACATCATCTCCGGGCTTTATGTCTGCATGTTCACGTAGAACATCGGGTATCAGGAATCTTCCTTTTTCTAAAAGAGAGCATTTAACAGCCGAGGCAAGGAAAAAACGCTGGACTACTACGGATTTTGGCGCTTTTGCTGCCAATAACTGCCACTGCTCCTTGCCAAGCACCCAAAGACAACCATCAGGGCCTTTTGACAACATGAATTCATTCTGCAGAGCTTCTCGGAACTTGGAAGGCATAGCAATTCTTACTTTTTGATCTACGTTGTGGATGTAAGAACCTGAGAACACAATGCATTCCCCCTTGGTGCACGATTGTAACCAATGTGCCACTTTGTGCCACGGCAGTATACCCTGATGCACATATATGGCAAACAGGCCACGTGTGTCAGTTTGGCACATGGTAGGGAAGGGTATGACTCAGATGCGGCAGCCGAACGCTGTAAATCTAAAAATGTGTATTTGCTTGCAGCGTTCGGCTGCCCGAAACCCCAGTGACCCGTGCTGCGGCAAAAAGATGATATAAATAAGCTTACGGAGCCGGTTATCTGTCCGTGGCACGGATTTGAAGATTCCTGCGTGAGAAAACCGCAGATACTATATTAACAGTCAGGTATCGGAGAGTTTGGTGTATTTCAACATCGGGACGAGAGTGTAGATAACTCTCGTCCCGAATTGTTTATTGAAGCGATAATCTGATGGTCTTTATTTCGTGTTTTCCAACTTGAAGGCTGATCTT
>JAKPFN010000040.1 GCA_029551395.1 Armatimonadota bacterium | reverse complement strand
TAGCCTTCGCCGGGTCAGCCCGTTACAGCAAAATGAGCCGCCTGAATTATTTATAAATCAGGTGGGAATCAAGGTGGTACCACGAAGGAGCTTTCAAAAGCCCCTCTCGTCCTTGTGGATTCTAGGGATGAGAGGGGCTTTCTGTTATATGCTGTATATATATAATATATATAGTGATGGTATAATAGGAATATATACAGTATATGTAGGTTTAGAGGTTTGGCAGTCATGTCACGAATACTTACAGTTGAACAAGTAGCCGAGAAGCTCCAGGTAAAGCCGCTGACAGTTCGTGAGTACCTGCGTAAAGGCAAGATTCCAGGGCGTAAGCTCGGTAGGTCCTGGCGAATCGTGGAGACAGACCTGGAAGCGTTCCTGTCCGGAAAACCACAGGTGCAGCCTGGTGAAAGGGTATCTGTTCTTGGCATTTGTGCCGACATTCCAAGCTTCGGTACAGAAGAGTTCTTGAAGAGGAAGCGGGAAGAAGCTGAGCTTGAATATGCTAAACTGCGTCGTGCAGCAGGAGAAAACCATTGATACTGGTGCTCGATTCCTGCGCGATTATTGCCCTCCTCGGAGGTGAGCCAGGTGGGGAACTTGTAGACTCTACGCTTGCCAATAAGGATAACACCTGCATGGTTCATGCTTTGAATTTGTGTGAAGTCTACTATGACCTTGTGCGCCGCGCTGATGAATCCCGCGCGAGGGATGTCATGAATCAATTAGTTAGCGCAGGCATCTTCATCCGCGAGGATATGGACATGAGCTTCTGGCAGAATGTAGGAAATATCAAAGCTGCCCACTCACGTATATCCCTTGCTGACTGTGTCTGCATTGCGCTCGCTAACCGTTTAGGAGTGGAAGTCTGGACTTGCGATCACCACGAGTTCGATAAGGCTGCGAGCATGAACTTGTGCAAGGTTCGTTTTATCAGATGAACGAATCAGGCAGCAGCCATTAGAAATATACGCCAGAGCCTGGATTATGAGTCTTTCGTGATTTTCGTATTTTTTCGTGGGCTTCGCGATTCAAAAGTTTAACTAGGAGGCAATAATTGGCAACTGATATGGAAAAACTGCCGAAGGTGTATGATCCCTTCCAGGTAGAGGATAAATGGTATAATTACTGGCTCGAAAAGGGCTATTTTCACGCTGAAGTAGATAGATCTCGTGAAGGTTATTGCATCACCATCCCACCGCCGAACGTGACCGGATCGCTTCACATAGGCCACGCGCTGTGTTACACGATCCATGACGTCATCGCTCGCTGGCAGAGGATGAGAGGTCTGAACACGCTCATCCTGCCTGGTACAGACCACGCCGGTATCGCAACACAGAACAAGGTTGAACAACAGCTTGCGGAAGAAGGGTTGACCCGCTTCGATCTTGGCAGGGAGAAGTTCCTTGAGCGAGTCTGGCAGTGGAAAGAACACTATGGCGGAACGATCATCAAGCAGCTCAAGCGCCTGGGTTGCTCGTTCGACTGGGAGCGGGAGCGCTTCACTATGGACGAAGGCTATGCAAACGCAGTGCTTGAAGCCTTTGTCCAGATGTTCAATAAAGGCTACATTTACCGGGGCGCGAGGGTCGTCAACTGGTGCCCGCGCTGCCACACTGGGATTTCTGACCTTGAAGTCGAGTACGAAGAGCAGCATTCATACCTATGGTTTATTAAATACCCGTTTGCAGACGGTTCCGGCTATGTGGAAGTAGCTACAACCCGGCCTGAGACGATGCTTGGCGATACAGCCGTGGCCGTAAACCCGGAAGACAAGCGGTATATGGAATATATCGGCAAAACCGCTATCCTGCCGATTATGGAACGAGAAATCCCGATAGTAGACGACTCATTCGTTGATCCCAGCTTCGGCACCGGCGCTGTAAAGGTCACTCCGGCGCACGATCCGAACGATTATGAGATCGGCCAGCGTCACAACCTGCCTCAGATAATCGTAATCGGGCCGGAAGGCAAAATGACCGATGAAGCAGGCAAATACGCGGGTCTGGATCGCTACGAAGCCCGTAAAAAGATCGTCGAGGAACTGAAAGAGAAGGGGCTTTTGTCTAAAATCGAGGACTACACGCACTCAGTCGGCACATGTTCGCGCTGCGATACCGTCATCGAGCCACTTCTCTCAGAACAGTGGTTCGTAGAGATGAAGAAACTGGCCCAGCCGGCAATCGATGCTGTCAAAGAGAACAAAGTCCGCTTTATCCCGGACAGATACACCCGTATTTATCTGGATTGGATGGAGAACATCAAGGACTGGTGCATCTCTCGCCAGCTCTGGTGGGGGCATCGTATACCTATCTGGAAATGTCTGGATTGCGGCGAGTACACAGCATCTAAAACTGTGGTAGAAACGTGCGGGAAGTGCGGTTCCAAGAACGTGGAACAGGATCCAGATGTGCTCGATACCTGGTTCTCATCAGCCCTGTGGCCGTTTGCAACGCTCGGTTGGCCTGAGGACACGCCGGAACTCAGCTACTTCTACCCGACAGACGTGCTTATCACAGCGCGCGATATCATCTATCTCTGGGTAGCAAGGATGATCTTCCAGAGCCTGGAGTTCCTTAACGAGATACCATTCTTCGATGTCTACATCTATGCGACAGTGCTTAATGAGGAAGGCCGAAGGATGTCCAAATCGCTTGGAACAGGAGTTGATCCACTGGACTTGATAGAGCGGTTTGGTTCCGATGCACTGCGTTACGCGCTTATCCAGCAGG
>JAKPFN010000034.1 GCA_029551395.1 Armatimonadota bacterium | reverse complement strand
TTTGGTGCCGCAGAGAGGAGTTGAACCTCCACGTCCGTAAGGACACATGGTCCTGAACCATGCGCGTCTGCCATTCCGCCACTGCGGCGCGGTTTCTTGACACCGATTATTATACTACTGCCTGGCGCTTAAGTCAAGAGTCAGAAGCCTAATTTTAATCGGTTCGGCAGGTAATCGTCCGGCCTGAATAACAACCAGGACCGGACGATTATTTACTACTGTTCAATGCTAATATGCTGGCATTTCCTGGGCCATCATCTGCAGCCGTGCTACCCGGTCTTCGGTTGATGGGTGTGTCGAGAACATACCTTTCAACGGATTTATGATGAACATATGCGCTGTTGCCGGAACAGGCTCTGCCTGTATAAGCTGATTGCCTCTTTCCAACTTCAGAAGCGCATTAGCCAGTCCCAAAGGATGTCCTGTTATCTCAGCGCCGGTTCGATCAGCCTGGAATTCTCGAGACCTCGATATCGCCATCTGCACAAGAAAAGCAGCAAACGCCGCGACTATCGAAACAATAAGCACTACTAGGATATTCGATCCGCCATCGTCATCATCGCTGCTCATCCCGCCGAATATCGCTGCGAACCTTGCCCAGTTGGCTATCATCATTATTGCGCCTGCCATAGTTGCAGCAATGGTTCCAATCAGAATATCGCGATTCTTAACGTGTGCAAGTTCATGCGCTATAACGCCTTCAACTTCATCCCTGTCGAGTATCCTCATCAGGCCTGATGTAACTGCTACGGCCGCATGGTCGGGATTTCTACCCGTAGCGAATGCGTTCGGCATATCAGTATTCATAAGATACAGCTTGGGCATCGGCAGTCCTGCCTGCTGTGTAAGCCGTTCAACCATACCGTATAGCTGAGGTGAATCAGTCTCGGTAATCGGCTGTGCTCCATACATCTTCAGGACGATTTTATCGCTATACCAGTAGCTGACAAAGTTCATTACGCCGGCCAGACCGAGGAACAGTATCATCCCATTTGTTCCGGCTACCCATTTGCCGATCAAAACGAGTAACGCTGTAAGCGTACCCATCAATAAAAATGTTTTGGTCCAATTCATTACCTGCCGCCCTCCTTATTAAAGGCGTTACTATCAAATCTCGACAACTGCAAGTCGAGTTAACCGATCATCACACCTGAATAATATAGTTACTTAACTAAATATTACCCACGTTCTAACTTGTCAGTCAAGCAGTCAGCACTGTATGATATCAACACCTGAGCATAATTTACAAATCAAAAGGATGCTTGCTTGATACCCAGAAAGAATACGCAACTGATCATTTGATTGTTCCGTCCGTATTACATGAGTGTAGTTGAGTTTTATACTTCAAGAATATCTGCGTAGTGGCGCATATAAAGAGGGTATTCGAGTCCAAATGTCGAATACTATAGTTTAAGTAATACGAAGTGGAATTATTGGCACTTAACGCCGGGCAGGTTATGCAGGCGATGGTATATATGAGATTAAGATGGTTATGGCTCATGATGTTGGCTCTTGGTTTGAGCCTGCAGTGTCTGGTCACGCCTGCCAGTGCGGATGTCAATGATAGACCTCAGATTCTCTACACTTTACAAAGCACACCCGCTGCAAATCTTTCTGCTTATGCGACGGAACTGGTAAAAACTCAACCAGACAACCTGAGATTGCTGACTTTGGACCTCATTTTCTACCGATGGGCCAACAATCTCTGGGCCAGCGATGAAGGCGGTGTAGACCCAGGTATAAATAATCTGGATCAGATCGTAAAGTCTCTGGTTACTGTAAGCAATGATCCTCTAGTTAGCTGGGCGGCTGCAAATCTTGGATGTCGAGAATGGATATCAACTGCTTCTATACCGGCTCAGGATGATGAACGAATTACAGCACTGACAAAAGCTAAAAGCAAGCTGGGTACTGCATTGGACAGCTCTCGCCGCGCTCCGACTCGTTCCATAGATGACTTGATCGCCTGCGCAAACAGCTTAAACACACTGCAGTTGAACCTTTCCTATGCTTTTGTAACTACAAAGCTTGCCGAAAAGCAGTTCTATTCCTGCCACAGATACAGGGATGCTGAAGCCAACTTCGAGCGGGCACATCCAATTTTCACTGCCTACGGTCTTCGCGCTCAAGTGGCTCGTATATTCGACGACCTTGGCCATCTGCAAAGCGAAGTTGGTCATTATAGCGTTGCATATCAAAGTTATGTTTCCTCTGCGGCTGAATGGCAGGCTATTGGCAGGCGCGATCTGGCTGGAAAGCAGTATGTTAGTGCTGGATTGGCTCGTGCTGCGGGTGGTAATCCTGAGTTTGGCTTATCGGCAATGCTTCATGGTCTGACGCTAAGCAGTTCATACGCACACGAAAAGAAGCAGTATGTAACGCATACACAGCTTCTGATACAAGTGGCGTCGTTTTATATTAGTCGTGGCGATTATAAAAAAGCAAACGAGTGTTATCTTGATGCAGAACGTATAACGAAACTGGCTAATGATTCTCTGCTTGAAGCTCTAGTGCTTAGAGAGCATTCAGTTGTGTGGAAAGCACTTGGAAAAGATAACGAAGCCAAAGACTGCATCACTCGACGATACAAACTGCTCACTACAGTGGCTGAAGAAGGCTCTCGTGCCGCATCACAACTTGAAAATACCGATCTATCACCTGCTGATCTTGAACCAGTTCTTACCATAACTGAGAGAGGCGCTGCGGCTTGTGAAGCGCTTGGGTTATACGAAAAGTCAGCAGCAATTCTAAAACAATTGTCTGCTTTTTATGAATCTAACAAGCGCGACCGTGACCGAATTCGAGTCTTACGCTCTCTTGCTACCCAATATGATGCTTTGAGTGATCAAACATCAGCAGTGGAAGCTAGAAAAACGGCAACTGAGTTGGCAAAAAGCATTAGTGATATTGCGCTGGTGGTAGAAATACTTCGTGAAATTGAGCGTGCAGCTCTTGACCGTGGTGATACTCAAACAGCACTGGATGCTCTTTGGGAAGCGGTTGATCTCGTTCAAATGTCTGGCGATGTGCTTGCTTTGGCGGATGTTATCGAAGCGCGAGGTATTATGAGGTATAACCTTGGTGAGACTGTAGAGGCAATTCGCGATCTTGAACATGCTGCCAGCACTTATGCTGCTATACTTGGTGAGCCTTGGTCTCAGGCCCGTGTGCTACTGAAGCTCGCAAATATCCAGTCTGACGCCAACAAAACAGCCGATGCTATCAAATCGCTCTCTACGGCAATTATACGAATCGAAGAATGGCTGACCAGCGAGGGGATAGATCCTAACCTTGAGCCAGGCCGTTCTGATATGATATTCAACCTCTATCTTCAGATGATAGGGCTTCAGCTTGGTGAAGGTCAGAAGACTGCTGTGCTTGATTCGTTGCGTAATGCAAGACGGTATAGCTGGTTCAACAGGCTTCGCGCCATACTGACAGCTTCTGGTGATCCTGTAGCCAAATCTGCGCTCGATGAGGTCGATAAAACTGCCGATATTTATCAGCCTCCAAGCGAGCAGGGGACTCTTCGAAAGATTGCTGATGGCTGGCCTGAAGTCATTAGTCAGGCAGTGTTGTTTTCCCGTATAGCCAGAGGTGGACGGGAGCTTGAAGGAGTTGCTCCTGTTGATGCTGCGGATATCCATGCCATACGCAGTAAACTGCCAGAAGGTATGGCTGTAATCGAATATGCTGTCTCAGATAAAGGTGTTTTCGCACTAGTCGCCACAAGCAGCACTGCAAGTTGCTGGGAACTGCCAGTTACCGCCAAACAGATTCGAAACAACGTCGAAAGACTGCAAAAAGTATTATCGGAGATGGAAAAGCGAGTTTCATCAGGCAGCGGGATAGGTCCTGTCAAAGACTGGGGAGATGCCAGCCTGCTGCCGATCCTGGACCCGTTATCAAGTCTTAATGAGTCGCTAATCCATCCGATTTCGTCTGAACTTGTCAAGATCAATTCTATCGCGTTTATTCTGCCTGATATTCTTTTAGGAGTTCCTTTCCACGCATTTGCTCAGGATAAACGTGGAAGAGTTCAGTTTCTTATCCAGGACTTTTCGATCTTCTATCTGTCTCCTGGCACAATGGATGGCCTGAAACGCAGCAATCCGACATCTCTGACTGCAAAAAAGAGCCGAATTACGGTTTTCACAAACTCAGCTTCAGGATTACGGGGAGTTAAGACAGAAGCTGACAGCATTCGTTCCGCTTATGGAGATAATTGTAGAGTATACACTGGCGCCAATCTGAGCGCAGACCGGTTTGTTTCGGCTGCCTCTTGGTCTAATATAATCCACGTTGCTACACACCACAAGCTGGACCCCAATCCAGTGCAGTTTTCTCTAGTCCTGTCACCGTTCGCTGGCCCCAAGGGTACCGTCAGGTTCAGCGATCTGATGAAGATAGACAATAAGGAATTAGAATTAATTGTCCTCTCCGCTTGTGAGACAATCAGCACTACAGACTCTCAGATATCTGGAGCCCCGCATACAGCCGAAATATTCGCACTGGCTGGATTTCCATCTATCATAGGCGCGTTGTGGCAAGTATCAGACGAAGCATCCACGCAATTGATGACATCTTTCTATACTCAGCTTGCTGCTTTGGGACAAAAAGCCGTTGCACTTCAACGCGCACAGCGATTTATGATAGAATCTAAAGACGGTAAATATGCCCATCCATATTACTGGGCTGGTTTTGTTCTTTATGGCGATCCAAGATAATGGGTGATCCGCAGCAATTACTACAAAACTATATAAACTTACCTCCGGGACAGTGTGAAGCTTACATAGAACCACTGGCTGAAGAAGTCCGCAGGCTTGTCAGAAAATCACTGATCAAAAAGGAGACGGGAGACCTCGAAGACTTCGAACAGGATTGTCTGCTTGGTATCTGGACGCGCATCGACGCTATAAAGCGCGGTGCGGTGGAAGGTACTATCGAGAATCTTGAAGCTTTCGTGCGCCGCGCTGTCCACAACAGGTACTGTGATGCCATCCGCCGCAAGCGCCCCGCATGGTATAACCTCAAACTTGAGCTTCTGGATATGTTTTCAGGCAAGTTGAATGTCAAAGGTTTCGCAATATGGAACCCTGAAGGCAGTTCTGAACGGTTATGTGGTTATGACAAATGGAGTAGTTCTAACCGCTCTGCTGCTGCAAAATGCAAAGAAATCTGTGAGGATCAGCGCGCCTTCATAAGGAACATGCTGCAGAATAGAGATCCTGCTGAAGTACCCACCGTTGAACTGGCCTGCCGGATTTTAGACTGCGCAGGCGGCCCTGTACCTATAGACGACCTGGTTTCTTGTATTGCGACATTAACTGATGTTCGAGACCCTGATCCTCTATCAATTGATACTCAACCGGAAGGTGATGATGATGCCGATAGCCCAGTGGATTGGCTTGTAGATCGTGAAGTTGATGTCGAGCAGCAGGTTATTGATGCAGGCTGGCTCGATCATGTTTTGGAGTGGTTCTGGAAGGAGTTTATGCTTCTGGCTCCGAAACAGAGAAAAGCAATCATCTTAGGGCTTGCTTCAGAGCAGGTTATGGCTATTTCATCTTCTGTTGGCTTACACTCTGTTGCTGAAGCACTCGAGATGACACCGGAAAGGCTTTCCAAGCTGGTCTCCAGACTGCCATTACCTGATATAGTAACCGGAGAAGAGATCGGAATACCTGCCAGGTCTGTGCCAAGTGTTCGCTTCAAGGCATGGAGAAGAATCCAGCGCCGATCCAAGAAATCAGGAGTAGCATTAATGCAGGAATAACCTGCTCACGCTGGCTTTTATCTGAAAAACTATTTGCCTGTCACATATAATAATCAACGATACATACTTCTCTGTAAACCTTTTCACCGTCCGCTTCGTCATGCAATCTAGAAGGACAGACAACAGGACGATTCTGTCGGAGGACATTAACAATTGCATACAGATGAAAATGAGTTATTGATCACTCGGTTCAAATCAGGAGAGTCCGAGGCATTTGATCGGCTCATGTCACTACATATGGATCAGGTATTCGGCCTGGCATGGAGCGTTCTTCATGACCGGGAAGCTGCTTTGGATGCTACGCAGGAGGTTTTTATCAAACTTCATGCGGTGCTTCCAAAGTTTGATAGCACTGGCAATCTTCCGGCTTGGCTTTATCGTGTCTGTCTAAACCACTGTATCGATATCAAACGTAAAACGAGAAATGTTGGACTTGAGCTAACAGAAGAAGAATGGGACCGGCTGCAGGGAAGCGATCATGACGACCCCGGCTGGTTTCTCCAAAACGCTGAACTCAGAGAAGTAATTAAAAAAGCGGTTGATAATCTGCCGCCGAGACAGAGATCAGCGTTTGTGTTGAGGCATTATAACTTCATGTCGCTCCAGGAGATTGCTGAGACTATGGGCTGTACAGTTGGTGCGGTTAAAGCTCATCTGGCTCGTGCTACAGGTCATCTAAGAGTGGAACTGGCTGGCTATGTTGGCATTGAAACGGAGAGGGTGCAAGACAATGGCAAGTTGTAAGAATGTAGCTGATTTATTTGGAGCCTACATTTATGGAGACCTTCCTCCAGATGAAATGAAGAAGCTGCGGCTTCATATCGATGAATGTGAAGAGTGCGCTCGTGAGTTGGAGATCCAATCAAGAGTCATCTCAATGATTCCTTCGGAGGTTCCGGCACTTTCGGATGAAGAACGGCAGAGGATTGAATGGACTGTTAAAGGCGCTATCCGTGCAAAGGAAAAGCCTGTACGCATTGGATTATTCTCTCCGGCATTCATCAAGGGATTTGCGTTTACAACTGCTGTGGTAGCCGCATTCGCCGCAGGAACCGCAATTGGCCTGCGTAGCAAACCTGTAAAAGAGAATACAATTGTCAAAACAGCGCCTGCAGAGCCTGCTGAGAAGAAACCAGCAATATCTCAGCCGCCTGATTCTGTGGCAGAACAGCCTAAGGAGACAATTCCGACCGATTCTGTCATTCCAGTAAGGCAAGAACTTGCTGTGAGTCCTCCAAGAAGAGATGAGATCCAGCTTATCTGGCGAGGCAGTGACAAGCGCAAGCCCATAAACTCTCATAATGGACTCATACCGGGATTAGGACAGTCAGAAAAAGATGAAGCCGGCGCAGATAAAGATAATCAGGAATCCTGGCTTCCGTTTGCTCCCATTCCTGATGGCCCGAACAGCGCCGACTTGGGTAATCTAAGCAATCCAGGAAATGAAACGAGTCTGGATGAACCTGTTATGACTCCTCCGAGCGTGTCTGTTGATGACACTCAAAATCAAAGGTAGTCAGGCATGAGGCTTATATATTGTCTTCTGACATCGATTATATTGCTTTCTTCCGTCTCCGGTGCTAGGTCATCGGAGACGGTCTTTGTTGTAGATGGGATGGTTGTAGAGGTCACGCAGCCGCCGGTATTCAGGACCGATGATGTTCTGGTGTGGATAGGGGACCTTGCCCGGTTAGGTTGGGTTACAATTACTGACGCCAGAAATGGAAAACTTGTGGTGAAACACGAGGCTGTGACGCTGACCTTCCATAACAAACAATCGATTGCAAATATTAATAACCTGGTAGTTGAGACTACCGCGCCTGCGGAGATCATCTCAGGCCGTTTTATGGTTCCGTTTGGTTTTATATGCAAAGCGTTAGGTTTCTCGTGCAGTGCAAAAGAAGCAATTATTATTGAAACAGTCACTTCACCAAAACCGGTAACATCTGCTGCTGTTAAAATTACTGGGCCTAACTCAATCGAGGGTAAGGTAATGTATGGCGGTCAACCTGTAGCGGGTGTTAAGGTCAGAGCTATAAACGAGCGCGGGCAGTTCATCCCAGAGATAACCGGGATAAGTGATTATAATGGCTCTTATGTGCTGGTTGGGCTTCCTGATGGCAACTACAGGCCGTATGTGTATATCGGAGACAACCCTGATTATTTCAACCGTGTCGGGGAGACTGTCGAGCTGAAAGATGGATTGACTACAACAGCTCCAGCGATCAATCTAGGCTTGGTACTAAGACCTATATCGCCTGAACAAGGTGCCAACATCCCCGCAGGCATCCCAATAACGCTGGAGTGGACAGAATGCCCTCACGCTGAGAAGTATATCGTTACTGTAGCCGATTATAAAACGGGATCTACAGTGTTTACGACAGTAACTCATGTGCCTTCTGTAGATGTTCCTTCAAAAAACCTCCCGAAAGGCCGCTACATCTGGAGTATTACTGCTTTAAGCAAATCCGGTGAGTTCTTGGGTGGCTCTCCAGCCTGTGAACGAACCCCTTGGACTTTCTCAGTTGCAGATGACACCAAAATGCAGAATGCCTGATCTGGTTTGAAGGATTACAGGCCATTTAGCCAGGAATGTATACCTCACAAAAGCTATTTTTAGCCAATTAATGAACCTCTATGTTGTAGGACCGATTCAGTTTTTGTTAATACAGGTTGGCGTTTATTCGTCTATATATGGTAGAGTTAAAAGGGCTGTTGAGCTTGTGAGATTATTCTACTCAGGTTCATCGGAAACCTTTAACACATTCCACCTCGTCTTATAGATAAGGCAGTTGTTTTCACGCTGCCTCACAGGTCATGCTGCCAATGGAGGATGATTGGATGCGTACTGTAAAATTCACGCTGCTGGCGATATTGATTTGCGCGGGTTTTATTCTGCCAGGTTACTCTCAGACACCTGGTGTTAAACTCCTTTCAACTGGAGAGTTTACCGATAAATCCGGTCAAGTACATACATGGAAAATAGATGGTAATCACACTCTGGTTTGGGATGGTCAACCTTATCTGCCTGTAGGTGGTGTATTTTACTCCAAGTACATTTGCATAGATCAGACTGAAGAGAACTGGCAGGCTGATGTTACTGCTCTGACGACGCTCAAAACCGCAGGCATTACCGACCTGCTTCTTAAAGCCATTGGCCCGGTCACATGGACTAAACCAGAGGCATGGCAGCGGTTGGTGGACTATCTTGATGAAAATGGGTTCACATACGGAATTGACTTTAGTGATGGACCTAAGGCTCCGCTTAATGGATTCGTGATAGACCCTGCTCGTTATAGACTGCCCGATATCATCAGAGACTCAACTTTCGAGTTCGATATGCCGGATGTCACATCAGCAGTATGGATGCTTTGTTCTGCAACTGACGGTACCGTTGTATCGAGCGGTGGAGCTTCTGTTGTCAATGGAAAGGTCAAAGTTCAGATATCTGCCCGGCCTGATCAAAGCTGTGTTCTGCTGCTTTTCCCAAACAGGGAGTTCTCGAACGGTGGACGTGACGGCATTTCTGACCTGTGGGCTGGTTACGATGAGTTCCGTGACAGGCTGCTCCTGTTTATTGGCAAGGTCAAATTTGGCAGAGGGTTGAGGTTCTTTGTCGACCCCATTGCCAGCAAGATGGACTTCCCGGATGATCTTCTTTCTGTTATTCCGAACTCTCCTGAGTTCCGGCTCGAATTTGAGGCATATCTGGCTAAAAAGTATCTGAACATAGGGTCACTGAACGCTGCATGGGGTTTGGTTGGAGATAATCTTACGTCATTCCAGGAAGCTGCAAGATTGATTCCACTGTGGCATGCAGGTAGAGGACTTCCGGCAGTTTACGACCGAGCAAAAGGTAAGCGGTATACTATTGATGCACCCAGATCGAAAATATGGCTCGATATCTATGATTTCAGAGATGCTTCCACTCGGAACTATCTAAACACAACAGCAGATCTCTTGAAACGTCATTCTGCGAATGTTCCGGTAATTTACAAGGCGTCCCGCCATCGCCAGGTGTTGTCTAATGGCAATTCTCGCGGTGGGTTCGACGGCCTTGGAGTTGAAGCCTATGGTAAAGGTGAAGAGCTGGTTACCAAGGCTGCAGGACCTGTCTATTCGCTTGCTGAAGAGTCAGCCAGATCTATGTGGTTTATAGTCACAGGCACCCAGGATACTCTAAATCGAAAAAAATCGACTGTAGGTTTCGCAAGCAGAGAATCATTATTGGTAGATTTTGACCTGCTTTCTGAGATTGGTGTCAAAGGCATCTTCGTATACGGTCTTCAAGTCCTGCCAGAAGAACACTGGAAAAACCACTCGCTGGTACTTGCTCCTGAGCAGTTAGCCTGGTTAAAGGAGTTCAAGGGCAAGTTTTCAACCAGTGATCGTGCTGAATTCAAGCCGGATGTTCTTTTCTATCCGACTTCACCTGTTGCAGGTGCTGATACCAGACGGCTTGGACCGGGACGATGGTGGCTTCCCAGCATTCGAACAGGCAGCCCAGTAAACATGGGCGAGACAATAGGTGGTTATGTCCTTGGAGGTCAGGATGGATTCTGTTTGTGGAGCAGGATCGGAGCTCAGACGATTACTATTCCTATTGAATCCAGCCAGAAGCCAACTTTGGTATATCCCTTAGGTGCTGAAGATATCCTGACTGTCCAAAAGAAAAAGGCTGTAATCAAGCTTACTGAATCTCCTATTTTAGTCACCGGATTTGATCCTGCTCAGGCATTTCCTATAGAGGTTGTGGATGCAGAAATCCAAAAACTCGGGCTGCTGGTCAAAAAAGCGCAGGAACAAGGAAGCCGTGTACCTGATGTAGAGACTGCTACAGACCGTGCCCGCAGCGTGTTAAGGAGCAATCGTCCAGCCATAGCCTACGATATCGCTCATACGTTTGTGGAAGAGATAGGTAAGGAAATAGGCACATACGCCTGGGTTGAAGGTGAATCTGCAGCCCAATACAGTTTCGATAAGATCGCATCAGCATTAGGTGTAAGCAATGGCGGATATCTTTCATTGGATACAAAAAACCATCCAGTTATGTCTCAGTACATGGCTGCGTTCGTATTGGACATCACAAAAGAAGGTTTCCACGAGATATGGATAGCTGGATTGCCTCCTGATGTCGGTGCTTCTCCATTCAGTTTCTCCATTGATACAGGCCCCTGGCAGCAGCCGACTTATGATACCATCCAGCCTTACTGGAAAGAGTTTGCCTGGATGAAAATCGGGGCTGCAAACTTTACCAAGGGTCTCCACTTGATAAACATCCGTGTAGACGGACCGGGTTCGGCAGGCTATTTGTTTGCCATTGATGCAATAGTAGCAAGCCCAGGTGTGTTTACTCCAGATGGGATAATGAAACCATGACGCTGCATCAACTGCTAAATTTGCGAAAAATATGTCAAATATACACTTGATTATTTTAGCTGCCAGGCTTATACTTTCATATAGCAGTGAAGCTTGTATTAAGCCTGAACTGCACGTTCATTTCGTTGCAACCGATGTGTTATTCTTAACCTCATTGGTATCGAGTGAACTCAGAATAGGAGAGTGGGGAGGTATTTGATGTATAATCAAGGTTCAAGTGGTGCTGGATCAGCTGAGAACAAATGTCCGGTATGTAATGCACCAATTCAGCCTGGTACTCCCGTAAAGCAGTGCGATGCTTGTGGTGTAGTGCATCATGCCGCGTGCTGGAGTAAGAATGGAGGGTGTGGTACGTTCAGATGCCCAGGAGTGAAGCAGGCGCCAACTCAGGGAATGCAGCCTCAGGCAGGTCCTGCGCAGCCCAGACCTCAGGCAGCATGTGCTAAATGCGGTTACGTACTCGGTCCGCTGGATAGTAGCTGCCCCAGATGTGCAAAAGGCGTGCCTGTAAGCTCTGCTGGTCCTGCTCAACCGGGATATGGCCCAGGTCAGCAGTATGGTCCTCAACCTTACGGCCAGCAATACGGGCCTAAACCCTATGGCCAGCAGCAATCTCCGTATGGACCACCTCTCAAACCACCGGCAGTTCCCAGTTATGGCGATTTTGCTGGCTTTTGGATGCGGTTTGTTGCGTATTAAATTGATGGTCTCTTGGTCGTTATTGCCTCATGGATTATTTTAGCCGCCATGGGTGTTAGTTTTTCTGATGTATTCCAAACAGATACATACACACCTGACAGTGCTCCATTAGTACCGGTATCTGCCCAAATTGTACCTGGTGTAGTATGGTTTATATATGAAGTTTTGATGCTTGTTACTCTTGGAGCGACTGTAGGTAAACTTGTGCTTGGAATGAGAGTCATTCAAGCTGATGAAGAACCACTAGGTATCGGTAGAGCGCTGCTAAGGACGGTTGTGAAAGTAGTTATACTCAGCTTCTGCCATATTCTTATGCTGGTAGTAGCATTCCAAAGCGAAAAGCGTGGTATCCACGACTTTGCCGGAGGTACGGCAGTAGTCTATAAAGTCTAAATCTTATGAGACAGGCTCAGATTATATTCTGGGCCTGTCTATCTTCTTGCAGGAAACGCCTCAAGCCAGTTTTGAACCTCGATGTCCCGCACATCGTTGAAGTGTTCGCTGCCTGATAACAGCACAGCCTGCCGCTGCCTTGCTACAGCCGCTATCTGGGCTTCTATAGGTGATATAGGACGGTTCAATGAGCGCATTTGGGTAAGTATTTCGCCTGTTATCTCTGCCGCACCTCTGTCCAGATCCCAAACATATAGATCGTTCACAAGTTCCGTCAGAGCAGCCATATTACTGTCCATCTGAGCGCTCGAACGGATCATAAAGTAGAGTTCGCCAAGGATAGTAACCGTAGTTCCAAAGCGAGAATCACTAGGGTTTGCCTCCCTGATACGTCTGATCAGGTTTTCGATTCTATCCATCAATCCTGCAAGATGGTCGATATCTAAAATATAGTCTTTCATCTGATTCCAACCTGCCTGACTTCGAGTATCATAGCTAACAGCCTCTCACGCTCGCCTTCGTTGAAGCTGAACTTGCCCTGATGAGATAAGACTGCTTCTGCAGTCCCGACTTCCCGCTGTCTCGGTTTTCTCTCGGCTTTTAACCGCCCAATAAACTCGATTACCTGCCTGGTTTCATCTTCATTCAGGGAGCGGATTTCTCCGCAAGCCTGGTCAAAGATTCCTGGGGCAGTATGAATATGGCGCATTCCGCCGTAATATGGCTGCGACATACGATTCCTCCTGATTTGAACTATTAATTGTTATACCACCTCAAGCAGGCAGGCCAAAACATTTGGGAGAAGTATGTTGGATCGATTTGAAGCAAAAAAGCAAGGAGGCGGCCCTTCGACCGCCTCCCAGGTAGATATTTATGTCAGTCTAGGCTACTTAGCCCTGCTGCTCCACTTTTTCCAGATATCGGGATCGGTAAGCATCTTTATGAATACGCCTCCGACAACCGATCTTGCTCTGAATCCAACTACCTTTCCATCCGTTGTGTAGTGCCAATCGCTGAATGGAACCCGGCTTTCGCTATCGTGCAGGTATTTGCGGAGCGGCGCAATCAGAGTCTTGAAATCCTCGTCATTGTCGGCCAGAGTGGCACACCAGGCAAGCCAGTCACCTTTAGTGTAGTCTTTGCGGTTATCGAGCGGCAGACCGTAAGCATTACAGCGCTTCTTATAACTGGCAACTTCGGTCTTGGCGATCTCAGGATCAAACAGATCAAGCCCGAGTATCTTGTCCCATACCAGGTTATATTTCATGCTCCAGGTGCCGGGCTGGTCGAATGCCAGTCTGTAATGGCCGCCTTCATCCAATGCCATCTTTTTCCATTCAACAGCCATCTCTTTGGCAGCCTTTCGATATTCCTCTGCTACCTCTTTCTTACCGAGCATATCTGCCATATATCCATAAAGTGCCAGACCTGTGATGGCTTTAATGGAAAGGTTTGTGTTATGAGCCAGATGACCAGCGAAATCGTCCGTGCATAGCTGGTTCTCAGGATCGAGTCCCTTTTCTTTCAGGTAAGATGCCCATTTGGTGATAGTATTCCAATGTTTCGCCGCATAGTCCGCGTTTCCATCACGATAAGCCAGAACTCCAAGCATGATGAGCATGTTGCCGGACTCTTCAACAGGCATCTGGAACTTGATTGTCTTTGCATTATTGGCATAAACCTGTCCATTGGCCTTAGGATACGTGCCTACATCGTGCGGCGCAAAGTCGAAGGGCCAATGCGGTCCTTCAGCATACTCGAAGATAGGCTCCATCATAGCCTGTATCAACTGCGTATTGAACAGATAGAAGATTGGAGATGATGGATACGTTACATCGACAGTTGCAATACAGCCATTGCTGAAGCATTCCTTGGAAAAGAACAGCGGGGTGCCATCATAATCGGCAGCCAGCTTATGTGCTGCAATTGCCTGCCGGTAAGCAGTAGTTACAATATCTGCATAATCACTTCCGCCGACCTTGAGAGCATCAGTAACCATCTCTTGATCGAACTTCTCGCATCTCTTGAGTAGCTCAGGATATTCCCGCACCGCTATGCGTATCATTTCATCTATTTCTATGCCGTTCCGCCGCCAGTACGGCCGGAGCTTGCGCTGGAAATATTCAATCGAGTATTGATCATCATATACAAGAGTGGCAAATCTGGTCACAACCTCAGAACCGACCGAACCGAGCTTCATCGTGCAGGCCATAACAGGTAGTTCATCGCGTACTGGACGCGGCATTCTCATGTCATCGCTGGCTGGGATGCTTCCCTTTTCTGCGAACTCTTCTCGTGCCATTTCTGCAGAGGCAATCACGCCGGAATTCTCAGAGGTATTCGGAAATACAAGATGTAGATAACCCCAATCGATGCGCAGATTATCGCCGGACTTAGCCAAAACCGGTTGATCCAGGCTTCCTATACGGAGAACCTGAAGAGGCGTGTCTCCGGCGAGTTGATGACGTCCCCAGAGGATCTTCTGATCAGTGGTATTGACCACCCACTCTCCTGTTACGTCGAAATACAGGGCTACATCGTGCTTTTTGCCGTCAGTAGATACAACATCGAAGCCTGCATAGCTGGCAGGCCGAGCCATAATGTCCAGATCGTCCATCAAGAGCGGCGTAGTAAACGTCACAGTGAGTGCAACTCCGCCAGCTTCGAACCTGTATATGGACCTTGTAGGATGAAGCTCGCTTGAGATCTGTTCCATAGCAGGAACTTCATTCGGAACCGGGCTGATGAACCGGTAAGGCTTGCCGTCTATGCGAAGCATTCCGCACATTCCGTGGGTTGCGCCTGTCCAGTGTTTAGTCGGTTCGTCTGTTAGTTTGTCGGTCATGGACCAGACTGAAAAGTAGGGATCCACCGTAACAAGCGGTGTCGCAGGAGGTCTGAAGTCAGGAGACTTCGTTGTCTGCGCAGAAGATGTCATCATTGTAACTCCTAAGCTGATTAAAATTAACAATTGAAGGGTTGATCGGTATAACATGGTACCGCCTAATATTGGACTGTCATACAGTACTAACTGTTCCGCATGTAATTGTTTGGCAAGCATATAGATAACTCCTCCATGTTGCAGACGATAATTGCAAGGATTGTTGGGTATTTCTGTAGAACCATACTTAAGTAGGCTGTCTTAGCCCTGCTGCCTCAAGAATATCTAAGTGAGAATGACCAGTGAAACCAAATAAAAAGAGTTACATCATAGATATGGACGGCGTATTAGTAAGGGGAAGAGTGCCGATTCCTGGAGCGCAGGAATTCATCAGCCGCCTTACGGAAACAGGAACTCCATTTCTCGTACTAACGAATAATCCTATGTATACACCTCGAGATCTTCATCATAGGCTGTCAACAGAAGGTTTGGACATCCCAGAAAGCAGCTTGTATACGTCTGCTATGGCTACAGCCCAATTCTTAGACAGCCAAAGACCGGGTGGTTCTGCATTTGTTATTGGTGAGACAGGTCTGACGCAAGCTTTACACGATATAGGTTACATCCTGACCAGCAGAAATCCTGATTATGTGGTGCTTGGAGAAACGACATTCTACAACTTCGAAAAGATTACCCAGGCCATCAGGCTTGTTGCAGCAGGTGCTAGATTTATTGCCACTAATCCTGATCCAACAGGCCCTGGCGAAGGAGGTATGCTTCCTGCATGTGGAGCTATGGCTGCACTCATAGAAAAAGCAACCGGCATCCAGCCTTACTACATTGGAAAGCCCAATCCTCTTATGATGAGGAGCGCACTCCGGTTCCTGGATGTGCATTCTGAAGAAGCAGTTATGATTGGAGACCGTATGGACACGGATATCGTCGCAGGCATGGAAAGCGGCATGGAGACCATTCTGGTGCTTACGGGTGTAACAAGTCTCGATGATATAGAAAAATTCCCTTACCGTCCGACTAGAGTAATACCTTCTGTTGCTGAGATTGAGATTGACTGACCAGAGGAGTATCGATGTCTAACATTGAGATCAGGGTAGGGGATATTGCAGTTATGAGAAAACCTCACCCATGCGGAGGATTTGAATGGGAGATCACTCGCACAGGTGCGGACATTGGCCTGAAGTGCCTGAAATGCAATAGGGCCGTAATGCTTGACCGCGAGACTTTTAACCGTCGGGTAAAGTCTGTAAGGCAAGTCGAAAAGTAAGATTAACCGATCATCCACTCAATTCCAGTCTCAATACAACCGCAATTACCGTACTTATGCTGGTAGTTATCAAGGAATTATTAGGGCATATAATAAGTGTCAATTGAATAAAGACAAGTAAATAAGGGAAAATCAATAGCGCATATGGTGCGCGATAAAGGCAAACCCGTCGAAAGGCGGGGGCGCAAAGCTAAAGGGCCTAATCGGGCCAGCGCTCAATATTGAGCTCTTGACCGAGAGTTGAATAATGGGCGCCGGACCGGATGGTAGCCTGGCCGCCGAAGCCCACAGACGCACGAGACACCGACAAAGGCAAACCTCGGGAAATCGGGGGACGCAATGCCTAGGGTCTACGGCTGCATTTGTGCAGCTATGATAGCCTGGCTGCCGAAGGATCGAGCGAACTGTTCGGCCCATCCGAAGGTAGCGGATGGGTTTATATTTTGCCTGCCGGTGTCTGGTTAGAAAGGGGTGAGGCCCAACTGACCCCGGCGGGCGGCCGTCGGAACCGGTTGCTTGGCGAGATGCTGAGCGGTGTGTGAAGGCGGCCGCCAGCGGAGTTACCATTACCGCAATTTCCGTTACCTACAACACTTCTCCCACACTTGTATCTAGTGCCTGTCCAAACTGACCTACTCCAAAGCTGTCGAATATTGGGAACGCCTTGATCCGCAGGTTCAGCCTTATTCCCTTTTCATCCCAGAATCCCTGCTGGTCTACGTATGTCAATGCAAGCTCCCAGCAGTGAAGATCTCTCACGATCTGAATGTTCGTATAGTCAAAGTCGTGAGTAAAGCCGTTGTAGCCGGTATTTGCTCGTATTCGCCACTTATCGCTGATAGGCACATCTAGCTGTGTCTTTATACTGGCGAACCTTCCTCTCTCGATATCATATCTCGACCCGATATCCAGCCTGAAATCGTTTGGCAGCCGCACCCTGAACTGGTTGATTAGAGGTCGCCATTCAGATTGGTTCAAATTATATCCCGTAGATGCATATATCAAATACCTGTCCGATGGCGTGTATGCGATACGTGTTGAAATGTCCTGCCAGGGAGATTGGTCTCGCTCAAAATCATATCCGGTAAACAAGCTGAATCTCAGTTTAGGCGACTCTTGAACATTCAGTCTGGCGTTGATGATATTATAGTTTCCGATAAAATCAAAACTGAACGGAGTGAATCCTCTTGGCCGGAGGAACCTGTAAGAGAGCGAAGCACTCGAGTTGTTCCCAAGCCTGTAAGACAGGTCAGCAATGCCGTCTAGCGAAAATTGGGCAGTATTGTTACCGTAAAGATATTGCCTGAATCCTGCACCTGTAGTCAGGTTTAGTTTATCATTTAACCTGAATACGCGGCTAGGCATATCGATATCTGCTACTAAACGCTCAGTCTCAGTCCTGCCGAAGTTCTCCCGATACTGCCCTACAGCCAGATTTAACCTTAACGGCACTCCAAACAAAGTCCTGTTGTTAAGCCGCTCACTTGTTGTTGTCAGTTCCAGTTCGGGGAGCCGCTCTATCCCAGCAAATCTAGTGCCTGCCTGGCTTATGAACGCTTCATTTGAGAGATCATTGATCTTGTTTATCCTCAAGTTCCAGTCAAAACGTTCATCTCTACGGGAATAATCCAACTGCGTTACCAGTTGGGAATTGATCCCGTTAACTGTCTGATCTCCTACTGTAAGCGGTGATTCTGAACTGAAAAATTCCAGGTTAACATTAGCTGAACTATTCTGTCCAAATGATTGAGAGTGCTGCAAGCTCGAAGTCAATATAGAGAACGTGCCAAAGCCGTGGTCGGTCGATTGCCGGACGCTTAGATTAGTAGCTGCAGCTTCTCTATTCCTTGAAAGACGTAGTTCATTGGCCCATGTCGAAGTTTCTGGCGCATATAGGAAGCTGTTTGACCTGTAATCAGACGTTATATTGGCTGAGATTGTGCCTATGTTATAACTGTGGTTCCATCTACCGGTCAAGGTATTAAGGTTGCGGTTGCGGTCAGCTAGATAATAAAGAAAAAGGTTGCCAAGCCCCCAGTTTATATTGTAATTATCTTCAAGTCCGATGCCAATGCCTTTTCTGGTCATCAGATCAAGCTTTGCATTGCCGGAATGCCGAAGTGTTGCAGCGTATGAGTAAGCTGCTTTAAGGAAAAAGCCTTCTTCCTGAGTTTGTCCAACTCTTGGTGTCAGGTTCTGCCGTTCTCTTAACTGACTAAGAGGTATAGCAAGCCTTGGAATCCTGAAAATACGCCTTCCAAGTGCGAAAAATGTCGCATCACGGGCTATGAGCTTCCTTTCCGGCCATAATGTGACTATACCTGTACTGACGAAATAATGCGGATCTTCCAAATTGCAAGTAGTGAATCCGCCTTCAACTACCCTGAAAATATCATCTTCTTCGCCAGAAACTGATCCGCCTGAAAGAAAAACAGGCGCTCTTAAAAGCTCTGGAAATATCTGAGGCTGGATTTCGCTGTATGCCGTGTCGAATTGCCATTCGCGCGTATCCAGATTGATTACCAACGCAGCACCGGTAGCTTGGACGCCGTCAACTTCCAGAACAACATTATCTCTGAACTCTGCTATCCTGGTTCGCAGGTCTGCACGGGCTTGGTCGCTTGTTACAGTGAAATTACGGTATCTAGCCTGTACATTTCCACGAGCAACTATTAGAACAGCTTCACTTTCCTCAAAATCTGCCCTCCAGAAATCAGCATTCAACTGGAGAGTATTCTCATCGATTGGAACAGTAACGCCGCCTGTGATATCTACAGTAGGTCCAGGTGTTGGTTCATAATCTGTTGGAGGTTCGGAAGGCGCATGAGGAGTTTCGCCTGGCTGACCAGGTATACTGACTGTCTCTCCAGGCGGCGGGACTGTAGGAGTAGTCTCAGCTTCAGGTGCCTGTGGCGGTTCCGTAATCTCTTGTGTGTCCTGTGAATATACCGGGAGTAAAAAGACAATGAAAGCTAACCAAAGAATCAATCCTTTGGTTAATACAGAACAAGTAGCAAGCATCATGCGGTACGAAGTTGAATACCTGCAGCACCCATGCAAATGACAAGACCTGCTCTTCATGTCCTATTACACGCACTTGGAACCATTATTCCGCCTTCCACATCAGGATGATACCTGCAGTAAAGAGCACTATCACTTCTGACCATCCTGCAATGGTTGGTGGAAGTATACCTTCAGTACCAAGCACCTTTCCAAACACGATGATATTCCAGTATACGGCTAACACGAGTATTCCAATCAGAACACCCATAAAACCGCCAGTTCGTCCGAATCTCAAACACAGCGGCGCAACACACAACATGATCAGGAAGCTCGATAGCGGAATAGACAGCTTAAAGTGATAATTAGTTCGCCAGTTATCTGATATTTGGCTGTTCATCGATCCAAATGTCTTCAACTGCTTACCCAATTCAGACGCTGTCATCTCCTCTGTAGTCTTTTGACCTTCCCAAAGCCCAGCCACTGTCCTCCTGAGGTCAAGTTTTGCCGTTTTGAACTTTGCTTCATACTCAGTAAAGCCATCCGGACCGGTTTTTCGAGTCGTTCCATTGTGCAGGACCCAGATATTACCTTCCTGGACCGCTGTCTCAGCAGTAGTGAGCAGAGGGTAGTCGGCAGTAGGCGATAATTCGTAGATCATAACCCGGCGAAGGACCGTTTTTTGACCATGCCTCTCAACTTGCTGAACATAGAACCAGTAATTCTCTGAATTAAAGAAGACGTTAGCTCTCACTGGAGGTGCCCCAGGCAGGTTGGCAATTCTGTTAAATATTTCTTTGCTTTTTGTCTCAGCCCACGGGGTGACTCTCTCCTGGACCCAGTAATGAATCCCGGAGAGCAATATTCCAACGATGAAAATAGGAATAAATATCCGCCGGACACTGATCCCAGCCATACGCATCATAGTCAACTCGCTGTCTCGCGCAAGGCGTGTAACGGCAAGAGCACAGCCAAACAAAGCACCTGATGGCAGGATCATCCAGGCTGATGATGGGATTTGCAGTAGAAGCAGTTGTACGGCATCAGGTAGGGAAGCATACCGTACAAGATATGTAACATGATAAAAGAGGAAGTTCCCCAGCATCATAATAACCACAACCAGCATACCTGCCAGCGTGGGTACTATCATCTCTTTTAATATATATCTATGAAGAATCCTCATGTGTTTATTCCAGTAAGGCGATTATATCACGTCAATACAACACGGTAAACCTGATACTGTTTGGTCGCTAGCTTGATTTGTTGTGTTCACAAAGTTTGCCTGATGTTGGCAAATTGACTTGCGTTAGGTTCACAGTTCAGGTATAATTACCTGAGCGTTAGTAGTTAACGCAGCATTTTTTCAACGCGGCTTAATTTATTAAAGCCGCAGGGGAATCTTTGCCCGATGATAGAGTTATGCGACGTATCTTTGGTCTATCCAAACGGCGTACAGGCGTTATCACATGTGGACCTCCGTGTGGGACGCGGGGATTTTGCATTCCTTGTTGGCACCAGCGGTAGTGGCAAATCCACTCTTCTTAAACTGCTGTATCGTGAGCTTTCCCCAACAGAGGGAAAAGTATTCATCGCAGGACAGGATATTACTACGCTGCCTCAGAATGCAGTTCCTTTTTTAAGACGGCGGCTGGGCGTTGTGTTCCAGGACTTTAAGCTCCTTCCTCAGAAAACTGTGTGGGAAAATCTTGCATTTGTACTTAGAGTTACATCCGTACCTCGAAGAGAGATGAGGAAGCGGATATCTGAAGCTCTGGACCTCGTAGGATTGATGCACAGGTGCGATTCCTTTCCAGCGGAGTTATCGGGTGGTGAGCAGCAAAGGGCTGCCATAGCTCGCGCACTTGTCAACAATCCGCCTATCCTGGTGGCTGATGAACCAACAGGTAATCTCGACCCAGACACATCCTGGGGAATTATGCAAATTCTTACCAGAATCAACGCCCGAGGCACTACAATCCTCGTAGCTACTCACGATAACCAGGTAGTAGACCGGCTTATGCGGCGGGTTATTGCCCTGGATTGCGGCAAGATTGTCCGTGATGAAAACAGGGGCACTTACAGCAGTACACCTGAATCAGAAAGTATGTGCAAGAGTGAAATTACGGAATCTTGAATATCTGATACAGGAAGCATTTATAGGCATCTGGCGAAACGGCATTATGGCTGTAGCAGCAGTGTCTACTGTGGCACTGTCTCTGGCTATACTTGGCGTGTTCCTGCTGCTGGTTCTGGGCAGCCACAGGTTTGTGGAACGGCAGTTGGCAGGATTTGAGGTAGCTGCCTTTCTCCCAAGAGAAGCAAGCCAGGAAGATGCGGAAAAAGTCCGTGATACCATTGCCAAACTTCCTCTTACTAAAAATGTAGAACTTTTGTCTCGCGATAAGGAATGGGCAGAGTTCAAGCGCAAAATGAATACGAAAATCGACCTTGGCGGAGTGACGGACAATCCGCTGCCCTATGCTCTGCATATTGAGTCGAAAGACCCAAGAAAAACCGCTGCTCTGGCACAGCAGATAAGAGAAATCCCGGGTGTTAAGCGCGTAGCTGACGCTCGAGAAGACTATCGAGTTGTGAGGGCAGTTGCAGATCTGGTCAAACTGCTTGGATTTGCTGCATCTGTAGTCTTGTGTCTTACCACAGTGTTCATTATCAGTAATGCTATCAGGCTTACATTATTTGCCAGACGGCATGAGATCAGGATCATGCAGCTCGTTGGCGCTACCAACTGGTTTATCAGGATACCTCTGGTGCTGGAAGGAATCATTTTAGGTGCTTTAGGAGCTGTGATTGCTGTTGGTTTGGTCGCGGTCAGTTTGGAGTATGTAGCAGGTTTAGTAGTCAGAATGCTTCCTCCAACACTGAGAGATGTTTCCAGCGGTGTTAGCCATACTCAATTTATCGCTTTACTTGTACTTGGCGGCGCTGCAATTGGCGCTCTTGGTAGTTTTATTTCAATCAGGCGGTTCCTGAAAGTCTAACACTTCCGGAGGTTTACTGTGGCTCGAGTACTTCGATTACGCGCAGGGCTTGTTCTCTCGTTAATAACGGCAGTTTTGTTAGCATCATTACCTGCTACGTTTGTTAGCGGCGCTAAAGGTACCAGTAAACCCACTCTATCACGCCAACTTAAGGATGTTAACTATCGAATAAAAGGAGTTCAGGCTAAACTCAGAAAGGCAAAGTCCGAGAAAAGAAGTGTTGCAGCCCAATTGAATGCAACGCAGCGAAGACTTGAAGATGCCCAAAGACGTGTATCCAGGAACAAGATGGAGATTCAACGTGTTCGGGAGAAGCTTAGGATAATTGATGCCCGACTTGCCAGAACACAGCGAAAACTGGACCGCCGTGCTAATCTACTCTCTGAACGCCTAGCTGATATCTATGAAGGACAGGATATCGGCTATCTGGAAGTGCTTCTCGGTTCTGAGAACATGCGCACTTTCCTTTCCCGCAGTTATTATGTAAAAGAGATAGTGTCCAGCGATGTAGAGCTGATTGAAGAGATTAAAAAAGACCGGGAACAGATAGAGCGTGACAAAAAAGTACAGGCTGCCGAAGAACTCAGACTTGTCAAAATCCAGGATCAGCTTGTTAGAGACCGTGACGGTGTTGCAGACTTGGCTGCACAGAAATATGCTGAACTCCAGGCAATTGAGCAAGACAGAGAACTCCTCGAAGGTATGCTGGATGAGTTGGCTGCGGAATCTGAACGAATTGAGTCGAAAATTCTCCAGTATCAGCAGTCAAGAAGAAGCAGTAACAGTTATAACCAGACCTTCTCTGGTGGATTATCAATGCCTGTCAGTGGGCGTATTACTTCTCGTTTCGGATACAGAGTCCATCCAATTACACACGTTCGTTCCTTGCACACTGGTGTAGATATTGCCTGCCCAACAGGTACCCCAATAAAAGCTGCTGCTGCTGGGGAAGTTATTGGGGCTGGATGGATGGGAGCTTATGGTTATGCAGTCATCATCGACCATGGCGGCGGAATCTCTACGCTCTACGGCCATAACTCCAAACTTCTTGTCAGGGTAGGGCAGAAAGTTTCAAAAGGCCAGACTATTGCAAAAGCAGGAAGCACTGGCTACAGCACTGGCTCTCACTGCCACTTTGAGAAGCGTGTCAATGGCAAACCGGTAAATCCGTTGTAAGCGGAGTGAATACACAGCTATCTTCACACTTGGGCCCACACCACTAAACTCGGGCCAATACTCTGGCCACACCCATACTCTGGCCACACCAATACTCGGGCTAAATTTGCAATTTAGCCCGGAATAGCGGATCAATACTCGGGCTAAATTTGCAATTTAGCCCGGAATAGTGGATTAGGGATTTACAATCCCGATCATTGATGCTTTAGATGATTATTCGGGATCATACATCCTTCAGCTATCTGTCCGGGAGGAATTGCAAATCCCTCCCAAGTAGGGTGTGAAACTCAATAATTCCGTCCTTTCAGGGCTGTTTACTATTGGCTTACAGCTCTAAACTGTTATAATATCCCTTGTCATGGAAAAGGAAGCAAAGAAGGTTATAGTCACGAACCGAAAAGCGTGGCACGAATATACGATTGATGAGACTTACGATGCAGGAATCGTGCTCGTCGGAACCGAGGTCAAATCGATCCGTGCAGGCAAAGTAAATCTGCAGGATAGTTTCTGCCGGATAGAAAACGGTGAAGTCTGGGTGCATGGGATGTACATTGCACCGTATGAGTTCGCAAACCGATGGGTTGTAGATCCTCGAAGATCAAGAAAACTACTCCTTCATAGAGACGAGATCGACCGTCTGCGGTCCAAGTCTGAACAACGTGGACTGACTATTGTTCCGCTCAAGGTCTACTTCGAGCGAGGTTATGCCAAATTGGAAATAGGCATCGGGCGCGGTAAGAAACTCTATGATAAGCGGGAAGCAATCGCTAAGCGTGATATTGAAAGAGAACGCAGACGCGAGATAGCTGGTAGAGAATAAAATATAAGGATAGAAAAAAGAGAATATGCGGCTAAAAGACAAAGTAGTGCTGGTAACCGGTGCTGCACAGGGGCTTGGAGCAGCTCTTGCTGAACGAATGGCTAAAGAAGGCGCGTGTGTTGTTGTATGTGATATCAACGAACAGGGTGCGGTTGACCTTGCAGAGAGAATCGAGCGGGATTATGGTGTAAAGTCAACCGGCATAAAGATGGATGTTACAAACGATTCCGAGGTTATGGCGTCTTTCAATCGAGTTACGGAAGAATACGGCCGTCTTGACACGTTGGTTGCGAACGCGGGCATTTTGATATCAGGTGATGTGACTGAGATCTCTGTTGACCACTGGAAAAAGGTAATTGATGTCAATCTGGTCGGCTACTTTTTATGTGCTAGAGAAGCTGCCAGTGTTATGATACCGAATAAGTCCGGCACTATTATACAAATCAACTCCAAATCAGGTAAAAAAGGGAGTTTCAGGAACTCTGCTTACGCAGCCAGCAAGTTTGGAGGGATTGGCTTGACTCAAAGTCTTGCGCTTGAGTTAGCGCCGTATGGAATAAGAGTAAATGCCGTATGTCCTGGTAACCTGTTGGACTCTCCGCTTTGGGTTGACAGCCTTTATGAGCAGTATGCAAAGCGGTTTAGCCTGACAGTTGACCATGTTCGGCAGAAGTATCTGGATCAGGTGCCTCTGGGGCGAGGTTGCAGTTATGAAGATGTTGTAAATGTCGCAGTATTTCTAGCATCTGATGAATCCAGTTATATGACAGGTCAGGCCATCAACGTGACTGGCGGCCAGGAGATGCGGTAGCGTTAATAATGACAGCCTGATTGCTTGATTTTTGCCTCAAAATCCTTGACATGAACAGCTATTCAGAGTAAAATATACTTACGCAGCCAAGGGGATGTGGCGGAATGGCAGACGCGCTTGGTTGAGGGCCAAGTCCAGATTACTGGGTGGAGGTTCAACTCCTCTCATCCCCACCAAGATTAAAAAGCCGGTCAATTTAACGACCGGCTTTTGTTGTGTACGGTAAGTGGGGAATTCCATTTATCCCACAGATTATGCTCAATCAGTATTCAGGTAAGTCGAACTGGGTCCTTAATCTCCAGTCCGGCAGCTTCCTTCTCCCATATTCAGGATCGATAGGTGTTGGTTCACCTTCACGAAGTGGAACTTCAAGCGTAAGTGTCGGAACGGGATCTTCCGATAGATGCATAAGCATATTGATCTGGCTTACCTCTACAAAGATATAGTAGGTTTTTCCTTCGTGGTCTATGCGAACGATCGGAACAGTATTCGCATGCCCCCAGCTATGTGCTATTTTGCCTTCTTTATCGAAGAACGTGATGTCTGTTGTGATACAGCCTTCTGAGTCAGTCGTAAACTCCCTGTCAACGACATTATCGTACAGTTTGCCGTACCATTCGTTCTTTGGACCTGCCCAGTAGACTTTCACAGGATCATTTGCGAGGATTTCCCCGTTCGGCCCTGTAAATTTGATCTTGAAGGTCTCAGGAATATCGTATAGATATTCACCAATATCGCTTGTGCCGTTTGCATTACCTTTTTTAGGTCTTTTACCAGCCACACGGTTAAGCATTACAATGTCATAAGGGCCGTACTGCTCATATTCACCGCACATCTGACCTCCATAATGGCAGCGGTGAACGAATCCCTTCTTTGGCAGATATAGACCTAATATATCCCTTCCAAGGTCATCTTTTATAAGAATGTTAGGCGTTTCTGGATCACCGGAAGTGGCGTGAACATCAAACCCATATGTGTCTACCAGATAACGAGCGTGGCCCAGCTCATGGATAGTCCAGAAGTTGATAAAGAACGGGTCTGTATACACGTTATCAGGGGCAGTTTTCTTTCGTATACCTTCGACATCGATTGGTTCCTTAAACTCATCGAACTTGTAAGGATAACCCCAAATGAGGTCAACCGTTTTATCTTCAAGATTAGGGAAGTTGGTTGGCCAGTCTCCATTCTGGTAAGGCAGCGATTGGTCAGGGCATACAACAATCTTGTCTATTCGAACCTGATCCAAAGCCCCGTTTGGACATTCAGGATAGAATTTTGCCATGCGAAGCATCTTGTTCCAGTGTTTCACCAAACGCTGTGTCCAATCGTGGAAGCTGTTTACATCTCCAAATCCTAAACCGGGCTGTGTATCATGGTAGATGTCTGCAAAACTTCTCTCGACATATATCCCCACTGTCAGTGCATCGGATACGAATTCAACCCGGTTGTTATAAGGTATGAACTCCTCGATTTTGTCCTCAGGATCCAGCTCGAACATGATGTAGTGCCGTTTCTGCTCCCAATTCCAGGGAAGGTCGAGCGTAACTTCTTCTCCACCTCTGATTTTAACCTTACCTCTGGAGACTTCTCTGCCGTCTATCGTCCACCGGTAGTCTGTTGTGACAGCTTTATCTCCCCAATTCTTTGCATGAGCGCGCCATATCACAGGTTGACCTTCGTAAGGCCAGCCGCCGTTCGGTCCATCGAAATCGATCTTCGGCAGCCGCTCAACATACATGGCATCAAGATCAAATTCCTGATTCTTCAACGTTCTTGGTTCTACTTTGACCTTCCCTTTGGCTGTAAGTCCTCCTGCAGTGACTGTGACGCCGACTGTTTCAGGCTTAGTAAGATGCCACGCCGGGCCACCAAGCCACGGTTTAGCATATTTAGCATCTACTTTGACCTCTGCAGTGTCAGTTGCATCGAACACTTCATCCCCAATCTTAGCCATAACTCTCAGACTCAGAATACTGTCTTCCGGTCTGGTAGAGTTTTCCGTAAGTGGTTCATAGACAGCCGGCTCTCCTCCACCATGTTTGCACCTGATCTTGTAATCGACTGTAAGACTATCCAGTTTGACCGGTTCTAGAAACTCCCATTCAAGCAGATGGACATAATCATCACCTGAAGTGCGTTTTGCATCCAGCCTGAATGCTGAGTAGCTAACAGGCTTTGGGCTGACAAATATAATGCAGCCATCCATGCCTATCGAACCTTTTGTGAGAACAGTATAAGATCCTTTCTTAGCCTTCAGATCATCTAGTGTGGACGCAGCAGCCAGTGTATAATCATGGCTGTCCTCCGACATTCTTATCCTTAAACCTCTGAATGTAATTGGTTCCTCTGTTACAATCTGGAAATAAGCAGGGTTGATCGAAGGAGTGCGAAGAATAGTATCATAGTTGCCATCGAATATATCTGATGGCTTGCCTGTGTCTAGTTTCGTGCTTTCTAACTCAAATCTGCCTTCTGCGATAACCTTTGGTGTTTCGCCTGGGCCGAATAGCTCGGATGAGCCATCCATTTTAACGATTTTGGGATTAGCGGATGCACCAACTGCCAACCCGATAGCAAGACCAATAGCAGCAATGGTCTTGGGAAAACTGATTTTCATTGCAGATCTCCTGTTTATATGGACTAACGGTATGGTCTGCATACATGAACATGCTCACATATTACCAGTTTAGCAGCCACACTACAAGTTTAGCACATTTAGCTGGATGACAGCAAGGCAGGATATAAAAAGGCCGCACCACCATAGATATGGCGCGGCCTCAAAACAGAATAACTCTCTTGATTATCTAACAAAGAATTTGGATGCCTTCAGTACAGTCATATAGATACCCCATCCGAGTGGGATACCGACGAGTGCCCAGGAGATAACAACCTCTACCCAACTCAGAGCACTGGGTCTGGTATGTTTTCCATGTGCAGTTTCGATATTGCTGTTATTTTTCATCTGCTCATGTCCGCGATTACGTTCAATTGCAAGCTCTTCATCACTCATGAAATGCTTCTTGGAAATAGGTCTTATTAAGAAGTTGCAAATAAAGCCAAGGAGCAGCAGTCCAGCTAGGAAATAAAGTGTGACGTTGTAAGCTGCGTCATTTGCAACACCTTGCTTCAACTGATGATCTCTCACAAGGTTTATCAGTGATGGCCCGATTATAGCTGCTACCGACCATGCCGTAAGAATCCGTCCATGGATAGCGCCTACGAACTGCGTTCCAAAGAGATCAGCAATGTAAGCCGGGATAGTAGCAAATCCACCGCCATACATGGTCAAAATTGCGCAGAACATACTCACAAACAGTGCAACATTCTTATGAAGGGCCGCCTGAGCAGCAACTAGATACAGGATTATGCCGACAAAGAAGAAGATATGATATGTCCACTTCCGTCCAAGTTTATCGGACAGAGATGCCCAGAATATTCTCCCAAAGATGTTAAACAAGCTCAGAAGCCCTCCAAAACCTACTCCAAAAGGAATAAGGAGTAGATTAAGCTCTTCAGTGCTCATCGATGAAATAGAGACATTAGGCCCGAGCAACTTGCTTCCGAAAACATCCTGAAGCATTGGTGCAGCAACGGCAAGAACACCTATACCTGCACTTACGTTCAAACACAAAACGCCCCATAAAAGCCAGAACTGAGGTGTCTTATGAGCATTTCTCAAGTGAACATGCCTGTGAGTTATCATTTCGCTTTTTGCAGCATCAGGTGGTGTCCATCCGTGCGGTTTCCAACCAGGCGCAGGAACTCGATACAGGAAAGAGCCGCATAACATAGCAGCAAGGTATATGAAACCTAGTGCAATGAACGCCTCCAAGACTCCTCCTGTTGCAGAACCTGACGCATAGTGCTTCATCAGCTTCTCAGCAAGCGGCATTCCTATCAATGCGCCTCCACCGAATCCCATAATAGCCATTCCCGTGGCCATTCCACGCCTGTCTGGGAACCATCGGATGAGTGTCGAGACAGGTGAAATATATCCAAGTCCAAGACCGCATCCGCCAATAACTCCTGACCCAAGCCAAATCAGTGGAAGGATTCGATAGCGGATACCTAACGCTGCAATAAAGAATCCGCCACCCCAGCAAAGAGCAGCAACTACACCTGTCTTTCTAGGCCCGTTGCGTTCAAGCCAACTGCCAAAGATAGCAGCAGAAGAACCAAGCAGTACGAAGAACAAGGTGAATGTTATAGTGACTTTGGTTTGTGTCCAGGTAGGGTCTAGTTCGCCCAGAGGTTTCCAGAAAACACTGAATCCATATGCCATTCCAATTGACAGATGGATTGCTAAAGCGGCCGGTGGGACTAGCCAGCGGTTATAGGTCGGCCCGGCAATAGTCCTCTCCTTATCCAGAAAACGAAACATCACATCTCCTTTTAAAGCGGCTCATGGAGCAGTCATCTCGCTTATATAAGCTCCACCGCGAGCTTGTTTGACTTTACAATCTTCATTGATTCTATCTAGTGTACATAATATATGAGCTGGCTTTGTCTTGCGGATGGGGAATCAGCCTTAACAGCGCGCCAATTCTGCCTGGTCAGACAAATTCGCTCAGGTCGAGATGGAATCCCAATGGAAACTACCCAACCAACCTTAAATAATACACCACGTTATAGCGAGCGACCTGATAATTTTACAACATCCATATGCAAGGAGGCAACAATTTCCGTAGTGACACTCATTCTGACACAATATTTATCATGTGAAAATTGGTTAGACTGTGCCAAGGATTCTTTTGGGAAGCAGAGAATTGAAAAGGAGGAAATCGAACACTCCGATTCCCTCCACAAATCCAACTTACGACTTTTTCTTCCTATTCCTTAGTTCTACCACTTCCTTGGAATATCACGAAGGATTTTATGAACATCATCGCCAGGGCGAATAGCACCTGCAAGCTCAGCGTAACGAATAGCTTTCTCTTTGTCGCTGTAAATATGCTCCCTGGCAAGTTCCAGATAAGCTTTCCTTTGTGCTTCACGCAGGTCATCCAATCTTGGGTGAGCCGGGTCCAAGTTGGCTATTTCAGCCATCCTTTGCTGAGCAAAACCTTCTCAGGGGGTAATAAACTGCCCTCGTCTCACAGCATCGAGTCCGTTTAGATAATAAGCCTCAACACGTTTCTGTTCTGACTGACTTAAGTGCCTTCTATCACGAAACGCGACTAGAGAACCTATTAAAACAATGACCAGCGCAGTAGCCAATGCGAAAGCAAGTATCTTGTATCGCAGTTCACCGACGGGCCGCATCTTTGTAGACTGACGTCCCGCGCCCTGGGTCAGGCATACTTCATTGATAATCTCATCAGCAAGGCCTTTTAGCAGGCCATTATCAGCCGCCCATGTGAAAAGGTCAGCTTCTTCCTGCTTATCAATCCATTTATCGCGTATTGCAGCGCCGATTATCGACCTGAACTGCTCTACAAGAATACGTTACCGTTTGATGTTATTGTCTACCACAATGGATTCAAGCAGCACATTGGCAGCTACGGCTGAGACTTTTAACTGTGCAGCGTGATGGAAATAAGCCTGTTCGGACTCCGTTTCTAAATATCCGGAAGCAGAAAGAGTAAGTGCCTGCTCCTGCAACTCGGCCAATTTTTCATCATCCATCTGCCAGTTGGCAGCAGAAGTATTATTCTCAGACATTAACTAGTCTCCATCAGTTGTGGTTTGTACAATAATACCTATTCTTTGAATGCTTTGACAATATCGAAACTGGATGATGCAGTTTAGGTGCGCCGAAGTGCAATTCTCGACGCACCATCGCTATTTACGCTGTTGTAATGGTTCCAACAATTACCGAGGCCACCTGAGATGGACAGGAAGCAATTCGGGGAAAGAAGCATGTGGCTCAGTCTGGTACCAATACGCCACCGATGCTATATCGTCCTGTAGGGGCTGGAATTTTCCATTAGGCCACCAACCAAGCGCTTGAATAGTTACTTTCAGTTCCTTTTCAAACCTGATAGGGTCAGGGATGTGCCAGCGATAAAGTCCATGCTTGGGAACTTGCCCAGGCTCTCTTACCCACAGGGGATAACCAAGGAACGCTGTAGAAAAAGTATCCTCAAACCCCCATGCTCCTCCAAAGTAGTCTTCAGTTCCGGTTCCGCAGATAGTAGGAAACTCCTTATCTCCATCCATGAAGAATTTGATTTCTCCTTCTCCCCACCAGCCGTCAGAGAGCTGAGTCCAGGCCAGATATGTGCCTACATAATGTCCTTTGCCTTTTACTCCATCGAGAATTACGTGCTGAGGTGCTTCAATCGGGGTTACAGCTCTTCTCCACTGTGCATGAAAATATGCAGCGTTATCAGGAACCTCATCCAGTTCATAATTGACCTGATAATAGAACTGATTGATTACGTTCTTGCCTTGGTTCTCAAGCTCAATCCTGGCGCTTTTTCTAAAAGGCATTGGCCAGAAGGAATTGAACCCGCCAGATGGATTCACTGCAATCGGAATAGAGTTGATGTTGCACCTGAGTGCATGTCCATTACAGAAGAAATCTCCGAGCGGCACTTCTACCGATGGTGAATCTTCTCCATCCCAGAACATTCGAAGAATACAGTCCCGATAGAATTTAGGGTCTACTGTTATCCAGATATGGCGAATTACCCCTGGTCCTTCGATATCGGCAAGCACTGTATTTGAATGAGCGGGTACGTCGAAAAGACATGGGCTAATCTTCCAACCCTGACCAAGCATACTGCCCCAACTATTCTCTGTTGGGATTGCCATTGCTCCTTTACCAGGTTCTCCTGTACGGTTCTCTCCACATATGCTGCGGGATTTCCCATTACCCAGCAGTGCAATGCCATTCATTCCAAAAAATGAGCTCATAATCCGAAAAATACCTCCCATGACACTTTAGTCAGTCAGCAAGTTATAACAGGAGCCTCAGTTGGAATATAATCTTGCTCATAATTGCAGGATTAGGAGAAGATACCCCGATACCCAGTTGCTAAATCACACTGTATATCCTCTCTCCCATATCTCTTATTCGAATACTACCGGGTCTTCTTCCTTCTCTATTTCCCGAATTCGAATTTTTATTTTAGTCATTCACTGTCAAAACCCTGATTAGACTCGTATTGCCAGGTAGTCCTACAGGTACTCCGGCAGTCACGACCACAGTATCACCAGTCTTTAGAAATCCCGCATCTTTTGCGGAACGGACTGCAACGCGAATCAGCTCGTCAGTGCTGTTTGTCTCAGGAACTGGAATAGGTGCGACTCCCCAGGATAGAGTTAATTGTCCAACAGCTTCCGGTCTTGATACTGCCGCTACGATAAGCGCTGGCGGCCGATACTTCGAAACCAGTCTGGCTGTAGTTCCTGTTGCAGTGCATGTGATAACAGCTGCAACCTTCAGGTCAGCAGCAAGCTCTGCACTGGCTTGACCAATTGCCTCGGTGACGCTTTTTGCAGGCCAATCGGTTCGTTCATTCAGTCTGGACGTATACCGAATCGACTTTTCCGTTCTTGCTGCAATTTTCGCCATAACCTTGACCGATTCTATGGGATAATCTCCTGCAGCAGTCTCTCCGGAAAGCATTGTTGCATCCGTGCCATCAAGAATGGCATTTGCCACGTCCGTAGCTTCTGCTCTTGTAGGTCTCGGGTTATTGATCATCGAGTCCAGCATCTGCGTTGCAGTAATGACCGGTTTTCCTGCCAGATTGCACTTCCTGATAATCGACTTCTGAATAATCGGAACGTCATATATCGGTAGTTCTATCCCCAAATCGCCTCTTGCGACCATTATGCCGTCGAACGCAGAAATAACCTCATCTATCGCTGCAACAGCTTCGGGACGCTCTATCTTGGCAATAAGCGGCCTATGCACTCCGACACGCTTCATCACCTCATCGAACGGCTTCCTGTCGCTCGCACTACGTACAAAGGATATCGCCACCATATCGACCCCTTGCTTCAAGCCGAATTCAAGGTCTTTGATATCCTTCTCTGTTGCAGGTGATGCTGAAATACTGGCCCCAGGTACGCTTACACCTTTTTTGGATCCGAGTTCGCCGCCTATCACTACTTTGGTAACGATATCGGTATCAGTCTTCGATACTACACGAAACTGCAGCCGTGCATCATCAACAAAAATAGTGCTGCCCTTCTTTACCTGTTCGACAAACTCAGGGTAGGGCAGGGTGACTTCATGCTCATTACCAGGGACATTACGTGTTGTAAATACAAAAGTATCATCAGCACGAAGCATTACGCTCCCGGTCTCGATTTTCCCGAGACGTATCTTTGGCCCAGACAGGTCCTGAAGAATCCCCACTGGCTGGTTCAGTATACTGGCAAGATTCCGAATGGTCTTTATTCGCTCAGCATGTTCCTCATGCGTGCCATGAGAAAAATTGAGGCGGGCAACATTCATGCCCGCCTTGATAATATTCTTCAGGCACTCTTCGGAGGCACACGCCGGTCCGATTGTGCATACGATTTTTGTTCTTCTCATTTTATCGCTTGGTGCCGGGTCTGGATTTTACTATCCAACTCACCGGCACCTGTCAATTTTTATCACTACTTACCAAGATTATAGAACGCGGCAAGGCCAGGATACTGTGCAGCACCTGCCAACTCGTCCTCTATGCGGAGAAGCTGATTATACTTGGCTACTCTATCAGTGCGGGACGGTGCGCCAGTCTTTATCTGTCCGGCATTTGTTGCAACAACGATGTCCGCTATGGTAACATCCTCTGTCTCGCCTGACCTGTGAGATACAACCGCTGCAAACTGAGCGCGTTTAGCCATCTCGATAGCAGCCAGGGTCTCTGTCAGTGTTCCAATCTGGTTTACTTTGATTAAGATAGCATTGGAAGCGCTTAGTTCGATACCTTTCTTGAGGAATTCCGTGTTGGTGACATACAGGTCGTCTCCAACCAACTGAATTCTCTTGCCAAGTCGCTGTGTGAGCTTTACCCAACCGTCCCAGTCGCTTTCAGCAAGACCGTCCTCAATGGAGATTACCGGATATTTGTTTACAAGAGACTCGTAGTAGTCGATCATCTCATCAGAAGACCTTACCACGCCTTCTCCTGCCAGGTTATACTTGCCATCCTGGTAAACTTCACTGGCAGCAGCATCAAGAGCTATGAAAACATGCTCTCCAGGTACATAACCGGCCTTCTCGATAGCCTCCGTAATAACCTGGATAGCTTCCTCGTTGCTTCCGAGGTTCGGCGCGAATCCGCCTTCGTCACCAACGGCAGTATTCATGCCACGCTTCTTTAGAACGCTCTTCAGTGAGTGGAAAACTTCAGTTCCCATCCTGAGCGCATCAGCAAAGCTTCCTGCACCTGCGGGCATGACCATGAACTCCTGCAGATCGACATTATTGTCAGCGTGTTTCCCGCCATTCAGGATGTTCATCATCGGCACTGGAAGTGCGTGAGCTGAAACTCCGCCAATGTAGCGGTAAAGCGGAAGACCAACTGATTCAGCGGCTGCCTTAGCAACTGCCAGTGATACGCCCAAAATCGCGTTTGCGCCAAGTTTGCCTTTATTCGGGGTGCCATCAAGCTCGATCATCATCTCATCGATGCCTATCTGGTCTGTGGCGTCCCATGTAATAAGCTCAGGAGCGATAATATCATTGACATTATCGACTGCCTTAGTTACTCCCTTACCTCCGTAACGGCCTTCCTCGCCATCGCGCAGCTCTACAGCTTCGTATGTTCCGGTTGATGCACCGGATGGAACCGCGGCGCGGCCCATTGATCCATCCTCAAGGTATACCTCGACCTCTATGGTCGGGTTTCCTCTTGAGTCGAGTATTTCGCGTGCATAGACTTCCTCAATTGCTGGGCTGTCGTACATAATCTTTCTCCCAATTCCACATTATTCGATTTTCTTCTGGCTTGAAAACCACGGTATTATAACAAAACTATGCTATGAAGTGCAAAAGGAAATGGAGTTAATCGAAAATCGCAGTCAGTAAAAGAAAAGCAGTAGTATATCGAAGGTGAAAAAGCCCTACAAAAAAAATGACGGCCGAGAAAACCCTCAGCCGTCATTTTCTACATTATCAATAATTAACGCTTGCGACTAGCGTCTTCTGCGAAGAGCCAGCAGACCCATCAGTCCGCCGCCGAGTGCCATAAGGCTGCCAGGCTCAGGGACAGGCCGTGTTGCCAAACAGAAATTAGCCTTAGGCTCACCTCCAAAGTAAACGTATGACCAGGTATTGCCTCCGTCAGTAGACTTTGCAAAGTAGTCAAGGCTATATCCTACAACCGGTGGGTCGTAGATCATTAAACCTGCATTAGGATTGCTAAACTGCATACCAATATAAAGGTCCTGCGGTGCTGCAAGTGGAGTTGGTAAATCAACTTCAAATATCCATGCTCCAACAGGAAGCTCTGTCAAGCTGTACGCCCCAAGCAGGTCGGTGACATCTCCTGTGTTGATGTCCATTCCATAAACAAAGAGATTGGCATCCAATGAAGCTATGGGCGCATCAATATAATACCCGAAAGTAATGGCCGCAATGTCTGCACTTGTCGTACGGGTAATATCGTCTAACACGATTGCGTTATTACCCACATAGTAGTTGAGTTTGTCATTGACTGTGTTGTCATAATCATATTCTGTTGCGGCAATCCTTGGGCCTACTGTGACGACAGTGTTTTCAGGTATAGGAGTTGCCTGATCTAATATCTGTGCTGGCGCAGCGATAGAGATCAGAAGCATTGCCATAGTAAGCAGTGCAAAAATATATTTCACCTCATTTTCTCCTTTCTTTTTTGTCTAGCCAGGTGTTTAATAAATAAAATACATCATGGTATGCACGGTGTAGGCAGTGAAGATACTGCCAACCATGATGTCACAAAATAGCCAGTTATTCATTATGTAACTCATGCTTATCCGTCTGTCAATGGGAAAAGTGTTTTTCCTCAGAAAAACTGGTAATTATTCCAGGTAAGAAACCTGATGATAGACGGTGGTTTTACCAGAATTAGTCATTAATCGGTATAGCATTGTTACAGTCTAGAAATGACTAGGGCTGGGTTAATGATAACCAACCCAGCCCAGATTCCAGAAACGAGTAACTCGTTACTCGTCACTATCTAATACATTCCGCCCATTCCGCTGGGCATTCCTGCTGGGGCTGCAGGCTTCTCTTTTTCAGGTTTTTCAGCTACAAGTGCTTCTGTTGTCAGCAACAGCGATGCAATACTTGCTGCGTTCTCGACTGCGCTTCTTGTAACCTTTGCAGGATCGATAATCCCAGCCTTAACCATATCAACATACTCGCTGGTAGCTGCATTATAGCCAAAACCGCTCTTCTGGCTCTTTATGTGCTCCACAACCACAGATCCCTCTGCTCCTGCATTGTTTGCAATCTGCCGTGCAGGTTCTTCCAGCGCTCTGCGGACAATTGAGACACCGATCATCTCATCAGGAGTGCCTTTCAGCTTGTCGAGTGCGGAGATGGCGTTCAGTAAAGTAACTCCACCTCCGGGGACAATGCCTTCCTCAACAGCCGCGCGGGTGGCAGAAAGAGCATCTTCCATTCTATGCTTCTTCTCTTTAAGCTCGGTCTCAGTCGCTGCGCCAACCTTTATAACCGCAACGCCGCCGGCAAGTTTCGCAAGCCGTTCCTGCAGCTTCTCGCGGTCATAATCTGAGTCTGTGTCTTCAATCTGCTTCTTGATTTGAGCAATTCGGCCTTTAATTGCTTCTTGTGAACCTGCGCCTTCGACAATCGTGGTTTCTTCCTTAGTCACGACAACCTTCTTGGCTGTTCCTAGCTGGTTGATGTCGATATTCTCGAGCTTCAGACCAAGATCTTCCGTGATGAACGTGCCATTCGTCAATACAGCGATGTCGCCCATCATAGCTTTACGTCTGTCGCCAAATCCAGGAGCCTTTACGGCAACTGCATTCAATGTTCCACGCAGCTTGTTGACCACCAGAGTAGCAAGTGCCTCTCCCTCGATGTCCTCAGAGATAATAAGAAGTGGTCTGCCTGAACGGACTACCTTCTCAAGCACGGGCACGAGGTCTGCTATAGCGCTGATTTTCTTCTCGTAGAGTAGGATAAGCGGATCTTCGAGGACAGCTTCCATTCTTTCAGCATCAGTGACCATATAAGGGGAGATGTAGCCCTTGTCGAACTGCATCCCTTCGACTACCTCAAGAGTAGTCTGCCTTCCCTTGGATTCCTCAACAGTGATGACTCCATCCTTGCCGACTTTGTCCATTGCATCAGCAATTATCTCGCCGATTTCGGCATCATTAGCTGAAATTGCAGCTATCTGAGCGATCTCAGACCTCTCTTTGACAGGTGTTGCAATCTTTCTGATCTCTGAAACCACAGCTTCGACAGCTTTTTCAATACCACGTTTAACAGCCATCGGATTAGAACCGGCTGCTACGTTTCGCAAACCTTCTCGAACAATTGCCTGGGCAAGAACAGTAGCAGTGGTAGTTCCGTCGCCGGCTATATCGTTGGTCTTCGATGCTACCTCACGCACAAGTTGTGCGCCCATATTTTCAAAACGGTCTTCAACCTCTATTTCCTTGGCAATCGTAACACCATCGTTGATAACCGTAGGGCTGCCCCACTTCTTCTCGATAACTACATTGCGGCCTCTTGGGCCAAGAGTCACCTTAACGGCATCTGCAAGCGTATTTACACCGCGCTCCAGCGCATGCCGTGCATCTTCATTAAATTTCAGGTCCTTAGCTGCCAAAGCTATTTTTTACCTCCCTTTTTGGGCTTCCCGGACTCCAGAACTGCCAAAACGTCGTCCTGGCGAAGTATGATATACTCCTCACCATCAACCTTGACTTCTGTGCCGCCATACTTGGAGAAAATGATCTTGTCTCCAACTTGAACATCCATTGGTACTACTTTGCCGGAATCAAGCAGGCGTCCGGGGCCAACAGCGATTACCTCGCCCTCCTGGGGTCTTTCTTTTGCAGTATCGGGCAGTACAATACCACCTTTGGTGACCTCCTCCGTGCTGGTCGCTTTGGCGATTATCCTGTCGCTCAGCGGCTTAAGCATTAGATGATACACCTCCTATTTTCTTTGTATGTGTTTTCGAGTTTCAGCTATTGAAACTCTCCCGGAAGAGTTTTGTCAGCACTGTTTCCAGATATTCTTTAAAATCAATTGGCAAAACTCAATGCTATTTAGCACTCATCAACAGGGAGTGCTAATCCCGTAAGAGTATACGCAATTGGTGGGCAGCATTGCAAGAGGAAAATTTATTTTGGTAATGTTTTTAACGTAACAATGGGGTATTTACTGGAAGAAATACAAGTTTCTTAACTGCTGGGTATTAGAAGGTATAATTAGGTAATCGTTTAAGGTGAAACGATTGTCGCCTGGATGAATCGCTCGCCATCGATTGTTGTCATTGTGCCGATTATAGTAGCCTCTGCACCTTCAGTGACTGGAGACGACCATATAACACCGATTCCTGAACTTCTGTCTGGTTCGCATATATAAAATCTGTCTGCGAATCCGGCGCTGATCAGCTTGGATGTTAGCTTAACTCCCTTGCCATCCTCTAAAGATTTGGCAGCATGAATATCAGTCACATTCTCAACCGCAAGTATAGCTGAGGATGTAGCCTGACTGGTAAGCCCTAAGCCATTTATTGCTCGGATGCTAATATAGTAGTTATGTCCGGAGACAAGAGTTAGATCATTCCTTGTAAACGATGTATTTGTACCTGTATCCGTCCAGTTGACGACATCAGTACCTTCGGCGGTAGTTCCGATGGCATATTCATATTTAGTTATGCCTGTGTCAGGATCACTTGCAGTCCATGATGCGCTGAGTGATGTCAAATCATTCGTGTATGAATCAACAGTGATATCTGGGACTGTCGGCGGATCATCGTCAAATAGTAGTGAGTAGCTAAAACTTGCGCTTCCGCCTTTGTTCCAAACCAAGACACCATACCGGCCTGCAGTCGGCAATTGGAATGATACAGTCTCAGGCTGACCATTTCCGCCTGTGTCCATTAACGCAATAGCTTCATGCCGGCCTTGATAATATGTATCAACTATGCCCTCGGTAGAACCGAATATTGCAATCCCCAAATCAGGTGTACCTGATGTTGGCTGGACTCTTACAGCGCAAGTTGTTGGCCCGTCGACTGATATATCCCACATTCTGATGATGTCAGAATCAGTTCCATTACCGTCATATGCTATTCCCGATACAAGGTCTGCAGTTTTGGTGGCCCATTGGACTTTGTAACCAGCTTTACCGGAAAATGCCGTTACTTTAGAATAAACAAGCTCGGAAGGCGCGCGATTTCCGTCAATAGCAACAAAATCACAAATGGATCCTCGCGATTCAGATACGCCTAAAACATTTCCGAAACCAGGGTCTGAGCAAAGTGCGATGTCATGGTCGCTGCCGGATGCAGGTCTTGTTCCAACTGCGCACCATCCACCTGATTCAACTGTGCTCTGATAATAATCTGGTAAGGCTGCTGAGGTTTTAGATATTGTTACATATTCCTCAAGTGTATCTCCGCCAACAATGGCATTGCTGATTACAATTGCAAAATCCTGATCCTGCGCAGCGCCGCCCGGAACTCCATTTGCGACAATGTTAGCAGCAGAAACCGTGACCATGTATTCTCCCGATGGATTTGGTATATACACGCACTCCACATTGTTCTTGTTATCTCGGTTGGGACCGATAACTGACCATCCATTGATGAACATATTCCCCAAATATATACCTGCAGTTGAGCTTACTAAAAGATCAAGATCATTCATCCACGCATTTGCACTAGGCATACCTGGTGCATCTGTCCATACCAGAGTAATTTTCAGCGGTTTCTCAGGATCAACAGGCCTGACCCGGTAGCGTCTGGTTTGGCCAGTTTGGGTGAATACATAAGCCTGGTCTTCATAATACTTGTTCGTCGAATCGATTGCTGAAGCCAGATTAAGCCGTCCCCAGCCTTGGTCTGCATTGGGAATATGCTGTAAATATCCGCCTCGGCCATCAGGCCCGCCTGCTATATCATCAGCCGTATTGACCAGAATAGCTTTGCACATGGCAGGGCTTGGGTTAACGCCGTTATGCGTCGATCTCCACCATTGTCCAATAATCGCAAGCGCGCCTGATACGACAGGTGCAGATTGAGATGTTCCGCTCATCCATGCATAATCAAGGTCAACAAGTTTTTTGCATGGTGAAAGGGGATCGTGATAGCTGCCAAATTCGATTGCCTGATAAGATACGCAGGATGCAACATGGGAACCAGGTGCTACGATGGTAGGAGCTAAACGGCCATCCACACAAGGACCGCGGCTGCTGAATGTTGCGACACCATCGATATTATTTGCTGCTGAACACAAACTGCCTAGAGGCAAGTCTGGCCGGTAATTCTCTGTTGCTCCTACCGTGATAATATTCTTAGCTTCTTTAGGCTCATAGATAGTGCATGTATTCGGCCCCGCATTGGCTGTGGAAAAGACCATCACTAATGGTTGTTCGCCAGCCACCTGCCTGTTGGCATCTCTGACAAGAGAATCAAACTCCTGACAAATGGAAGTATATCCAGCGCCAGGAACCGTATCCCAATGCCAACTGTTGTTGGACACAAAGGCTCCAGCAGTAACAGCATCACGAGTCAGTCTTTCCCACGGATCTGTGACCGGTGGTGGAAACTGCCCTACTACCGCATCCTGTATAATAAGCTTTGCCCCAGGTGCTACTCCTTGGCCCAGAAGGAATCCTTCTTCATCCACAGTCCCGAGTGCTCCGGTTCCCGCAATAATCCCTGCTACATGACTCCCATGCCCGGACATATCTATTACAGGATTAGGTGCGCTTGGATAGTGTAAGACCGTCTCTATCCGAGACTGAAGGTCTGGGTGTGGCTGCAGCGTGTCACAGCCAGTGTCAAGGACTGCCACCTTCGAACCTGTGCCGTCTAACGGAGTTCCATCTTGAGTCGTATGCTGCTGCAGCCAGGATTGATAACTGGGGTTTGCAAAAGGAACACTACCCAGCTTGTTTCCGACTATTATCTGACAAGGTACTGCATCATCAGTGCCTGATTTGAGCAGTGATTTATCAAGAGATAACACTTTTGGCAGTCGCGCTATCCGTTTGACCAGCGAACTATCTGCTGAGAAGTATGCAGTGGTCATGAGCATACCCGGAACCGTCTCGCTGTCTATCTTCTTTACAAATGTAGCGCCCATAGTCATTATATTGTTCAGGGTCTGCTGCTCAGGATCATCAACAATTGTTACAGCCAGATAATCAATCTGCCCGGAGGCTTTTTCCAATTCTTTTGATATCTTGTAAGCCGGGTGATAAATGCCTTTCCACTGTATAAAATCTCTTTTATCCAGTTGTGGAAGATTTGCAGGGTCTGCCCACACCAGATACGTGTTTTCAGGTATGTAGCTTATTATGCGGGCTCCGGTTTCCTCAATACCTGTGATCCATTCAGGTTTTGTCGGTCCTTTTAACTGCACCAGGTAAAGTGAGGATTTGCCTGGAGTACCATTTATCTTCATATCAATTGGCAAGCTGGGTTCGCCGTCTTTGGTGTTAAATCTATAGTGGCGAAGCCCCACAACACCGTGGTCTTTATCCTCAACCGCCAATGCTTTTCTTGATTTCAGAGTATCAACTGCCACACGAGGCACTTCTATAATAGAAAAACTGCCATAATCGATTCTACTGATGACGTCGATCCCGCTGAGTTTATGAGTATCTTCTGTGGGAATTCTTACAACAGCAGTCTCCCGAGGCTTTTCAACAGGTGTAAAAGGTGCGGCTGCCCAGACGACAGAAAACGCAAGCATCACGAGTACAACAATGATGCTCCAACAAGCTAGGCAAGTGCGGTTAATCTTGTTCTTCAATATCATCAGCAAGTAATAAGGCAAAAGTACGTCAAAGCTCCTACATATCATCGACGACCGGGAAAGCCAGCTTGTTCCTAATGTCGTGAAACGTATATATAACAATTATTGGTATACATCAGAAAGAATTAGATGCTGTTGTGTAATTGATAAATGCTGCACGGTTGAGGTCTCTTTTCAAGCTATTAACTGCTCTTCGTGTTGTAAGGGACTTCTTTAGCCTCCGGTATGATGGTTGGATAAATCTATCAGATGCTAATAATAGCTGTCAACTGTAAGAATTAACAGTATTTCCAGTATCAACAAACGTTGCATTATATCCGTTAAGAGTATCAGTCATTGAATCGGCGATACCGAAACAGATGAAAATAGGCTCTTCCCAAAAGCTTTCTGCCGATTCTTGGAAGCAGCAGCATTTTCTCTTTCAGGGGTGCTGATCGCCAGTAGTCGATCAAGAGGGATGTCAACAGCCTGTTATCGTTAAGCCGGTCAACTCCATAGTTTGTATTCAGTGAATGCAGCCGATACTTTGCCAGCGGTTCAGGCAGATACAGAATCGGGCGCTTACGGACTATCTTCAGCCATGCATCGAAGTCATCGCAAGTGCTGTAACGTGGGTCAAATAACCCGATCTCAACAAGAACATCCCGCCTGACCATTGCAGTGGTTGCCGTAATCACGTAGTTGCCATGGTTTATTAGCCAATAGAAAGATGGTTTATCTGGAATGATGGATTGATCTATCCCAAGCCGCCTCGCATGTGAGCCAAATACCTCGACAGCGCAGAAGACCATCCCAGCATCAGTTTGTTTTTTCAGCTCTTGAACCTGCCGCTCGAGCTTTTCTGGTTTCCAAAGGTCATCATGGTCTAAAAACGCCACGAATTCGGCCTTGGTGCTCTTGACTCCGATATTCCTTGAGTTTGCATGGCCGACATTGGCTTCATTTCTTATATATCTAACGTGGGGAAGCCCATCGACCTTTGTCAAAATCGGCCTCACATCTCTCGGAGAGACATCATCGACAATAATGACTTCAAAATCCCTGAAAGTCTGTGCTGCGACCGATTGAAGCGCCTCAGTCAAATATTGCTCATGCTCATCTGACCGGCAATAGACCGGAATCACGACTGCAACTGTAGGTATTATCTGTTCCTGACTCACGTAATTATTCTAAACCTTAATCTGAAAGACAACAAGAAAACCCGTCACTTGATAGTAATGTAATCAAAAAGCCCCGAGTCGAGCGGAGGTATCAGATCAGATAAAACTCCAGTGAAATACACATGCAAAACGTGCAGCGCTCTCGTGCAAGCTGTATAAAGCATCCTCCTGTCATTGTCGCCACTGTAGTTATGGCTGCCTGCATCATAAATGATAACCCCATCGTACTCCAGACCTTTAGCCAGATACACAGGTACAACCACTATACCATGCTTGAATACTTTATCATCTCGTCCAACAAGGCTGACATCGTGAGTGTCTTTGAGCCTGGCGAACACTCCGGCAGCCTCTCGTGCAGACTTGCATATCACTGCCACGGATGATAATCCTGATTCTCTCATTCTGCCGATATCTTCCGAGATTATCCCTATCAGCTTTTCTTTATCTCTGACATGGATTACGGATGGCATTTCTCCATTCCGAGCTACAATCTGCGTCACATTATCTGCTTTCAAGATATGGTTCGTGAACTGTCCAATCTCAAAAGTAGCCCTGTAGCTAGTTAAGAGCGGAACTGAGATTCCCTTATCCCGGTCAAAGACCTTCCACACCGCATCGAAGCTTCCTATGTGCATAAATGGATTGATCGACTGGTTTAAATCACCAAGAAGTGTCATTGCACTCTCGCTGAACACATTCCTTATTATCTCAAGCTGCACAGGTGTATAGTCCTGGGCTTCATCGACTATCAGGTGTATGACACTTTTATCTGCCATGAAGCCATCAAACAAGCCTTTAAGCAGCAGGATCGGCGCGACATCCTCATAGAGCACCTTACCGCGTCTTGCAGTCTTTTTTGTCAGCTTGCATATTGCTTCAAGGTTCTGCGGAACCTCTTTACCTTCAGCCAGACTCCTGATAAGCTCAGGATCATCAAACAAATCTGCATATAGCTCTCTTATATCTGCCTTTTTCAGCATGCTTGCAATGTGTCTTCTGATCCTCTTTGGATGAGTGAGGTGAGAATACCTGATCTCTGCAAGTTCAGCCAGATGTTCCAGGCTGGGCAGTAGTAGTCTCCAGGCGCAGTGTTCTCTATAGAGTTTACGCAGCTCTTTTTCAGATATTACAACCGAACTTTCCTCATAGAGGCTGCTGAACTCTATGATGTTCTTCCTGAGATGCTCTAAATAGTTTCTAAGTATCTCAAGAAACAGCAGTGAGGATTTGAACTCGATGCTTTCACATCTCTCAAGGTAATACTTATCTTTTGGACTGGTGCAGAGAAACTCTAACTGGTCGTATCTGTCTTCAAACTTCGGTCTGTCACCTAAGATGGCCCTTGCACAGTCGTCAAATGTGGTATTCATTATGTTCTCTTCCCCGAGTTCCGGCAAAACGTTTGCTATATAGTCGGAGAAGATGTCATTAGGAGAGAAGATCATCAGGTTTCTGTGTGTCATCCGGTTACGATGTCGATAAAGCAAATAAGCAGCCCTGTGCAATGCGACGGAAGTCTTTCCGCTTCCTGCTGCCCCTTCTACTACTAAAACCTGGTTCCTCTCGTTTCTTATAATTGCATTCTGTTCTTTTTGGATAGTCTGGGCGATTTCCCTCATCCTGCCGGTAGTATTCCGAGCAAGTGCTTCTCTAAGTACAGCATCAGTAATAGTTAATCCACCGTCCAGAATATACTGTACCTTACCATTTGAAATGCTGTATTGCCGTTTTCGTGTGATTTCTCCAGATATGCATTCTTCAGGAGCAACAAAAGAAGCTGGGCCTAGTTCATAATCATAGAATAGGCTGGATATAGGTGCTCTCCAATCATGGATAAGAATGTTCTGATGCTCATCATATAACGAATGAACACCGATATACACCTTGGCTGCATCAGTTTTTCCATCCTCGATGAAATCGATCCTGCCGAAGTAGGGAGATGATGACAACTTCTGCAATCTGCGCCTTATTTGTCCTATGTTGTGCAGTTTGCGCTGGTCTGCATCGGCGATATCTCCAAGGACTATCTTTTCAACCCGGTCGAGATCGCCTGCAAACTCCCACATAAACCGCCGAAAAGTCTCTGCTTCATCGGTCTGTTTCCCGCCTTTTGCTTCGATTATCGCTAGCTGTTCTTTAATAAGCGAAGACACGCGTTCAAACCAGTCCAGTTCTTCTTTCTCATGGGTAACGTTCAACATGCGTTCAACTCCTGCGCAAGAGCAAACCTAAACTATACCATTCATACGGGTTGAATGTAAATGTAATAACGAGGAATATTTTCAGTCTCAAAATAGCTGACAAACTCAACTGACCGAAGGTTGAATTTCTGAAACCTCATTTTGAGATCAATACCTGAAAATTAGTAGTATTCAGATAACAAGGCAATTAATTCCGGAGAACCTCGACAACGCTTTTGATGTCAAATTCTGCATTTATTGCCTTTTATTCTTTACGTTGCTTTAGCGTCTTCATCCAACTCAACAGGATCAGGTATCAAATCTCCAAGCTGGCATATAAACTCAATACCATTCTTGATCTCGTCGATTTCCAACTTTCTGCCCTTGTCTATCTTAATCCTGGAACCTCCCAGTTCTACACGCCAATCGGGGTTGCACAGAAGACAGTCTCTAACCTCGCCAGTTATAATTGCATGAAGATAATCGCTGTCTTGGCACCATATACTGTAATGCTTATCAAACTCATCACAACCAGTTTCCGCTGTGTTAGCTACAGGTATGTTAGGTGGAGATATCACAATATCCTTATATACCTTGCCTTTATCGAGTAGTATTTGAGTTGAATGAGCCAACAGATCATGCTTATGAGAAAACCGCATCGATTCGGATACAGTAAACTTGTTATCACCTGATAACCCGTCTAACTTGTGCCATACTAGTACATTTATAGGACCTGAAATATCAAATGACCGCCTTTCTGTATCCAGTGCTTCTTGATATGAACCATTATCACTATACTCACAGTTGTACGGAGATGCCAGCGCGGAAAACTCTCTTCTTCGTTGTGCAGCATATCTTCCACTTCTTGTATCTTATTTCGTGAGCGCTCTCGCATTTTGCGTGTTACTTGATACAACAACAATCCAACGAAGATAAAAACTAGTAGTGCAAACCAGACAGGGACACTGGCACTGTCATCTGGATACATCTTCTGACATCTCCTTTGGAATCACACCCGTTTACTTCAACCTTATTCATTATGCTGGTTAATTCCTTTTATTTTACGATAACATCAAGTTAAATAAGCCCTCTTGCCAGAATGCGCCTCTACATAGGAAAATAGAGGAGCAGTTAATCAATACAAGAATGGAAGGATGTAAATTTGAAACCAGTAGCGATAGCCACGTGGCGGTTTGGCCTTGCCACGTGTGAGGAGGCAATGAAGCACCTGCTATCGGGCGCAACAGCGCTGGACGCAGTGGAACGTGGAATCAGAGTCACAGAAGATGACCCTGAAATCGATACGGTAGGCTATGGAGGCGCGCCAAATGCCGAAGGTATTGTAGAACTGGATGCAGCAATCATGTGGGGCCCTGGAAGACGTTTGGGAGCGGTTTCCGGGCTGAGAGATATCGCTGAGGCTATCTCAGTCGCCCGGCTGGTTCTTGAAAACACTCCGCACTGTCTGTTGACAGGCATCGGCGCTCGAGATTTCGCAATTGCCAATGGGTTCAAACCTCGCAATATGCTTACTCCCGAGAGTAAAGCACGGTGGGAAGAATGGAAGAAGACCGGAATCGCAAACGAATCCCATGATACAGTCTGCGTTCTTGCTTTGGACAAAAACGGCGACCTTTGCGCAGGCACGTCTACGAGCGGTATCAGATACAAGATGCCCGGCAGGGTAGGGGATTCTCCTCTTGTCGGCTGCGGGCTGTATTGTGATAATGCTGTTGGTGCTGCTGCCGCTACAGGCCAGGGCGAAGACATCATGCGCTATGCAATGAGCTTCCGTATTGTTGAAGAAATGCGTAGAGGCCACAGCCCCATGGAAGCCTGTAGAAATACGATGGAATGGGCTGTTACGGATGACCCAAGAATGAGAAACCGCATATCTTGCGTTATTGCTCTTGGCAAGGACGGTCAGTGGGGTGCTGCAGCAAGTAAAAAAGGCTTTACGGTAGCCACAGGTGGAACTGATGAGGTTCAGCAGCTCGAAATCGACCCTGTATGAATCTACAATTAGAAACCGGAGGCACAAAAGATTAGAATAGACCGGCAGTCAAAATCTGTAAACCTCCAAAAACAAGCGGTTGGGCTGGTTCGCGACCTGTGGACCGGCCTGATCGACCTTGTATACCCTCCAAAATGCCTGATTTGTGATGATATGCAGCCAAAATACATCTGTGACGCCTGCCTGGACGAAATCCAACTTATGGAACCGCCGTTCTGCTTGAAATGTGGTCTTCCATTAGTAGAAGGCCGATGCCGTGAACGGCATGAAGAAGATTATTTCTTTGATAGCGCCAGAGCAGTTGGAGTCTATGATGGCGTACTCAGGGATGCAATTCATAAATTGAAGTATTCGGGACATCAAGTGCTTGCTCCAATACTGGCAGACCTCCTGATCCAGCATCTTAAAAAATATCCAAGCTATCTTGAAAGAATTGATTGTATCGTCCCAGTATCGATTCATCCATCAAGGCTCAAACAGCGAAGGTTCAATCAGTCGGAACTGCTGGCAATCGATGTGTCCCGTGCCTTTTCTCTGCCTCTTGTTACGGAATCTCTGGTCAGGACACGAAAAACAAGCGCACAGTTTGGGTTGTCTGCAGATAAGCGCCGGGAAAATGTTGAAGACGCATTCGAAGTAGTCAATAAGAGTCTGATTGATGGAAGAATCGTCCTCCTGATAGACGATGTTCTGACTACAGGAAGTACAGCAAACGAATCAGCAAAAGCGCTTAAAGACGGAGGAGCAAAGGAAGTCCACGTACTGACAGTAGCCAGAGACCTATAGTATTAATGAGCGCCTCTATTCCCAATCACTTTCCTTTTTCTCCCTTTCCAACTTTCCTCGTCTCCCCTCGATTCCGCATTTATGTAAAGGCCCCCACCAACACTGGTGGAGGCCGTTTTGTTGGGGTTGCGCCGTCTTTTTATATGACGGTCACATTAGCAGCTTGTGGGCCTTTGGGGCCTTGCTCGATCTCGAACTCCACTTGCTGACCTTCGTATAGGTTCTTACGACCACTACTGCCATTGATGGCTGAAAAGTGTACGAAAACATCCTTTCCTTCTGCGGTGGAGATGAACCCGTAGCCTTTTGAGTCACTGAACCATTTTACTGTTCCGGTTAGCAAACCCCCAACCCCCCTTCATTGCACGCTAAGTTCAAGTCCGGGTCGGGACGCGGCCAGTACGCCATGAGCTTCATCTACGGTTCTTGCGCTTAAGTGCATTGGATAGTGTAACTCTGGCGAGCTACCATTAAAATATACCATTTACTGACGAACTTGTAAATAAGCAACCGGTTGTTTGCAGCCTATTGTGTTTATTATTAACTTATCAAGTGGATAATCATAGACTATTAACTTATCAGTGTCACATATCTAAGTCTTCACGATAGTAACCATGAAGAAGCTCATCTTTAGCTTGGTATCACCTTTATCGTTAATGTGCTATGCATCCGAACAGTCGCTTTCACCGAGTGAGCCGTATGAGGAAGATTCGTCTGGCTTTCTTCAACGATATTGGTCTTGACACAATCCTTTATGCTTATAAATGGCAGAGTCACGATAACATCAGTGCCCAAACCTGCAGTTTCCAGCAAACGCACCACTATCCCCATCTCATCTTCTGCCTGTTTCAACGCCAGCAGCACAACATTCTCAGGTTCTACCTTGAAGAATCCGTCCAATGGCACAAGATGCCCATCCTGCCTTCCTTTCACAATGGCATGAGGAAACGGCAAACTAACACTGTAACCGAATCCCGCAGCATCACCGTCTTTCCAATCACCTGCATGAGATGTAATTGAATACCTAAAGATCATACTACCAGACTGAGAAATAGCAAAATTGGTGCAGAAGTTATTGGCCATTACAAGAGAGTAAATATGCCCGTTATCAGCTACCCTCATTTCTGTAGATTGATTAGAAGAAGGCGTTTTAATGCCGCGATGATTAATCGAAGTCCTCAAAGGCCAGTTGCTGCCAAACTGCATCACAGGGGCATCTATGCTGGTCAAAGTCACTCCACACTCACAGTCGCTCACATCAGCCCAGTGTTGCGCAGCATAGCAGTTGGTGTTTGATCCTGGAAACTGGTCAACAGCAGGTTCGACTACACAAAGAGGAGCTTCATACCTCACTTTCGGCTTATTAAAAGCAAATGGAAAAGCGAAAAACACCTCAAGCATCGGTGTCGGATCTTTTAAAATTCGGTTTGCTATTTCGATTCGTTTGATGTCAGCATATAACATGATCTCTTGTACGATCTGAGGGCAGCCTTCACTGCTGTTTTTCACTATCAGACTGCCGGAAACCGGGCCGACTTTCCCACTCATCACAACAGCGCTGCCTGGCCCGAATTCCTCTCCTGTAACTGACGACCTTACAACAACCTGGTTGACTCCATATTTCGCATCCCGGTCTACCAATTCTCTTCCCAGTTCTTTATCGAATATACTGGCTATTGCTCCCGTGGCAGGATCAACCTCAACACGATAGAACCTGTTCTCGATGCTGTTTCCCGAAGCCTGAATCCCTTCAACTTGCTCCTGCTTTGCCGCTGGCATGAGACGGTAAGTCTTCCAACCCATAGCAGGCACATCTTCTGCCGTAAACTGAATATCAAACCGCTGCCCTGGGTTATGAGCACCTAAAGAATAACGCTCTGGAGCATAAGGAACCGGCGCTAACGGATCTGTTATCTCGTTGATCTGATAAGGAACCGATTTGCCACTGGAAACATCTATGACCTCGAAGCCGTTCTCTATCATCTCAATCGGAATCTCGGCCATAGACCGGCCATACACGGGATGAGTCCGATACGGCACCGAATTATCCCCAATAACCAGAGCACATGGCTTCAACGGACTGGCAGATACTGTTGCTAAGTCAGTCCGTACCCGTTCAGAAGGATTGAACACCACAACATAATACCCTTCATCTTCAAGATGGATACAGTCTGCAATCTTATTGATACTCTTTGTCATAATATCGTGTGCCAGGGCTGCTGCCTGATAAGCATACTCGGAAAGCTGTGCTACACATGCATCTTGCGCTGGCCCAGCAGGTTGCGCCATTCCCCAAGTATGCTCATCATACATCAAGGTGCAGTAATACGCTTCTGAAATCTGCTGCTTGGGATAGGTTAAGGATGCCGCTGACGAAGCCACAACAGCAAAACGCTCTGCAGCAAGAAGCTCATCATGTGCTTTACGGTTAGCTGAAGTCGGCTTTGCAGTTGAACTCGCGCCTACTGTGTAATCAGTTCCTGGAATCTCTCCTCGCCACGTGGGAGTATCATCAGAAAGCTGTTTCTCAAGTTCAGGAAAGAACATCGAATTAAGAGATGAAACAAACCTCGGATATGTCCATTTGGAGTTCCATTCTTTGATAGCCCGGCAGAACTCAATACTTGGCGGAGAATTATCTCTCATAGCACCTCGCACAAGGTAACGCACTACATCATAGGGATAATCCTTGCTTTCAAGCTCTTCAAGATAACAAGGAAGCTTGCCGAGAGAGAAGTCGGCATCTCCGCCTACGCCCTGGTTATGATGCCAAAACAGCACTTTTTCACCATTTATAGCTTCCCAATAGAACGCATGAGGTCTTTTCCCAGGAGACACCTTTTCCTCATCCCACACGCTGCTTTGATAGGGCTTGTCATACTCATAATCCGAATGACCGGATATGAAGTACCGAATTCCAGCACCAGCAAGCACAGATGCAATTCCCCAACTCAAGCCTGGTATATCATTGTTCTCTGCTGTAGTAACAGGCACGCTGAAGTATCTCTTGAGCGCAAAGACTGGATAAAGCAGCCGCACCATCTCCTCAGAACCAAGCAGTTCTGTTGTTTCATTTCCAAGAAACGCATTTACTTCTATTCTGCCTTCTCGCAGCCATCTGAACATCTCCTCCCGCGCTTCTACAGGCCGATGCTCCAGCCAGTGAAGCAGTGACCATCCCTGTTCGATGGTATATCGGAACTTGCTGTCATTTGGAAAACTATCTGTCTCTCTGCAGAACCTGAGAACATCATCATAAAACCTGCAGTGCTCGTTAATCACTCTGGATGGCAGGTCTGTATAGCCAAAATCATGGTGTGAGAACTGGACAATATGCACAGTCCAATGCCGTTGAGGTTTATGTTCGACTACTAACTCTGTCTCGCAGCCTTCCAACGTAAAAATCATATTCACAGCACGCCGGATATCAGGAAGATAGACTAGAAAAAACGACTGCCCCTGTGGAATCGATTCAAGTACTGTAGAAAACTCATCAGACTCCCATCGGACTCGCAGCCGGCCATCTATCTCTGTCCCGCGATTGTCGAGAACAAGCTCAAACGCCTGCTTTAGCCCTTCACCTTCTCTGACAAAATATATCGTACCCCGCGCCGATTTAATCTCAACACCACTGTTAGCTTTCATAAACACTCCCCTGTATCCCATTCTAGAGTGCAAATCACAATTCTTAAAAGAGAGTGTAAAGAGTAAAGTGAAAAGTGTAAAGTTATATGCGTCGGCGCGCTTCTTGCGCCGACGCCCCAGTTATGAGTCTCAATCATCACTCATCACTCGAAACTCGTAACTTCCCTTCATTCCGCACTCCGCACTCCGCATTCCGCATTTGAAAGGTTCCGCACTCAGTAGAATTACCAGTAGACCGATGCGTAATCATCAGCTAAACTGAAAGTGGCTCCACGAGAACCTATCGGACAAGGAGGCTTATCATGCGCGTCTTCTGCGCGATATTCACTGCACTGCTCCTAGCCGGGCTTGTGTTGCCCACTATTGCACTTCCAGACCTTGACGTAGCCTATATCTCAAGGACTCCTCGCTACGACAGGTACAACGTCAGATACCAATACGGCATTGATCCAAGTGATTACTGGACAGGCAAACCTTACCTGACTGCCGCGGAACAGCAAAAGCAGCGCTGGCCGAAGCAGGGGGAAGTCGTTACATTCACTGCTGTAGTCAAAAATCCGGGAAATGCTCCTACAGGATCGTTTTCTTACAAATGGTACTTCGATGGCATCGAGGTCAAGTCCGGTACGCTTCCTTCAATCGCCCCTGGTGGACAGGTAACGACTACATACAGTTGGGTGTGGGATTCTGAACAAAACACGCACTTCATCAAGTTTGTTGCCGATCCTGCAAATGTCATAGCTGAAGATATTGAGACCAACAACTCATTGGAAGACCCGACAAACGCGCTTACGTTCAGATTCCACGTCTGGCAGTCGCTTTACGACTGGTTCCGAACCAATGCCAGGAACTATGCGCCTCACATTGCCTCATGGGACGATTGGGCGCAGCAGCAGATATACCATATGAACCGCATGTTCAAGGAAGCTGTTTTCCCCAATGCTCCAAACGGTATCCTTGAACGGGTAAGGTTGGATGAGATAGTAATAGTGCCAGATAGCACTCCTGATCCCGGAGGCACTCATGCTCCTGATGATTGGCAGTGGGATGGCAGATGGGGGTTTTCGAACAGCTACCTTGGCCCGCCTAACTTCTACGAACAGCATCCTGAAGTGCTTCAGACCTATGAAGGCTCGCTCATGCATGAGTTGTCTCATCAGATAGGTTGCATAGACCTTTATGTTCTGAACATAGAGAACGGTGCTAACAAGGTTACACCAGATATTAATCATCCAAATACCCGAGAAGGTGGGATGATGACCGGCTCTTATCACCGTTATTCTGACCATACTGCTTATGCTCTGAACAGCCATCTTCACAAGAGGAGAGGATTCTACGGCGAATATCTCTACGATGTCCCGCAGGTCTGTAAGGTTAGGGTAGTAGACGCTTACTACAGGCCGCTCCCAAATGCTGTGCTCGCTTTTTACCAGGATAAGAACCGGGAGTTTAACTCACCACCGACTTTCACGCTTACTACAGATAACGGAGGTTACGCTACACTTCCAAACCGAACCTGCTACGGAAGCATTACTACAGCCACCGGGCATACTCTTCGTGAAAACCCCTGGGGCTTGATCAACGTTGTAGGCTCGAACGGGGTATTTCTCGTTAAAATCGAAACAGCAGGGCAGACTGACTACCAGTTCTTAGAGATTCTTCCGTTCAATATTGCCTACTGGTCAGGTTTCACAGACTCATACACCTACGATCTTCAGGCCAATATTATCCCTGAAGGCCGGACGACTACTGTCAACCTGAACGGCATCAAGCTCACATCTCCAGACCACGGTTATGCAGTGGGCAACGGCGGAACAATCCTTGAATGGAACGGGCAGACTTGGTCGCCGATGGCCAGTAACGTCACCTCCAACCTTAACGCAGTGGATGCCAACTCGCCAACAGGTGTAGCTTGTGCTGTTGGAGATTCAGGCACTGTTCTGATCAACTCAAACGGCGCTTGGGTCAAGAAATCTCTTGGAATAAGCGTTAACATGCGCGCCTGCGATGTCGTTACAGACTCGCTTATCTTTGTTGGAGGCAATTCCGGCTACCTTTATCGCAGCACTGATGGCGGAGCCACCTGGAACCGTATTTACGGCGTAACGGGCAATATCAGAAGCATCAGGTTCAGCAATCCATACAATGGCATACTTGTCGGAGAAGGTGCAATTGCTTATTACACCAACAACGGCGGCGCTAACTGGCATTCGGCCACAGGATTTGGTAATAACTGGCTGATTGATTGCTCGTTCCCGACTCCGACCGAAGCATGGGCGTGTAATGATAATGGTGGAATCATCAAAAGTACCGATGGAGGCCGAAACTGGGTATTGGCGCATAGTTTTGGCTATCCTGAGCCTTGGTATTGTATAGACATGCTCCCAGGAGGCACAGGATGGACTGCTGGACGCTATCATTCGTTCTATGGGACTACCCCAATCAAACGTTTCGAGCAGGGACAACACTACAACCAGGCTTTGGTGACGCACGGAACAATGGATTCGCTTTATGACATCTGCGCTCTCTCAGAAAACGAGGCTTGGGTGGTAGGAAAAGGCGGCGCGTTACTTCGTATGATCGGCCAGAATACCGCCTCATTCTTACAGGGGCCGATTTTTGCAGCAAACTCGTTGCCGGATGGCACAGCGGTTGTCATCCCATCGGTTGTAGTAACGGCAGTGTTCCCTGGTGAAGTTTTTGTAGAGCAGTCGAACAGAGCCTGCGGCATCCGTCTGTTGACTTCCAGCAATCCGCCTGTAAATGCAGTAGTTCGAGTAACCGGAGTGATGGCAACTGAGGACGGTGAGAGGGTAATCAAGTTTGCAGACATATCCGAAACCGGCGCGACACAGAACATCAAGCCTCTTGGAATGGCCGCAGTCAGACTGAGTGGACAGCAGGACTTCGTTGGCCTGAGCAATTCCGCTCTCCTGGTCAAAGTCGCTGGAACAGTCACCGCATACGGTACTGGATGGTTAACGATAGACGACGGCTCAGGCCTGACCGATGCGAATGGCAACCCGGGCATAAAAGTCCGATGCGACGGCATAACTCCGCCAACCTCTGGTTTCCACATAGTAACAGGAATCAGCACGACAGAGGTAGTCAACGGGATAAAATATCCAGTAATCCGGGTGAGAGATACAAGCGATATGTAATCAACCTGACAGACAAATATGAGCCATTCTTATTTCAATGTAAGAATGGCTCATAAATAACCTTAACTGACTATATGAATAATGCTTATTTGCGTCGTCTGATAAAGCTCGCCAGCGCTATCCCTAAACCAGAGGCCACTCCGAATATCGATCCCGGTTCAGGAACGGCTCCATAAAGCACTACATTATCTAAATAATCCGTATCAGCGCCGGTGCGGTACTCAGCTCTGATCTGAATGGATGATATGGATGACAATACTGTAGTAATATCTTCGTACGTCGCTGCAGAACTATCACGCATCCAACCTGCATCCGTTGCTAATAAAACCGAATAATGCGTCCAGTCAGTGCCAGGGTTGTATGAAGTATCGTACTTTATCGTTATCCCACCGCCAGTGATAATAATATCATCTGAATCGAACTGGGTGTTTGCTATACTCTGCTTCAAGTCGAAATCTAAAGTGTATCCATAAGCGCCAGACTTATCTCCTAGAAATTTTTCAGGAGCTAACCAATAAAATACACCCCCAAGAACGTCGTCTTTAGCATAAATATGCCCGCCAGGATTGCCGTTTTCAGCGGACCAGGAAGGTTTACTAGACCCTTGCTGTGCATCACCGACAATTCTCCAACCTTCATCGTCATTGTCGAATGTGCTTGTTACCAGTACATCACAATGAGCCAGAGAGATTGAAATGGCAAATAACAAGATAGTTATTATTGCGGTTCTCACTGATCTTCTCCTCCAATCGATAGTGTTATTCTGATCACCTGTTACCCCAGTGCAATTAATGTGCCAATCAAGCATATTGTTCGTTAAAGTTATCTTAAATGCTTAAATAGTCTATTCCAGATACTAGAATCCATAAGCTAACACATTAAGAGCCTCCGATTACGGAGTAAAGGAAGCTGTTATCCATGCAATAGGTGATATTAGTATTCCGGTTTTTATTTTGGGGGAACTGGATTGTGAACAATTAATTGGCTGGGGAAGGCTAGCGTTTCATCATACAAGAAAGCTGTATAGCTTAAAAGCTAAATCGATTTGGTTGAGCAACTGAACCTACCGCTAAGAAATGAATACCAACCAATATCATCCATGTAATAAATGTAAAGCTCAGTGTATTCTGGTTGTTAACGTCCTATTTTATCCCTCAGGCAGCTTGTGCCCTGTCAGCCTGAGATAAGCTTCTTTATACCGTTCGCTGGTCTTTCTGACTATCTCTTCAGGTAGTTCCGGGCCTGGGTAGGTCTTGTCCCAGTCCAAAGTCAGGAGATAATCCCGCACGAACTGCTTGTCGAACGAGTCCTGAGACCGTCCTGGTTGATAATCATCCACAGCCCAGAACCGGGAAGAATCTGGAGTCAGGATTTCGTCTATCAAAATGATCTTCTCGTCCAGAATCCCGAACTCGAACTTGGTATCAGCTATGATTATCCCTCTGGTGCGGGCATATTCGGATGCTTTCGTATAAATCTCCAGACTCAACCTCTGAAGCTCGTCTACAATCTCTTTTCCGACTATATTTCTGGCCTGGTCGACGCTGATATTCTCATCATGTCCGCTCGATGCCTTGGTAGAAGGAGTAAACACCGGCTCAGGAAGCTGAGCGGATTCCACCATGTCTACCGGCAGACGAATACCGTGCAGGGAGACACATGATCGATCTCCATTATTGCCAGCCAGCAGTTCCTTGTATTCTTTCCAGGCAGACCCAGCCAGATAACCACGAACGATGCATTCTATTGGTATTTGCTCTGCTTTCCGGCCTAAGATAGACCTTCCTCGGATAGTTTCTCGATGACTTGCGGCGTCCGGCACTCCGGCATCAGCAAGCCTGACGACTATCTCATCTGCATTAGCCGTGATCAAGTGGTTTTCCACGATGTCCCGAGTTTTATCGAACCAGAACAGCGATATCTGCGTAAGCACCTTTCCCTTGTCAGGTATCCCGCCTGGTAAAACAACATCGAACGCAGAAAGCCGGTCAGATGCTACAAGTAATAGCGAATCTCCAAGGTCATAAACATCTCTGACCTTCCCGGTCACATGTTTCGCAACCCCCGGCAGTTCTGTCGAACGAACAAATGTCATTGCAGTCAAAACTCCATAGATATTAATTCAGTAATGGTTGGAAATCCAGTCATATGAGGCAAGACAAGGCACCAACGCTGGCTATTCTTCGACTCTGATCCAGTTGGATACCTCTGTAACAACCGGAAGTGCGCTTATGGCTTCCAATGATAGCCTTACACTCGGTTCTGGCGCTGTATGCGTAACCCAGATACTCTCCGCAGATCCCGGTTCTCCAGTGCTCTTGGCTAGAACAGCAGTGATACTCACATTATTAGCCCCAAAAACAGTAGAAATGGCAGAGAGAACACCAGGCTTGTCCGTAGTTTTCATCCTGATATAATGCTTACACTGCACTTCATCCATGCTCTGGAGCACTTTTTCCTCAAAGCAAGTGCAGGAAATACGTCCGGTAGAGCCTGTATTGATATTCCGGGCTACATCGATGATATCACCAACCACAGCGCTGCCAGCAGCCTCTGCACCTGCGCCGCGTCCGTAGAACATAAGGTTCCCCACAGGGTCAGCATTGATATAAATAGCGTTATACACATGGGAAACGCTTGCAAGCGGATGGTTTACTGGGATCATTGCCGGATGGACGCGCACCTGCATCTGTCCATCGATCTCTTTAGCAATAGCAAGCAGTTTTATCTTGTACCCAAGCTCTTTCGCGTATGCAATATCTTTTTGGGTGATATTTCTGATGCCTTCGCGGTAAACCTCGCTAACATCCACACGGCTCATGAAGCCAATCGATGCCAGAATCGCAATCTTATAAGCCGCATCATGCCCGTCAACATCGTTAGTAGGGTCTCGTTCAGCATAACCAAGAGCCTGAGCCTCGGTCAGAACCTCTTCGAAGTCCTTTTCCTCTTCAGCCATGCGTGTAAGGATGTAATTTGTAGTTCCGTTGACTATTCCCTTGATCTCTCTGATGTGGTTTCCGGCAAGAGAGGTCTTCATCGGGTTGATAATCGGGATACCACCGCCGACACTCGTTTCAAAGTAGAAATCCTGCTTTCGTTCTCCAGCTTCAACCAAAAGAGAGTGCCCGGATTTCGCCAGAAGCTCTTTGTTAGCCGTAACTACGTGCTTCCCATTCCTGATGGCAGCCATTATATAGTCCTGAGCGGGATCAACGCCGCCTATCAACTCAGCAACAATATCAATCTCGGGATCATTTATGATTTCTTCAGGATTAGTGGTGAGGATACTTCTGTCGAACTCTATAGGCCGAGGTCTGTCCGGGTCTGTATCAGCAACTCGCTTGACTACAAGTTTTGAACCAACTCTTAACTCGATAGCTCGCGCATTACGCTGGAAAATATCATATACACCGCATCCAACTACGCCAAATCCGATTATCCCTACATTTATGACTGGTTTCACTTTATCCTTAAACTACCTCTGGCTCTAATTTTTGGACCACAACAAGCACCTGACCTTGCTGCACTAACTTACCGTTCTCGGCTGGTATTTCCACGACTTTACCTGCTACTTCTGATGGGATCTCGCTGAATACCTTCATAGCCTCGATAAGCCCTATAGTCTGTCCAACCTCTATCTCATCACCGACTTCCACAAATGCAGGGGCATCCGGGGACGAAGCACGATAAAACACACCTACCATAGGCGACTCTATCTTTACCAGGTTATCTGGTTCAGGTTGTGCAGGCTGAGTTGGTGGCATCAGAGCTTCTGCAGGTGCCTGAACCGGCGATGTGGTTAAGTCTGTCACTGACGAAACAGGAATAGAGGTCTGATGTATTACCTGTGTAGGCGCTTGAACCGCACCTTTTACGGTTATGGTTACTCCGTTTTCTTCAACTGTCAGTTCAGCAAGGTTATGCTTCTCAACCAGCCTGACGAGTTCTTTTACTTCCTGGAGGTCAAGGTCTTCCGGCAAAGTCGTCTCCTGATCCACTACATGATGTAGAAAAAGATAGATGCAGCTAAACGCAGGATGCTCATATTACACCCTGATCAGCTATGCTTCAGTCAGCCAAAGTATAGCATCAGGGCCGCTTAGCGTCAAGTTTGCTTGACCATAACAGGGCCGTCTGTTATACTGTGAACACTGTGCTTGACTATAAATGTCAAGTGTATACCAAAAAAAACTTAGGGGTGGATGCGAGCTTGCGTACTGCGTCAGTTTTTCTGCTTCTTCTTGCTATTATCACCATACCGCCTCCAGCCTCCTCACAGAGATCTACTTCTGCATATTCTGTGCTGTCATCAGATGATGCTAATCAAACTGCCATTGGTCGAGGTGATGGTGTCCGTTCATCTGTCAGGCTTCCTTCTGCCAGTTCAGACGACTCGATGCGGGCTTCCATTCGGCTGTCTCCGGATTACCAAATCGGTGTTGGCGATTTGCTCACTATTGATGTCAAAGGAAGAGTGGATCTCCGTTACGGTGTTCAATCAACTGCAGATCCTGCCTCTGGAGACGGAGTCAGCACGAATAATTACGAAGTAACACCTGATGGACGGGTGAACCTGCCGTTGATCGGGCCTGTAGAGGCTGCAGGAAAGACCGTAAACGAGCTTGAACAAGTCGTAACAGAGAAGCTCTCAGCATATTTCAAGCACTTCACCGTTCATATAAGTGTCGCATCGCTTGGAATGATACGAGTCTGGGTCAGCGGACAGGTAGCCAATCCCGGTCCTCAAGCTCTGACATCATCAGCTACAGTACTGGAAGCACTGTTGAGGGCTGATATCCTGCCTACAGGCTCTACAAGACGGATCAGACTCACCAGAAACGGCAACTCGCAGACTATCGACCTTTTCAGCATAATCAACTGCGGTGAGCTTCAGGATAATATCACCCTGGCAGCTGGAGACGAAATCCACGTTCCTGCTGTTGTGGACTGGGTAACTGTCACAGGTGAAGTCTGCCGTCCTGGGCATTATGAAATGGTGCCTCCTCCAATCGATGAATCAACTTCATTTACCGTAAAAAGCCTGTTGAATCTTTCTGAAGGTCTTTTGCCCACCGCTGCGCTTTCAAAGGCCGTCATCGAACGTAGAGGCACATCAGACCAGGTCACCGCGTTGCATGTAGACCTGTCATCAGGAGAGAATCCTGTGCTGCAACCCGGAGATAACCTGATTGTTCCATCTGTTATAGAATATCAGCCGATCATTCGGCTTGTTGGCGAGTTCAAAGGCGAAAATGTCTACCAGAGAACCGCTGGTGCAGTGCTGAATAAATCTGGAATCTACCGGTTAGCGAAAGGTGAAACTGCCGGAGATGTAATTGCCAGAACTGGAGGTACTACGCCGCAGGCTGACCTTAAACGCGCTAAAATCGAAAGACGAAAGAACAATAAGATTGAAATAATCCCTCTTGATCTTGACCGTCTAGTTACTTATCAAGATAAATCTGCTGATGTAGTTCTTGAGAATGGGGATACGATTATACTTCCCGCATTGCTCGATAAAGTCTATGTTCTCGGGCAGGTCCATAGGCCAGGTAGTATCTCTTATGAACCGGAAAGGCGTCTGCTCGATTATCTGGCAAGCGCAGGAGGCCCAAGCAGCAGAGCTAAATCTTCTGCACTTATCGTTAGAGGAGACCCTGACAAACCTGAAGTCATAAAAGTAAGCCTGAACGAAAAAGGCATCACGAATCAAGACAAGGATAACCCGGTACTGGAGCCGGGAGACGTTGTTTACGTGCCTGAGGGCATTATAACGGACTGGCGCGATATCTCTCAGATCATTTCCACAGTCCGCTTGCTGACACTTTTCTAGTGTTATTCATTTAATTAGTAAACTAACAGATATGGATGATTTTGACATTACATACTATACTCAATTAGTTATGAAACGGCTAAGACTGGTTGTTTTGTTATCAGTTATCGCCGCGTTGGTCGTCGCGATTGCGTTGCGGTTTATCCCGCAGACCTACAGAGGCAGAGCAGTCCTCATCTTTCCTCGGACAGAGCAGGCGGCATCTGGTCTGCTGTCGCGTCTTGCAGGAGTTTCTGGGATGAGTGACTTAGGTATGGGATCAGGCAACGGTCCTGGTATGTACGCTGAGATACTCAGAAGCCGGACTATCAGCAAACAGGTATGTGATGACCTTCAGCTATCCAAGGCCGGTATAGAGCCGGAAAAGCTGCAAAAAGACATACATGTAGTTATGAGCAAAGATGGCGGAATGGAAATCTGCTGTTTTGCTTCAACCGATTGGGCAGAGAAAGGTAAGCTCGACTGGCTTGATGAACGTGCGGGCAGCCAGGGGACAGGGAAGCGGACCGCGCTCCTTGCATCAGAGATTACCAACACATACATCAAGCGTCTGCAGGACTTCAACCGTCGGCATTCGCTTAGCACAGGTCACCGAAACAAGGTCTTCCTTGAAGGTGAGGTTGCCAAGACCAAATCTGATCTCTCAGAGGCGGAAGAAAAGCTGCGTAAGTTCAAAGAAACCCATCCGGTTGTGCCTCCGCCTGAGACTGCCGTTCAACAAGTAGAGCAGGTTGTAACTGTCCGCACGAAACAGATTGAAGCCGAGACAGAGCTGGAGGAAACTGATAGAAGCATCGATGAAGCCAAGGGAATCATAGATGATCAGGAGCTTATTCAGACAGCGTCAACGGTTGTCCATGAGAACCCCATAGTAACCCAGCTCAAAGCTCAACTTGCCGAATCAGAGGTTAAAAGAGCGGCATTGCTTGAAGACCGTTCTGATATCCATCCAGATGTAGTTGCTGCATCTGAAGAAATCGCCAAAATCCAGGAAAGAATCCGCCAGGAAGTAGAAAAAGTAACAGCAAGCGAGACTCTGCAAATAAATCCTGTTCGGCAAGCTCTGGTGCAGGATTTGGCCGTGATGGAGATCAAAAAGAGCGGTGTCCAGGCACGTATTGATGCTCTTAACGGTATAATGACCCGCATGGAGCGCGATATCGCTGATGTCGCCAAAGACCAAATGCAGTATGTCAGATTAATGCGTGATGTAAAAGCTTTGGAGATAGTCTACACTTCGCTTCTTACTGAACTAAGCCTGGCAAAAGTTGCTGAAGCTAGAGAACCGAACGGATTTACCGTTTTAGACTGGGCTACGCCTGAAAAACGGCACATTAAGCCAAGAGCCAAGCTGACAATAGCCGCCGGCCTGTTACTGGGATTCATATTTGGCAGCCTGGTTGCTATTCTGCTTGAATCTAAACATCCGACAAAACGCCGCACAGTATAATCCAGATCTTTCTCTATGGTTATATAGTCTGCCAAAATAAAAGCCCGGATAAGAACTGGCTATCCGGGCTTTTAAGATGTCACTGCAAATATTTATTATGGTGGAAACCTACCAACCAGGTGGTCTTTGTCCGGGATTTCCTGGCGGGACTGCTCCAGGTATCTGTCCGGTTGGCAATTGATTTTGATTTCCTGATTGACCAGGCTGGTTTTCCTGAGACTGCTTTGATGGCCGAGGAGATACGAATGGGAAATCACTTAGAGTATCCACATCCTTCTTAGCTTCCTTCTTCTTGTCTTCGACTTCTACCCTGTAGATATCGAATGTTGCAAGCCAAGCCTCTTTCTTTCGCTTTACTTTTGTTTCATCAGCAGGCATTTCGCAAAGCTGAACTTTGCCTTCCCAGTCCTCATACTTGAACCGTTTGAACTCAAGTATTGTATTGCCTTTCTTGATAGTGATTGTCTTTACTGGTGATTTCAACTGAACTTCTTCAAAAGCAATGCCTGAAGCTGGGTCAGAAGGAGTACTGGTTCCGCCTGTTGGAGTAGTACCGCCTGTATTAGTGGGAGGTGTTCCACCGTAAGTTGGATTTGCAACCTGAGGTGAGGGTGTACCTGTGTCTGCAGCAGATGGATCAGTTACTCCTGCCAATGATGCATCGTCGGTCTGCTCATCATCGCCTCCGCACCCGGACAATCCCACGGCCAGGGCGATGAGTATGCATGCCAGAAAGACAACACTGGCTAATCCTAAAATTTTATTCACTGTGATACCTCCTGGAGGTTATCGGACGAGCATGACATACCGGTTTTCCGATTTATGCCACAACCATTATAGCCGTCCGCTACGGTTGAGGCAATAGTTTCCGGTCTCATTATCGCCCATAAATGCGCAAAAAGGGCGGCCGCAAGTGCAACCCCCCTTTTTTTCAAGCAAGTCTATAAGCCGGGTTCTGTCTTGGATAATCATCTCTCTTACGAGCCGGATTACTCCGACCCTCTAGCGGCCGTTACCCGAGAGGTCGGCGGGCAGCTTCAACCCTCTCCTATTCGGCCTTGCTCCTGATGGGGTTTACCAGGCCGGTGTGTCACCACACCGCCGGTGGTCTCTTACACCACCGTTTCAGCTCTGGTCCCGGTCAAAAGACCGAGGCCGTTTTCTTTTCTGTGGCACTTTCCCTAGGCTTTCGCCCGCTGGACGTTATCCAGCATCATGCCCTGTGGAGCCCGGACTTTCCTCTCCGTTACCGGAGCGATTATCTGGCTTACTTTCCAAAATTTTACCACTTTTCCTGTATTCTAGTCAAATTAACAAATCTGAGCGTCGAAATCAAAGGTATATGAAACTAACTTCGGCAGGAATTTCAACTCGAAGCTATCTTAAAAGTACAGCCTTATATGTTTTAGTAAATAGCTTCAAAATGTAGAATACTCTTACAGGTTGTGAGCAGGAAGATAGACCGACGAGTGAGGCACTTCGATCATTATTACTCATCCCTCGTCACTTCCCTTCATTCCGCACTCCGCATTCCACATTCCGCATTTACATGTCAAGATTGAGTTGGCTTTGGGAATCCTGCTGCTTAGGCGGGGAAACAGGTCGAGCTGTTGGTTTTGAAGCTTTATGTTGGGGCTGTGGAGTCTGTCTGGGGATGTCCATTTCTTCTCCTGGTTTTGGTTTTGTGGTCTTGGCAGGCTTCTTTGATGCTTTAGCGCCTTTTTGGGCTGCTTCGCTTGCCAGCTTATCAGCATGAGCATTATTCTCACGAAGAACGTGCCTGATTTTTGCATCTTTGAACTGGGACAATAGCGATTTTGCTTTTTGATAGATCTCAACCAGGTGCGGCGACTTAACCTTGTATATCCCGGCAATCTGTCTTGCCAACAGTTCGCTGTCAGTGGATATTCTGATAGATTCAGCACCCAGTTTAAGCGCTTCTTCAAGCCCCCTGATAAGTGCAGTGTATTCTGCGACGTTATTTGTGGTCTCACCGATATATTCGCTGATCTCAAGTATTAAATTCCCTGCATCGTCACAGAGAACAACCCCGATACCTGCTGCACCGGGGTTGCCTTTTGATGCTCCATCAATGGCAATAGAAAAACTTGTCATTTATTCTTCCAGGAACAGGATTCTTCCGCAGCTTTCGCAAGTCTGATATTGCTCGTTTTCCTTTAGAAGCCGCTGAGTGTAAGATGTAAGCCCAACATGACAAACACCGCATTTTCCATTTTCTACTTTGGAAAGGCCGGTATCTTTGTAACGAGCGCGTATTGTCTCATACTTGCTAAGGAGTTGGCGGTCTGTAACTGTTGCGATTGCAGCCTGTCTTGATGCGGTCAATGTCTCGATTTGCTTCTGCAGGTCTTTGGTTTTTGATTGATATTGAGCTAAATGGTCAGTTAACCGCTTCTTGAGCTGAGTTGCCACTGCTTCCATCTTTGCCGCATCTGTCTGCTGTTTCTCTACGATATCGTAGAGTTCAAGAATGCGTTCATCAAGCTTGGCTCTGGTTTTGCCGAGAGCCTCGATCTCTTTCTCAATGCTCGAAAGCTCTTTGGGGTTGACTATTTTACCTTCATATAGTTTCTTTTCAAAGTCACTCTTTTTGGTTTCGAGGCTCTTGAGGTTGAGTTCGTTGTCTTGAAGTTCTGACTGGCTTTTTTTAAGCTGTTCAGTAAGTGCAGTTAGCTGTTTTTCGGCCAGCGCCAACTGCTGGCGAAGCTTAGTTCCGTCGTCCAGTGCTGCGATTGCTCTCTGAGCAGCAGAAAGCTGGACATCTATCTGCTGGAGTTCATAGAGAGCCTTCAGCTGTGTATTCAATTTTTAGGCTCCTTCCAAGTCGCCTGAAGGCGGCAGTGCAATTCTAGCAATATTTGTCCAACTAATCAAGAGAGCATGCTTGTAATGATTGTTTCGTAACAATAAAAACTTTACAACCGGCAATAAGGCCGGATCTGAGACATCTTCTTCGGCCCTATACCTTTTACCTCCTCAAGCTGCTCAATTGATGTAAACCCACCGATTTCATTGCGGTAGTCGATGATCTTCTGTGCAGTAGCTGGTCCTACTCCTGGCAGCTTATCAAGTTCCTCTATGCTTGCAGTGTTGATGTTGACCAAGCTGTTGAAGTGGCCTCCCGAAGATGAACTTCCACCAGCCGATGAGACCTTACCTCCCGATGATGCGCCTGCGCTTGAGAAGATAGAGTCGCGTTTGGATGGAACGTAAATCTGAACACCATCCTGTGCTTTGGCAGCCATATTGATGGCATCCAGATTAGCTTCGGATGTAGGTCCGCCTGCAGCGTGAATAGCATCGACAACTCTGCTGCCAACGGGGAGTTTATAAACACTCGGGTGTTTCACACAACCTGCCACATGGACTGTTACCATACGTGTATTGGCCTCAGAGGATGAAGCTCTGACTACCGGAGTGTCTATACTGACATCACCAGTAGCTGAAGGTTTGGTTATGGTAAATGCCTGTTCTCGGAGTTGAGCAGGTTTGGCGCTTCGGATTTTCCCGTAAGCTAATCCAAGCAATGTAATTCCAATCAGTGCAACAAGCGCTATTTGCTGGTTACGAGATAAGTTGATATCGGACATAATCACATCACTAGGATGTAATTACGCTGCCCAACTTGCTTTCTCCTTCATAATATTTTCCTAAATATCGCCTGCGAGCCATTCCAGTAGAACAATGGTAGCTACTCCGGCAAGGATGAGAATAAACTGAAGCAAGTTATTTCGCAGTCCGGATTTTTCATGCAGATGCGGAACCAGATCAGCCATTGCTATATAGATAAAACCCGCAGCAGCTATAGCCAATAGATATGGAACGAGTATATCAAGCTGTGCCAGGAGAAAGTATCCGGCTAACGCACCAGGTAGTGCTGAAAGCCCTGAAAGCGCATTGTAACCGAATGCTCTCAAGCGATCAAATCCCGATTCCAGCAGGATTGCAAAATCCCCAACCTCCTGAGGCACTTCATGACTGATTGCTGCCAGTGCGGTAGATATACCAACAGGAATGGATGTCAAAAAACCGGCTGCAATCGCTATACCATCGACGAAGTTATGGAATGCATCGCCAATTAATATCAATGTTCCAGCAGCAGTGTGTCTATCACAGTGATTATCGTGGCAATGACGCAGTATTATGCTCTTTTCCATTCCAAAGAACGCTAAAATAGTCGCAAGGACAGTGATGAAAGCAGTTAAAGGAGCGATTTCTTCTAAAATATGTGGTAGAAGAGCAAGAAACGAGGCCCCAAGTAATGTGCCTGTTGCATAACTGACCAACAGAGGCACTAATGACTGACGTTGACCTTCTTTAAGAAGAAGAAATACACCAGCAAGGGCTATCGACCCCACGCTTCCCAAAATGCAAAAGATGATTATCCAAAACAGCAGCATAATTTTTATCGTCGGCAGACCTGGCGGGAATAGTTCTATCTCAGCCACTTGTTATACTTACTCTAATTCAGGCTATTCCAAACCTTAAGAGTAGGCAAATAAAGATACCTTAACCTTTGAATAGAACATATGTGCGTATGCCTGCTTCCTTGACGTTAGCTGCTTCATGTGGGAAAATTAGAAGTTATTAGGCTTACAAATCGGGATCGGAGAATATTGCTCTGAGTATGAAAGACACTCAACTGAATACAGATAAAAATGATATTGAAAAGGTGGATGAAGATCGCGTCGAATCGACTGATTTCATCCGTGAGGCAATCAAAGAAGACCTGCGAAGTGGAAGGTTTGATCATGTTCACACGCGCTTTCCACCGGAGCCGAACGCCTATCTGCACATAGGTCATGCGAAGGCTATCTGGATCGATTACGGCATCGCGCTGGAGTTCAACGGGTTGTTCAACCTGAGGTTTGATGATACTAATCCAACCAAAGAGGAGCAGGAGTTTGTTGATGCCATCATAGATGATGTTCGGTGGCTAGGCGCTGATTGGGGTGATCGGCTGTTCTTTGCGTCTGACTACTTTGAGCAGATGTATGAGTGGGCTATCGATCTGATTAAGAAAGGTAAAGCCTATGTTTGCGACCTGTCTCCTGAAGAGGTCAGCGCTACAAGAGGCACACCTACTGAACCGGGCATTGAAAGCCCTTACCGAAATCGGAGTATTGAGGAAAACCTCGATCTGTTCCAGCGTATGAGGGCAGGCGAATTCCCTGATGGATCACGAACACTTCGTGCGAAGATAGATATGTCATCGCCTAACATGAACCTTCGAGATCCCGTAATGTATCGAATCAGGCACGCCGAACACCATCGCCAGGGCAACAAGTGGTGTATCTATCCGATGTATGACTGGGCGCATGGTCTTGAGGACTCGATAGAGGGGATTACGCACTCGCTCTGCTCGCTCGAGTACGAGAACCATCGTCCTTTGTATGATTGGTTCCTGGATGAGCTTGGGATTTATCATCCACGACAGATAGAGTTTGCGCGGCTCAATATGACCTATACGGTTATGAGCAAGCGCAGGTTCATTGAGCTTGTCAACGGTGGTTATGTGAAGGGATATGATGATCCTCGGCTGCCGACTTTGGCTGGTCTGCGACGCCGCGGCTATACTCCAGAAGCCATCAGGGAATTCTGCAGAAGGATAGGCGTTGCAAAGACTGACAGCGTTGTTGATGTTGCTGTTTTGGAAGACTGCATTCGGGAGGACTTGAACAAGCGCGCTCAACGTGTGATGGCAGTTATGAACCCGCTCAAGGTTGTTATAATCAACTACCCGGAAGACCAGGTTGAAGAGCTGGATGTAATAAACAATCCGGAAGACCCGGAAGCCGGTACTCGCAAGGTTCCGTTTAGCCGGGAGCTGTATATAGAACGAGACGATTTCAGAGAGGAACCGCCGCCCAAATTCTTCCGATTGGCTCCAGGCCGGGAAGTAAGGCTTCGCAATGCTTACTTCATCAAGTGCATGGATGTAGTTAAGGACGAAAACGGTGAGATAGTGGAGCTTCACTGCACCTATGACCCCGAAACGCGGGGTGGGGATGCTCCAGATGGCCGCAAGGTGAAGGCTACACTGCATTGGGTATCGGCCAGACATGCCGTTCCTGCAGAAGCCAGGTTGTATGATCATCTCTTTAAAAAACCTGACCCGGATGATGTTGAAGAAGGTCAGACATGGATGGACAATCTGAACCTGAATTCACTTCAAGTGACCACATGTTACGTCGAACCTAGCGTAGTTGGTGCTGAAGTTGGCACACGCTATCAGTTCGAACGTCAGGGATACTTTACTGTGGATGTGGATTCGACACCTGAGAAGCTGGTTTTCAACCGTACAGCTACCTTGCGTGATACATGGGCAAAGATTGAGAAGGCAATGAAAAGCGCGGGCGGTTAACGTCCGCGCTCCTGCCTGATATGAGTAATTTACCTTATTTTTGGACTTCGATAATTGACACATCGAGCCGATTATGGTAATATATTGCGTCGCTGCCGGATAGCTCAGTTGGGAGAGCGACTGACTCTGGATCAGTAGGCCCTAGGTTCGAGCCCTAGTCCGGCAGCCATTTTTGTGTACGCCTCAGTTAGACCTTCGCCTGCTCTGCTTTATCGATGACTTTATTTCTCTGCGGAGAGTTTTAAGCCGCTGAATATCTTCCAGGTTTACATCGCGTTGGCCGTAGCGTATCTCTCCGAACAATCCGACAGCCTCTTCTGCGAGTTTTCCAGCATCTTCAGAGATACGTTTAGCCGTAATTGCAACCTCTGCCGGTGTAAGACTTGGATTTGTAGCTTCAAGAGTCTTTCGTATGGCTAGATACTGCATCAGGGCGGCGTTATGCATCTTGCTTGGGCTGTCAGCCTGCCTGGACTTGATGATTTCCTTTATCTCAGACCCGAATGCAAAGAGCGCTCCTACGATGAACAGGGCTGCAGCTAGCGGAACGATACCAGGGCCGCCAAATATCTCGCTTATCGTCCTGCGTATCTGCTTTGCCGTTACTTCCAGCCACCCTTGGTTTTGACTGCTTGTATACTCTGTAGGATCGAAAGTTATCCATCCACAGCCAGGAAAATAAAGCTCTGCCCAGGCATGACGGTCCATATCTCTCACGCTGTATAGGTCTTGCTGCTCGTCATATACACCGGTCAAATATCCGGTTGCCAGCCGTGCTGGAATACCAACTTCACGGCACATGATAACCATCGCACTTGCAAACACATCACAATAGCCCACACGGGAGTTGAACAAAAAATGCTCTACTGCATCTTCACCAGGTGGAGTAGGGGGAGCATCCAGATCATAGATGCAAGTCTGGCCAAGATAGCGCTGGATAGCCATCGCCTTGTCGTATGGATTGTTGATACCTTTAGTGATTTTTCTCGATAACTCACCGACTTTGGCCGTGCTGGTGATTTTTCTCAGATACCTGGTCTGAATATCTGGACTATATTTTGCCGGAGCTTTTCTTAAGGCTCCAGGGTCGTCATTAGGCAATACAGAGACAACCGTATATCTGGTCTTGCCGGATCTTCCATAGATGCCGTGCCAGCAGTTGAACTCATTTTGTGAAAGAGTGCGGGCTGCTGACTCAATTATTACCGGTTCAGCGGCTGCAAAGACTTCACGAGTCATACCTCTGCGGGATTTATGGAAATCCTGCCGAATTAAGCGCTTGCCCGGTACCTGCGGACCGCTGTAGATGTAGTTCCCATTTTCATTCTGCTGGTTATTGATGGGATAGACATGATGATAGTTGCTCGATGACTGCCATCCATGCCCTGTATAGGTATCGAATACTTTACCTCTCCAGTACAATGGAACATGTTGACCGCTCTTCATATCCACAGAACGGACGGTCATCATCGTTTCTTCAGAGAGCCTGACAGGTCCCTGTGCTATCTGTAGATAGTTGCTATCGGCATAACCGCTTATCGTCAGCCGGTCTCTCAGTCTGGTGAACTCCGGCATGGCTGCATTAAATACGCTTGTGCAGGCCAGACGAATCGGAATTACGACTACCGAGCCGATTACAAGTGCAGTAATCGAGACCAAAAAGACCGTGCGAAAAACCAGTTTTAGCTTTCTGATGTTCTCTCCAGTGTTCACCCTATGTGCTAGCAAGAATGTTGTCAGCACCAGATAGATGATGAAAAACGCCATTATCTCCGGGTTTACGTTGTTGGTTGATGCAAGACTGATTAAAACGACCGAAGGTACAGCGGAAAACACTACAGCCTCATCAGAGACTAACGTGAAGCTTCTCAACACCTCGAGCCAAAGCAGCATGGCCGCCAATCTCAATTCAGGTGCTTCTATTGCAGCCATAGGGACAATCAATTCACTGATTGCATGTCCGCCTATCAACTGAGCGTAGATTAACAGTGCTGCAGCAAGGACGGCAAGTTCGACTAACCGGGCAGTGTAGCCGACTCTTCTCAGGAACATGCTGACACCGTAACCTGCGCAGATGAGGCTTCCTGTCACGGTGGCAAAACTTGGGTCATTTAACACTGAATTCAATGCTGCAAGTCCGCAGATGATAGTTGCGAAGCCGCTTATATAAAGAGTGTAGCTGAAAGTCCTGCCGGTTGTCCGCCTCATCATTCAGTTACCTCTCGAATAACCTGAACCTTGACTCCTGCACGTTCCAGTTCAGTTATTCTATTTTCCTGAAATGCTTTACCGAAAGCTGTCGGGTCTACACAAACTAATTGTATCCTTATTCCAGCCGCCCTAACTTCCTTTACGGCATTAACCAAGTCTTCGCCAAGTTGAGTGGTAATTAATATGATGCTGCCCTTGCCTGTAGATTTACGTAGTACTTCTGTTATCCGAATAGATGCATTAGCCTTAGCCTCAGCAAGTTTCGCCATAGCTTGCGGAATGTCTCTAGATGCTCTGACCTCAACAGTGTCTATATTATCTTTGTCAGGCAGAATCAGCCTAACCGGCACGTTATAATGCAGATATTCCGTGACTGCATAAGCTGCAGCACCTGCGGCTACATCGAGCGATGTAACAACTTTTTGCCCGAAGTCGTTTCCCTTTGATAAGTCCAGTAGGATAGTCGCAGAGCCGACTGTTGTTTCTTCAAGTTCCACTACAGACAATTGTTGAGTCCGTGCTGTTGTTTTCCAGTGTATCCGGCGGAGTTCATCGCCTTCCCGGTATTCTCGGACTCCTGCAAAGTCACCACGCACGGAGCGCCTGGCTTGTGGATGATTTACAGAGGTTTCTTTACTGCTTCCTGTGAACAATCCCAAATCGATTGCTACCGGACACGGATAGACTATCAATTCTGTTGTCTCCTGCATCTTTCGCTTCAATCTGAACATACCAAGTGGGTCAGATGCGGAGATTACAATTGGTCCAAGAGTGAATTTGCCCCGTTTGCCTGGTATGAACCATATACTAGCCTGTATTTGTCCATCAGGCAGTGTTTCGGCCTCCTGGTTATCTTCAATGCTTATGGTTTTCGGAAAAGGCAGCTTTACATTGAGTTCTTGCGCGTCGAGTTCATAGTTTTTAGCTAGAATCCTGACTGTAATTGGCGTTCGTTTGCCTTGTACGGTGGTGATTTGTGGTTCAGAACTCGATACATACCTTTTGAGAGCTTTTATCCCGATTATATAACTTGCAACGGGTAGGGCAAGCAGCACTGTAGACATAGTAAAGAGGTACGACACTCCAACTACCGTTGCAACAATGAGGCAAAATATGCCAGCCAGGCATGGCCCAATGAACCTGGGGTTCAAAAGCAAAATGCTGGTGTCTTCAGTAATGTTCTTTAGCTTGTTATTGTTTTCGTCCATAATTGACCGGCACAGGAATCGATGCCAATACTTCTTTTATCACCTGATTCCCAGCATCTGTCTGCCAGGTATCGTGAGATACCAGTATACGATGCCCCAAAGTTGGGACTGCGGCAAGCTTGATATCATCAGGCAGCACATAATCACGTCCTGAGATTGCAGCCAATGCTCTGGATACTCTCATAAGTGCGAGTGAGCCTCGCGGACTTGCTCCAAGAAGCACATCCCGGCGATTTCTTGTGGCTGTGACTATATCTACAATATAATCTTTAAGCGAATCATCTATGTAAATATTCTTGACCTCATCCTGGAGTGATGCCAGCTCTTCTGGAGACATTACTGGAGATATCTCATTGATTGGATGGGATAAAATCTGCCTGTTCAGCACAGCCACTTCATCCTCTTTAGCCGGATATCCAACTGATACCCTTATCAAGAACCTGTCTAATTGAGCTTCTGGAAGAGGATATGTGCTTCCGTGCTCGATATTGTTCTGAGTGGCGATGACAAGAAACGGTTTAGGCAGCATCAAGGTTGAGCCGTCTACTGTTACTTGCAGCTCTTCCATACATTCAAGAAGAGCTGATTGTGTCTTTGGTGTTGCTCGGTTGATTTCATCCGCCAGAATAACATTTGCAAACACAGGACCTGGTCTGAAGCTGAATTCACCCGTTTTCTGGCTGTATATGGAGATTCCTGTTACATCTGAGGGCAGAAGGTCAGGAGTAAACTGGATTCTATTGAACGAGCATCCAATTGCCTTTGCTACAGCCTTTGCCAAAGTCGTCTTGCCTACACCTGGCACATCTTCAATAAGAACATGTCCTCCAGCTAGAAATGACGCAAAAACAAGCCTGATGACCTCTTCTTTACCAATAATTACTTCTCTAACTCTCTCCGCTGCATCTTCGATTCTCATACTGATTCTGTTGGTTCCGGTGGTGGTCATCTATACTCTCTCCTGTGTCCGCAGTATTCTCCCAGGTGGTGTTTTTATTTGCATGACTATAGTTTATACCAATAAGGTTCCTTTTATAAGACCTCCAGAGTCAATCTTACTCGCCAATAATACAATTAAGGGTTACTCCAAGTGTCAAGTAGTTGGATGAAAGTTGGAGAAGTTTCGTTTGGCTAATAGTAAGTTGAATACAGGTGCTGGAATGACCAGCGAGACTAATCAGGAACCTGGTATAACCTATAGATTGGCTTCATATTTCGCGGGATTGGTTTTTGCTGCAATAACGTATGTGATGGGTATATGGGGATTTGCTGTGGAATCAGCAATAGTCCATGGCAAGCCGATGCCCAACCTGTGGATGCATATCAAAAGAATGGTACCAGAGCATCCCTTCACACTGATTGCCTGGGTTTGCAGCATTACCGGGTTATCTGTGGCAATTGGTTACCTGTTCGATCGCGAAGTATTCTTCCGCCGCCGTGCTGAACTCAAAGCCAATGTGGATGGTCTCACGGGTTGTTATAATCATCGTTACTTCCAGGATAGACTCACAGCTGAGATAGAAAGGTCTCATCGCTACGGCAGGCGCGTTGCCATTGCGATGTTTGACCTTGACGATTTTAAGGCTTTCAACGATAGATGCGGCCATCAACAAGGTGATCGGCTGCTAACCTGGTTTGCTGAGGTCTGTCAGGCTAATATAAGAGTGATAGATGTCCTCGCTCGTTATGGCGGTGAAGAGTTTATCATTATCTTCCCGGAAACATCGTCTAATGAAGCGTTACAGGTAGCTAATAGGATAAGGCAAGTTATCGAGGCTGAAGGGCCTGTGAAGTTCTCTGGTGTTCCATCAGTAACGGTAAGTGTAGGTGTAGCTGCATATCCTGAGCATGGAAAGACACGTCACACTCTTATATTGAACGCCGACACCGCACTTTACTATGCCAAACAAACTGGGAAAAACCGTGCGGTTGTGTATGAGGAAAACTACAAGAAGTCTTATCGTACGAACTCAGACAGACTTCGCGCTCTGATAGGCGGCAGCCACATGGAAGCAATCGAAGCGCTTGCTGCTGCGGTTGATGCCAAAGACCATTACACCCGTGGTCACTCTGATTCTGTTGCAAAATACTCACTCGCTCTGGCAAAACGCCTGGGACTCTCAACAACAGAAATGGAGAACCTGAAAGCAGCGGCTTTGCTGCATGATATTGGAAAAATAGGCACACCTGACTCTATCTTACGTAAACCTGGCCCATTGAAGATAGATGAATGGCAGGTTATAGAAGACCACCCAAGGATTGGTTCTGAGATACTGGAGAGAGTCCAACAGTTGAACTCAATTGTTCCGGCAGTCAGACATCACCACGAGAGATATGATGGTCTTGGCTATCCTTGCGGGCTGGCAGGAAAGAATATCCCATTGATTGCCCGGATAATCGCTCTTGCAGATGCTTATGATGCAATGGTCTCCGACCGGACATATAGAAGTGCTCTATCCAGCGGTGAAGCCCTTGAGGAGATCAAGCGCTGTGCTGGTACGCAGTTTGACCCTGAATTGGTGCAGATGTTCGTGGAGATAATCCAAAGTGAGAAACAGGGCAAAAATAAAGGGAAAGACAGGGACGACAACCGCGAAGCGGCATAAGCGAATTTATGGCTCCATTAATAAATATGAAGATTGAGTTTTCGTAGTATTCCAGCTCACCACTGCTATCAAGTGTATTGATTTGAACTAAATTCTGGCATCTTTACCTCTCCATCTGTTATCCTGACTAAGTGAATGTATTATCTACTGTAGCTGCGATATTTGTGCTGCTTCTTGTTGGGTATGCTGCTCGCAAATTCAACGTTCTAAAAGGCAGCGATACACTGGTTGTAAACTCGGTTGTTGTAAATATCACCGGGCCTGCGTTTGCGTTTATGGCGATATATGGAAAGCCCCTTACGACCGAAATGATCCGGCCTCCGATTGTTCTTTGCATCACATCGCTCATCGTACTAACGCTTGCATATATATTGGCAAAAGCCCTGCGGTTCGACCGGCGCACGACAGGAGGCGTAATGCTTGCTGCCGCGTTTGGCAATACTGGGTTTTTGGGCTATCCGGTGACGATTGCAGCTTTTCCGGGCCAGGGAGAGGCGTTGTCAACGGCTGTAATAACAGACCAGTTCGGAATGGCGTTGCCTCTTTACTCTGTGGGAGTCGCTGTAGCTGCAACTTTTGCCTCTACCAAAATCAATAACTGGCAGGTGCTGGAGTTTTTGAAGGCTCCGTTGTTCATAGCGACAGTTCTAGCGATTCTTCTCAGAAGTGTTGCGATTCCAGCGGTGCTTGTAACTTCACTTGAGCTTCTCGCTGCAGCAACTGTACCTCTGGCAATGATATCCATTGGCTTATCAATCTCAGGGTCTTCGCTGAAGATGGCACGTGTGCCTTTTATGGTTGCAGCTATTTTGAAGATGGTCGTGCTTCCAGTACTTGCATATGTTGGATTGATATTAGTAGGTACACAGGGAGTGGTTAGAGATGTTGGGGTAATTGAAGCAGCAATGCCATCTGCCATAATGACCAGCGTGATTGCCAGCCGTTATGGAGCAAATGGGGCATTTGTTTCAGGTGCAACATTTCTAATGACTCTTGGCTCCATATTGACAATTCCGGCTATTCTTTCTATATTAGGCTGACTTAAGGCTAATGTCACATAATCAAACAAAGAATAAAAAATTGCAGTAGAAGTCTTAAATGCAAAATCCGATAATACTTTTAAATAAGGATGGAACACAATCAAGCTTAAGGAAGTCGAAATAAAAGATGACGTCTGGAAAATATCAGTTCCCAACCTGAGGGCGTATAGTTTTGTCAGAGACTATGATTTTGACTCTTTGTTTTAACTTGGATGCTGATTTTTTAATGCTAATGGGTAAAACTCAGAGAGAGAATCCGGCCTTTGACAGAAAATAGGCGCCTTTTTGAACAGAAGCTTACATGGGTCTTGACAGACGGGCGCATGAACGGTTATAAAAGGTATGGGGAATGGTCAGCAACAGCACCGTTAACCGTGCATTGGCAGTGCCGCCGCGCGATTAAGCGGTCACGCAGCGGTTTGCTGGTAATTAGTTAGGCTCCGAAGTGCAGTGTAGATAGTTGCTGCATTGAAAGATAATGAGGTCTGACACGCCAGCCTGGCAGAAAAGTGGTTGCGAGTGATGTTGCAGTTCGAACTAGGCGCGTAACACTTCATCTTTGGGAGGCTGGAGTTAATGCTATCATTAGTTAGTAAACAAAGGAGTAAATCAGGTTTCACACTGATTGAGTTGCTTGTTGTCATTGCAATCATCGCCATCCTCGCGGCGATCTTGATGCCAGTTTTTGTTGAAGTCCGAAAAACAGCGCTGCGTGTCAGTTGTATGACCCAGATGAAACAAATTTGGCAGGCTGCCAGCAAATATGCAGATGACAGAAATGGCAAACTCCCACCGGCTACATATAATATCGGGGGAACTACACCAGATAATCCGCGTGATGCTGAACTGTGGCCAGCAATGATTGAGGCCTATTTTAAGAAACAACGACCTTCATTTTGGCAAAGTGATAGCCACATGGCTTGGCGGTTGTTGAGATGTCCTGCTGATAAAATTGACCCGATGGATCGACCGGAAAATGGAAACAGGGGATTATACAGGCCCGGCAGCGAGTATTACTGGTTCTATAACTGGTCTGTTTGTGCCAGCCCTGGTTACAACTATGCTTACCTTTCACCGTTTTCCGCTCAGACTGGGGATGCAATGCCGGTGTATACATCTTCGGCCGCGAGACCAGCACAGACAGTTATGTTTGCTGATTCCTGCCCACTCTGGGCTGAATCAGGAGAGTCTTATGGATATTTTCTGATCAGTGCACCACTTGCAGGACAAATACCAGATACAGTGACATATGGTAACTGGAGAAAAGATGCTACTTTTCCAGCTATGGAAACTGGTTGGGTCTATGGCCGACATAGGGGCGCTGCTAATGTAATCTGGTTGGATGGTCATGCATCAGTTATGCGGCCAAAAGACCTGGCTGATAACGATCTTTGGGATCTCAGGTAGTTAATAGCGTTTAACTGAAGTTAGTCCGGCAGGATGCGACTCCTGTCTTATGGAGGAATATTTTGCAGAAACAAGTATCGCCGATTATCGTTGTTATTATAATCGTTGTCCTTGTGTTAGCAGGTTGGGGTTATTGGAAGTTCCTAAATCGGGAACCTGCTCCGGAAATTAGCCCTAACGCTGCAGGATTCGGTTCAGCTCCTCCGCTGCAGACTGGTCCGAGTGGCTCAGGAACGCCAGCAGCGCCAGCAGCGCCAATAGCAGCACCGAAAGGTTTAGCTCCGGCACCTAAATAAGGTGAGTTTGATTATACATTAGATGAAGGCAGGGCTCGCAGATGCGGGCCCTTTTTATATTACAGCTAAATTGATTGCATATTGATATCTGGAACAGACATATTACTTATCTGTGCTGTTGGTTCCACTATCAGCCAATCCTTCCGGTGGAGTCTCACGCAGGTTTTCTTCCGTATCAGGTTCGACATGAGTTACTATATGTACTCCTCCCAGAGCACTGCGTATTTCATCTTCAATCTGCTCAGCCAGTTCATGAGCTTCACCGATGCTGAGTTTTTCCGACACCAGGATATGGACATCTATATGACGTTCTGCGCCTGCTTTGCGCGTCCTGAGTTTGTGGAATCCAACTATTCGGCGGTCTGACAGGAGTATATCGATAACCTTGTCAATTTCTCTTTGAGGCAGCCGCGCATCTACAAGAGGTGCTCCTGCTTCTTTAGTCAGCCGGTATGCTGCACGAATAATCATAAGCGCAACCATAAGTGCAATGATTGGGTCAAGCACCACTAACCCGGTAATCTGAATCAATACAAGTCCCAGGAAAACTCCTGCTGAGGTCCAAACATCAGCCTGCAGGTGTTGGGCATCTGCTGCAAGTGCTATGGAATCGGTGTCTTTAGCTACTTTGAACAACCAACTGGAGATTGCGAAATTTGCTATAGCAGAGAACAGCATCACTATGATACCAAGTAAAGGGTCTACTTCGTAATCGCCCCTGAGCGCTGACGGAAACCTTCGGATAGACTCGAAAACGATGTATCCGGCTGCAAGAAAGATCAAGATAGCCTCTATTACACCTGAAACGTTCTCTATCTTGCCATGTCCAAAAGGATGCTCATCATCTGCCGGAACATCAGCAGCCCGAACAGAAAAATACGCCATGAATGATGCTGCCAGATCAGTAGCAGAATGCGCAGCCTCAGAGATTATGCTGACTGAGCCTGTCAATAACCCAACTACGAGCTTTATGATAACAAGTGTTGTATTAGATAAAATTGAAAGTGCTGCAGCACCACTTTTGATTCCCATTATGCCCTCAAAATATAAAAGACCTGCGGTACTTATTACAGTCCCACAGGTCCTCGACTCACATCACCTGCTGCCCGAAATTCCAGGCCCGGCAGCGTCTCGATATATCCAAGACCGCCTGATCCAATCATAATCTATGGGGATTATACCAACATAAACCAAGCACATCAACATCTTAATGTCTGAATGCCATCGTTGCATAAAATTGTTCTGTTTTACTCTCAACTGGATATTGCCGTTGTCTGGCTTATTTGCTATACTCATAGACATGCAAAAGCCTCGAAAAAACTTGTTCCCAAAATTAGCAGTAGTTTTACTGATCGCAACATATATTGCGCTTTCTACTGCTTCAGCATTTACTACAAGACTGAGGTATGGGCCGGATGAACCTGCTCATTTCATCTATATTCGTGAAATCGGGCAATACATGCGGCTGCCTTTGCTGACACATGAAGAGACTCACGTAATCTCTTTACATAAGAGCCACGAGGCACATCAACCTCCGCTTTACTATATGCTTGCTGCAGTTCCCTTTGCAATATCAAGAGCACTTGGCGCTGATATAAATACGACCTGGATGGTACTAAGGTTGTTTACCGTTCTACTAGGTGCCTGCTGGGTCTATTTTCTTTACCGCTTGAGTGGAGAAGTGCTGGGTGATAAACCCTATGCAGCCGTTTTATCAGCAGCATGTGTGGCACTCTTGCCTTTATCCACATATACAGCCAGCGTAGTCAATAACGATATAGCCATTGCGTTATTCTTTACCATTGCGCTTTGGCTGATGATTAAAGCCATTAAAAATGGCAGTATCGACCGCAAAGCTGGTATCAGCATTGGTGTAGCAATCGGTCTGGCAATCTTGACTAAAGCTCAGGGACTTCTTCTTCTGCCGATTCTTGCTGTAGCTGTGATTATCATCGGTTTCAAGAAAGGGTGGGAAATATCAAGACAGTCTATTATCAATAGCGTAATAACCCTATTGATTGCTTCTTTGGTAAGCTTTATTTGGTTCTTCAGAAACTGGTATGTTTATAAATCATTTATAACACAGACCTTGCATAATCCCCTGGTATCTTCAGCAACGACTCTAGGTATCTCCGACTGGATAGCTGTTGTCTGGTTGGCGACTAATCATCTGTTCCTTTACTTTTGGACACCTTTCTGGCTCTTATCTGACACGGTTAATCCTGAAAAGATGTCAAGGTTGTTGCTTGCATTATGTCTTGTGGTGTTTCTAGGCGTGATTGTCCACATACGTAGAAGCAGAGGCAGTAAGCTTACTGAACTGGAAGGTAGAGCTGATGTGTGGGCATTTCTGCTGATGCCTTGGCTGGTTATTTATGTTTCCTGGTTCCGCCATACATTGTTAATTGATAAGGGCGCATCGGAGCGGGGCAGTCTCTTCTTGCCTGCAGCTATAATTTTGGGACTGGCAATGGTGGTAGGGTTGCGTGCATTGATTGAACGCCCGGTAACCAGTGTAGTTATCAGGTTGGTTGGTCTTTTAAAACGGGGCAAACAGCTTGAGTATAAGCTGATTAAGAATATCACGTCTGCTATTTTAGGATTGCTGCTGTTTCTTGCTCTAGTTGCAGCTAACATTGCCGTCCTGAAAGCAATCGGACTGTATTACGAGCTTCACTAATGCAGTTGTAGTCGGCAGTTAAACAGCAGATGAATGATCCTGATCCTCATCCTCATCATTTCCAGCGTTATTTCGAGGTATGGAAACTGTGAAGGTGCTGCCTGATCCCAGTTCAGTCTCGACTGTGATTGTCCCATTATGCGCCTCGACAATATCCTTTACAATCGATAATCCAAGCCCAGTACCGCCTAATTGACGAGATCTTGCCTTGTCCACCCTGTAAAACCGTTCGAATATCCTGGGGACTTCATTGTTAGGAATTCCAATGCCTGTATCGGTTACGCTGATTGTCACGCTCTTACCGTTGCCTTCTGCCCTGACATCAACTTTCCCATTTTGCAGAGTATATTTGATGGCGTTATCCAGCAAGTTGGAGATTACCTGTTCTATCTGCTGTTCATCTGCATAGATTGTCAGGTCATCTTGAACTTCAGATGTAATACCAATATTGCTGGCCTCTGCTTTTGCTCTATGAAGGGCAATAATTCGCGTCATAAGCCTTGGGAGATCGATCTCTGTCCTGCGAATCTTTCGCTGTCCTGCTTCCCGCTTGGCAATCTCAAGAAGATCATCGATGAGCAGTGACAGTCTCTCGCTCTCTTTCACAAGAGTCGTTAAGAACCGGTCGAGCAACTGCGGATCGTCCTTCGCACCGGAAAGCAGAGCTTCTGCAGTAACCCGGACTGCAGTTATCGGTGTACGAAGCTCATGGCTTACATTTGCAACAAACTCTTTTTGGGTCATCTCATGCTTTCGGATTTCTGTTAAGTCGTGCAAGACAACAACTGCGCCTTTTATTGCAGAAGACTGGTCTTTGACAGGTGATGAATAGGCACTCAGGGTCACATTTGTCTGTTCTATCGGAAGCCGAAGTTCTTTCCGAACAAGGCGGCGTGCATTGAGCGTTTCGCGTACCATGTGAGACAATTTAGTGTGCAGTCCTGCATCATCAATCGGCTTGTCCAGCACATCCGCAGCCGAACATTGGAAAATGCTTTCAGAAGCTTTGTTAAACAGCACTATCTTACCGGTCTCATCGGTAACTATTATCCCATCCGCCATTGTGGTCAGAATGGTCTCGATTTTATCTTTGTCTTCGGCAATTTCACCCAGCATTCGTTCTATTTGCTGAGCCATTGTGTTGAAGCTTGCAGCTAACTGCCAGATTTCATCTCCACCATTTGCAGTAACCCGTTGGCTTAAATCGCCTTGCGCCATCCGCTTCGCAACATTACTCATATCAGTTATTGGTTTAGAGATGGACGCAGCAAGTCTTTGGCTTAAAACAGCAGCGACTAATGCAGCTACTACTAAGGCGCTAAAGATAATCCTGCGCGCCCGAGCTGAGGCCTGTTTAATGCCAAACAGTGATGTGGAGATTCTAGCCTCACCAATTATTCTGCCATCATGGATGATAGGCTGGGATTCGGCTATATTAGTTGAGACACGTGCTTCAGGGTGACAAACAAGGCATCCTGCTCCTTTGAGCTTGCCTGCAGGATTATTAGTTGAATCGCCTTGTTCAGGTTTGCTATCGCCTATTATGTTGCGATTGTTATCGAGGATTTGGACTCTGACATTAATCTTATCGCTTAGTTCTTTGCATAGCTGGTCAAGGTTCGGGTTACCTGCACGATAATCGTCCTCAACAGCAGTCTTTACAAGCTTGGCGTGAGATGACAAGACCTGCCGGTAGCCCATCAAGTATTCCCGCTCTATGAGAGACGACAATACAAGCCCAGCAGCAGTCATGGCAAAGAACATGATAGCTAAATAGGCTATAGTCAGACGCCATTTAATAGGTGCGTTCGTCAGTTTCCGCAACAAACTTGTAACCAACTCCGCGAACTGTTCGGATATATTTGGGTCTGCCGGGATCCTTCTCGATTTTCTCTCTGAGCCACCTGATATGGACATCCAGAGTGCCGGTATCGTAAGTTGAATCACTGTCCCAGATGGTCTGGAACAGATACTCTCTTGTCAATACCTTGTCCTGGTGAGACATCAAGGTTCTCAGCAACTCAAACTGCTTAAGCGGCAGGTGGATAGGCTTTTCACCAACCGTAACGCGTCTTCGAGCAAGGTCAACAGAGATATCACCAGCCTGCAATTTCATCTGAGTATCTTCCTGTGCTGCACCTTTTATTCTGCGCAACACAGCGCGTATTCTTGCAATCAATTCGCGGGTGCTAAACGGTTTAGTGACGTAATCATCGGCTCCCAGTTCAAGTCCGACTACCCGGTCTACTTCCTCAGTTTTGGCTGTAAGCATTATGATTGGAACGCTGCTTTCCTTCCGCAGAGTCCTGCATAAGTCCAGACCAGATAACTTAGGAAGCATAAGGTCGAGGATTATGATATCGGGATACGAATTTCTCGCTGCAGCAAGTCCTGTAACACCATCATCTGCAGTAAAAACTTCAAAACCTTCGTTTGTGAGGGAGTAACTGATGGAGTCTGCTATCGCAGCATCATCTTCAATCAGCAGTACTTTCTGAGACATAAGTAACTCCAAGTCGTGTTGGAAGAGTTTGTGATAGATTGCACAAGCCATTTACATTCTAGTCCAGCAATAACTATTTGTCAAGCTGGACAGGCTCAAGCTGCTAAACTGGTGACACAACCTGAGCATATTAATTGGAAGGTAATTATTTACGTATATCGATAATCTATTTATAATCCGCGGCGTCCTGTCGATAATTCTGCTTCAAGAGACTCTCTTATCTTCTCTTTTGCTTCATCTATCAGTTCCTGAACATCCTCTGTACGGAACGTGCGATCTTCGAACGTGCGGACTTTCAAAGAGTTCAAGAACCCTTCGAACTCCGGGAAGTAGCTGCCGTATATATGAAACGAATCAGCTACATGAGTATACTGGCCTGGCAATATTTGACGTTGCAATCTTTCTGAGAGCTTCTCTGCGACTACCCGTTGGAGATCAGTAAAGGCATACATATTCATAAATCCAGCTTTGAATGCATCGTTAGATCGCATGTGTGCGTTCATTACCAGTCTATCACCGAAAACTCTGAACCAGAGCCGCTGTAGGCAGGCCGGATCGTGGATTCCAGCGTCTTCCCAGGGTTTCCATGTGATTGCTTGTGCTCTACGAGTATGAGGAGCTTTAGCAAGAGCTTCAACTACATAATCCAACTGATTTACCGGTTTTTCAATTCCAGGAACAGAGTATGCTGCCAGCCGCTCGTGATATGTATACTCCCACTTGCCTTCATCAGGGTCGACCCAGTGGTCATGAATACCATCGACTACTTCCTGCCTGTATGCTTCGAGTTCAGCAATACCACCTGGGAATGCCCTATGAATGCGAGGCTCAGATAACGGTTCGGTTATGGCAATTATCGCAGTAGCATCACGGCTGGGAGGATCGCCAGGTTTATCATATTCTGTTTCAATGGCTGTGCCTTCCATCCATGTGCGGACAACAGCAGTTTCCCATGCTTCCGGCAGTGTAGTAGCAGTAACGCAAACAATAGGCAGGTCTAATTTCATATCCAGTAACTCTCCAACGTTGAATCTTCTTTGTAGTATACCAGGCAAGCAAAATAAACGGAAGTGACGCCGAAT
>JAKPFN010000026.1 GCA_029551395.1 Armatimonadota bacterium | reverse complement strand
TGTGGATAAAGCAACATCGGCCAACTGAAATTGCCTGCTATATATGGCCGAGTGGGAATCATTCCTCTTCTGCTTGCAAAGGCTTTGAAATGCTCTTTGTTCCATGTCTTGCTTCGGCCATAAAGGTAGGAACTTGGCAGTATGTTATTATAATCAGACACGTATAGTTCAAACGCTAAAGCCAACTCCATCATGTTGGACTGACATGAAGACTTCAATGCGGCTTCTCTTGATTCTTGGGAGCTTTGACCGAAGACTATCATCACAGCTAGCCCGATCATCACCACTGCTAAGATGAAACCTGTAAGAGTCGTTTTATATCCGTTCGGGGTAGGTGTGCAGCCAGTCTGTTCAGGAAACTCCGTATGAGGTCGATTGTCGGACATTCTCATTATCTCTCGGTTTAGATATGAACTGTCAGTTATGAGGTTTATTCTACGCCAATTCGACCGATTCCTTCAAAGCAATTACAAAAAAGGGGATAGAATCAAGTTCCATCCCCTTAACGCTACTTTGTCTTGCGTTCTTCTTCGCGGATTACTGCTCCGAATACTTCTCTGCCAAGCCTTAATCCGCTGGAAACTCGGCCCTTCAAGCCGACTTTAACGCCTTCTCTCGGCACTCCGTTCTTGCTGATGACCCAGATTTTACCGGTTCCGTCGTCAACCTGATAAGCTCCGGCTTCGGCTATGAATAAATCGACTCCGTAGGTCTTTATGACCTCTCCTGCGATTATTACATCGCGGTCTACATACTTATCGGGCTGCTCAAGAATCTTGGATATCTTGGTGCGGTCGTCATCTTTGCATCCGGCTGTCAAAACAACAGCCAGAGCAGTTATCGCTAAGAGTAGAAGTATAGATGCTCGTCTCATATGCTGCCTCCAAATAAAGCGTGAGGTCTTAAGTGCAGGTTTTCTTCTGGCAATTAAGAGCTTTCTCAACAACCAATCCTATTACAAGTATAGACGTATTAAATCAGCCTCGGTTCCTACAGTAGGGATGAGCTTTTGGAGGTTTACCACAGCATCTTCGGGGTATCATAAGCGTGTTCCAAGACTAGCAGACGACTTTAGGTGGGGAAAGATTAGCCCACTACATATACCTTGCGAGGCTTCCTGACGTATGGAACGGTTAAAACGCCGGACTGTGATCTCTCTTGCTGCATCTTATGCATCACAACTAGGTACCACAGGAGCGGAATTCCTGACCAAAATAGTCCTTGCCTGGCTGATTATGCCCACTCAGTGGGGAATCTTTGCCGAGGCAATGCTCATCGTGCTGATAGCAGATGTCTTTACCGACCTCGGACTGTCCCAGCACCTGGTCAGGGAGAAATCAAGACCATTTGGTAATGTATTGCTGCTTCGCTCCATACTTGCACTGGGTGCAATCGCAGTTGTAGAGGTGTTCGCACCTTACCTGAAGTTCTTTACGCCTCAGTTAATCGGTCCAACGAGGGCGCTTGCGCCTCTCATCCTCATAAAAGCTGTTGGGATGGTTCCTACTGTATATGTGGACCGGGAATTGATTGTCCAGAAGTCGCTCTTGCCTCAGTTTGCAAGATTGGCTTTGATGGCAGCAGTCAGTATCGTGCTTGCTGTAAAAGGGATGGGAGTTTGGGCGCTTGTCATAGGTACCCTTGCCTCAGAACTGGCTTATACTGTGCTGATATGGGTTTCAGTAAGGAAAATAATCCCTCTTGAGTTCACGTTATCTCACACCAGAAACTTGCTCAGAGGCAGCAGCTACCTGTTCCTGATTGCGCTTATCGGACTTCTCCTGCAGCAGGGAGATATTCTCGTTACTGGAAGCCTGCTTGACCCAAAGACCGTCGGTTTCTATGCAATGGCGTTGATGCTTGTCCAGCGAGTTTCTAAAGTAGTCGAGACTGCTATCTACCGGGTAATCTATCCCCTGTTCTGTGAGGTATCTCATGACAGGCACAAGCTTGGACAAGTTTATAAATGCGCGACACTTGCCATCATTGCCATCGAAGCTCCAATCTACATGTTCCTGCTATTCCATGCGGGGTTTGTCGTGTCGATACTTCCTGCCAGATGGCTGCCGATGGCTTTTATCCTTCAGGCGCTTGCGATGTCTGGGGTGGTCAATCCTTTTACGACGTTTGGCATAGAAGTGCTGCGGGCAACAAAACAGGATAGGATGCTTTTTATGGCATCGGTCTCAGGCGCTGTTGCGCTGGTAGCTGGCGGATTCATCCTGACCCATCAATTTGGGCCGATGGGCATGGTTGCAGCTAACTATCTGCCGGTGGGAGCCATCTTTGTGATTATAGCAATGCTTCGCACTATCAGAACGCAGTTTCTATCGCTTGCAAGGCAGCTTGCTGTGGTATATGTGGTTTCATTCACAGTATCATCTGCAGCGTTTGTCTTTGGCGGAACTGGCCTAACACGTCACATCGCAGGAATTTTGGCTGTTATCGTCCTTTGGGCATTCTTTTATAAGAAGTATGGCCTGACGGAGGGAAAGGAGACGCTTGGACTGCTATGAAATCGCCGCGTGTAGCTGTTATTGTTCTTACCTGGAACGGCAAAGAGGACGCTTTGGAGTGCCTTAAGTCCCTCCGTCAGGTTACTTATCCCAATTTCTGGACGGTAGTGGTAGATAACGGCTCCTCAGACGGCACTGGTGATGCAGTCAGGGCTTCATATCCTGAAGTAGAACTCATTGAAACAGGTGAAAACCTCGGTTTTGCTGCGGGAAATAATGTCGGCATCGAGCATGCTTTGAGAAATGGCGCCGATGTAGTGCTGCTTCTTAATAACGACACTGTTGTAGACCCAGAGTTCCTGTCGCTGCTTGTCCAATCGCTTTACCGCTCTGATGATATAGCTGCTGTCAGCCCGCTAATCTATTATTATGACCTACCGGATGTTATCTGGGCTGCTGGGGGTAAGATAGACAGGAAGACCGGCATATCCTACCAACTTCACATAGATGAGAGAGACATCGGGCAGTTGACCGAAGAGTTCGATGTGGACTACGGTGTCGGCGCAGCACTTCTCATTCGAAAAGAAGCCCTTGAAACCGTTGGGCTGCTGGATCCGAGAATCTTTCTCTACTATGAAGAGTCTGATTGGTGCTTCAGAGCTAAAAAGGCAGGGCTTCGGACGGTCATTGTTCCAAGTTCCAAAATCTGGCACAAGGTATCACGTTCCATAAGTCCTGGAAGCAATACACAGCTCTACTACTTCTGCCGGAACAGGCTTTACTTCCTGAAAAAACACGGAATTGGAA
>JAKPFN010000007.1 GCA_029551395.1 Armatimonadota bacterium | reverse complement strand
GAGCTTTCATCAGTGCTCGAGACCCGAATCCATAACCTGTTTACGATAGGTGACGGCGCTGGAGTAACAAGAGGACTGGTACAGGCGTCGGCTTCGGGATTGATTGCAGCCAGAGAAATCCAGCGGCGAATTGGATAGATTGAAGGTGTTGGGCATGATAGCCTGATACAGTTTTACGAGGAACGATCGAATTACGAGGAAAGCTCGAAAGGGTTGAAAAGAGGAAAGAAGCTTTATCGTCGGGCTACCATACCCTCAACACTCGGGCTAAATTTGCAATTTAGCCCGGAGAGGTGGACGAGGGATTTGCAATCCCGTTCTTTGGATTTTAAATTATAATCCGGAATCACAGATTCCTCAGTAATATATCCGGGAGGGATTGCAAATCCCTCCCGAGTAAGGAATCCCTCCCGAGTAAGGAATCCTCCCGAGTAAGGAATCCCCCCGAGTAAGGAATCCCTCCCGAGGAAGGAAGAGGCGGTGCAGTATCGGTCTCTTTATCCTGCTTTTCGGCTTTCTTCGTAAAAAGGAGCTTCTTGTTATTCCTGTATTCTGGTCTGCACATATTTCATTGCAGACAGGGCTTCCTTGTTCTCCGGGTCCATCTCAAGCACACAATCCAGTTCTGCTTTGGCTAACCTGAAGTCTTCCCGTTCGATGAATATTGCTGCAAGGAACAAGTGCGGGTCAACCTGGTCAGGCCGAAGCTTGCAGGCACGATGAAACGTTGTTGCTGCTGCTCTGTATTGCCGGTGTTCCAGCAGGTTCTGTCCACGGCGCATTTCTTCGTTATAACGGACGATAACCGAAGATTCAAGCGCATCTGCGGCTGCCTGAGCAGGAAGAGAGAGCGATGCTGCTGCAATAGCATCCAGCTCGCGCTCCTCTGCCACCGTTTGCTGGATTAAGTATCCCACGCAGCCCATAGCTCCGATTACCAGCAAAAGTGCTGCCGTAAGTAGCGGATTGACCGGCTTGAATCCCTGCCGTAAACGTCCTTTCCCGCCGGAGAGAAGTTCGCTGCGGATCATCTCCAGTTCCTTTGCCACGGCCTCACAGCTTTCGTGCCTGATTTCAGGGTTTTTAGCGAGCATTCGCATAACCAGCTTGTCAAGCCTGGCAGGAATGTTTTTATTGACCTTTGAAGGCGGCACGGGTTCTGATGATATCTGCCGGAACAGGGTGTCGGATGGTGTATCCTCTGAAAACGGCGGATGTCCAGTCAGCATCTCATAGATTATTATCCCCAGGCTGTAAATATCCGATTTTGGAGTTGAATCCAGACCTTTTGCCTGTTCGGGAGATAAGTATTCCGGCACTCCTACCACATTTCTGGCTTCAGAGTTACCAGGCTGGCTTCCCAGGAAGTCTCCAAGCACAGGCCGGTTATCTTTGGTCATGATGATGTTTCGAGGGTTCAAGTCTGCATGGATTATGCCGCGTTCATGAGCATAGTCAAGTGCCATTGCTATCTGAATTGATATGTAAAGAACGGTATCTAGCGGCATCGGGCCTTCTGCCAGGGTTTTATCCAGCGTCTTTCCCTCTACATACTCCATAACTACAAAAGGTACGTCGGAATCTGTCCCGCAGTAGTAGGTGCGGATGATATTTGGATGTTCCAGCTTTCCAGCAAGCCGCATTGATGCAGCATCCAGGGCCGCACTGCTGTTAGTCTGGCCTGAACAGTTGGGAGAGAACACTTTGACAGCAACGCATCGGTCCAGCGAGGTCTGTGTTGCCTTGTACACTGTGCCGAACCCACCTTCGCCTATCTGCTCAAGCAGTCTGCATCCGCCGATTGTCATTCCAATCATTCCGGTGTCACCTCTACAGGATTGCCGCTCAGGTCGATCATCTTCTTGCCTTCTCCCCAGTTTTCACGGGCCGAAGGCGTAAGCCCAGCCGGTTTAACCTGACTGCGTGAAGGTGTACTCGCTTCAGCTTCGTCTTCACCACCAATATACTTGCTGACAAGATATATCCCATCAGTCAATAAAAGCAGTAGAACCAATACCAGCGCTGCAACTGCCCATTTGGATGACCTTTGTGGAAACTTTGGCAGCCTTAAATTAGAACGGAACGATTCGCTCCGACAGTCGATGACAACTACAGCCGAGTTATCATAACCACCTGCCCGGTTGGCAGTGTCGATGAGCTTTGATGCGATTTTGTTTACATTCGAACCTGAACTGCAGATAGACAGAATATCGCTGTCACAAAGCATCTCGGTGATTCCGTCTGTGCACAAGATAATCCTGTCACCTGGACGAAGCCCTATAGCATCTATTTCCGGCTGTAGCGAGTCTTTAAGTCCTATAGCCTGTGTTAATTGGCCTCGACGATCTGATAACTCAGCCTCAGAAGCGGTCATTTGGCCTCTTTTCACACGTTCAGCAACCCATGTGTGGTCTTCCGTCAACCTGATAATCTTTCCATTTCGGATCAGGTAGGCTCTGCTGTCGCCCACATGACCCAAATACATTACATCACCTGCGATTACTGCAGCAGTGAGTGTTGTTCCCATACCTGAGCGTCCCGACCAGCGATTGGCCTCGTTATGGACCTCAGTGTTTGCCTGCAGGAAGGCATCCCTGAGCATTGTAGGCCAGTCTGGACTGATCTGCCTGGACTGCTCTCCGGCTGCTATTCTTAAAAACTGGGTTCCAAGCACTTGAATGGCCCGTTCGCTGGCTGTTTCGCCTGCAGCATGGCCGCCCATACCGTCTGCAACAGCAGCCATCAAGCCCTGCTCCTGGCCTAATTCCCCGGTATAGGTAAACGTCCTGTAAAAACAGCGGTCTTCATTCGAATCACGGACAAGTCCCTGGTGACAGGAACCACCTGCGCAGATAGTCTCGATAATCTGCACGGTCTGATCAGTTTCCAGTGATGAATGAGACCTTGAGACGTGTCGACCCGATTTGGATGATATCGCCATCGCTTAACTCTTTCTCTGTCACTTCCTGACCTGACACTGCGGTCGGATTGGTTGAACTCTCATTTGAGATGATAAGCCCTCCGTTTGTGGCGTCTATACGCGCATGGTTACGGCTGACTGTGGGATCATCGACAAGTTGAACGGTCATGTTGTCATCCCGTCCGATTGTGTTGATACCCTTGAATAGCTTGAATGTCTCGCCCTTGTATGGCCCGCTTATAGCAACCAGAAGCGCCACAGGATCATCTCTATAGACCTGTGTAATGACCGGACGGCGTTCTACTTCCGGTTCTTTGGATAACTGATAGGATTTCTGCTGTTTCTTCTTGACAGGCTTCGGGAAAAGGATCATGTATATGAGCACTCCCGCAAGGATAATCAGTACTCCGCCAGCCCCTAGAAGCCACGATAGCGGTATTCCTGCCTCTGTATGTTTTAGCTCTATGATATAAGGCTTTGCCGCTTCACTGTCCTGCGCAACTGCTCCCACTACGGTGATGTGAGAGTCCAGTTCAGGGGCTACTAGCGATTTTACCCTGATTACCTGGTTGCGCTCATCTTGAAGTATGTAAACAACGCTGTTTGGTGCAAGCGGGTCTGGTTCTACTTTTGTTACCTGGCCTGAAATCTTCACGCGGACATCCCGGTACCTCATAGGGTTGCCGATGATATCCGATATTTGCACTTCGGGCATTGCGGATGATAATTCGGCTGCAGATAACACCAGGACCAGTGCCAGGATAACCTCACGTGCTTGCATCGCTCTTTCTCCTCTTTACTACCACTGATGGTCACACCTGTTATTGCACAAATCTGCAGCAAGCTAAACTGGACAAGCAATACTACCTGACATTTAGTTAAATTTACTGAGCTAACAGGGAATAAAATAATGACGGTAAAGGCATCGAGGTAATCAGTTATGTCTCTGATGAAAGAGAGTTTAATATTGATCATCATCGGCTTAGCGGACCTTCTGTTAACTCTGCACCTGATTGCAGTAAATACGGCCACGGAAGGTAACCCAATCATGGCGTTTTATCTGCAATTCGGTATAGGAGCGTTTGTGATAGTCAAGCTGGCATTGTTATTCGGCCCGGTACTTGTGGCAGAGTGGTCCAAGCGTTTTAAGCCGGTGTTTGTTAGATGGATGATGCGCGGAGCGATTGCAGCGTATTTAGGAGCATATTTGGTAGGTTTCATGCTCGTCAATGTTGTCCCGATTGCCAATGAACGGGATTTCATTCCTTCCAATAAGCCGGTTGTTCAGATTGCAGAGAAAACGAAGTAGACCTGATTATCAGGATTAGATGAAACCGACGCCTCCCGGACACATACCAAGCTGTCCAGGAGGCGTTTATGTGTACGGCAGGCTGGAATATCTAAAAATATACCTTGTACAAAAAAATATCCCGTCCGGTTGAACCTGACGGGTGGCGGGTTGCCCCGCTAGAATGTGCTACAACACATTAGGAAGGAGAAAAAGATGTTTCTGGCAATAGGACCTGCGAATTTCATGCTGACTGCCCAAAAACCAGCACGAAATGGGTGCTCGCAGTCTGTGTGTGAAATCAACACTACTTCGCTGATTTCTCTGCCAAACACATTATCGGAACAGCCTCAGGCCATCTTTAGCCCTTGAAATACTAAAATTCCGCACTTATATCATAAAGATCAGGTACATCATCAGGAAGATCATCCCATTATTTAAAGCATGAGCAACCATAGATGGAACAAGCGATCCTCGTATCTCAAAAAGCACTGCAAATAATGCGCCTATAACCAGAATCGCAATAAATCCAGCTGGAAGCTGCGGATGTACAATCGCAAACGCCGCTCCGGAGATTATCACGGCAGCCCAGAATTTAAACCGCGTGCGCAGTGCATTATAAAGTACTCCTCGGAAGAAAATCTCTTCAAAGAATGGCGCCAGCAGTACTCCAGTCACAAGAAGAAGGAGAAAAACTGCTGCATCAGCCTTCATCAGCATTGGAATCAGAGGATGAGCAGGCGTTTCGATACTGCGCGAAATCAGGTTCGCGATCAAACCTGCAATCAGTAGTAAAGGAAGAAGCGCACAATAACCTGCAGCACCCCAAAGGATGTTTCTCCCCAACTCTCTGCTGGTCAATCCAATAGCCCTTAAGTCCTTTCCAACACTCCTGGCTAATAAATATAATACTCCCAGTCCAAACATTCCGCTGATAACACTCAATGAGAGCTGCAATAGCACAACATAAAGCAGTCTGTTCTCCGCAGGGAGGTTTTCAAGTATTGGAGCTGCCGTAATTCCAGCAATAAGCGTTAGCAGAAGTATTACGCTGATATAGACAATAAAGCCCTGGAATAGAAGTGATGATGGAAGAGTCTCCCGTCCGGCTGCTCCTGTCTCTATCTTAGGCTCAGTAGTTCCAAGCCATCTATTTTTGTTATTAAAGAAGAGAATTAGAAAAACGATACCAAGGATTCCGGCTGCGAACAGCCCCAGAAACAACAGCCCCAGGCCGATTATCGATATCGCTGCGTTCACACCGGCGCTTCGCAGAACCTCATTCGCCTCTTGCTCACGTCCAACAGACTGATAAAGATGTTCCAGTGCAAAAGCCCGTACTGGTCCCATGCTTAGGCGTTCAATACGTTCTCGATAAGCCTCAACCTCTTCAGGAGTAACCTCTCCGGCATAGATATCCTGCCACATACGCGCCTCAGCCCGCAGTTCTTCCTGGTCTCGTTCCGGCAGGCCGTTCAATACCTGTGGGTCATCCAGCCTGCTGAGTATCTGCACAGCATTTTTGCCTTTTAGCTCATAAGTCAGTACTCCGGCTCGACGAATAGCAGATGGATTCGGACGTTTTGCAGCCTGTTGATACAGATTCTTAGCCTGCTTAATAGGCTGTTCTCCCGGCTGGCTTGCTGCGTTCTGTACCCCGCGTTCTTCTGCAAACTGCTGAAGCAAGTGGAGCTTTACCTGCAGGTCTCCCTCATATATGTATGATAGATCTGATTGCGTCTGTCTCATCGGCTCTCCATCGCGTGTTCTGATTACTGATAACAGAAACATCACGATGATAAGTGCCAGCGCAATGAGCGCATACTGCCACCAGGGCGCCCTCTGAGGTTCTTGTATATTTATGTTCTCTTCCATTGTCATATAGCTCACATACAGAAAAGCAGCAGGTGCGGTTACTCCCACAGCCTACTGCATCTTGTTGATGGTCTCTACACAACCTTTCAGATTATTGCTCGTATGATAAAGATGGTGACCATTGCTAAAATAGGTGAAAAGTCCATATATCCTCTACCTACTCTTTGAGGTGGAAGGATTTTTCTGAATATATCCAGCACCGGGCTTGTGACCTTCCTGAGCAGAACTACAGCCGGATGATACATCGACACCGATGGAATCCATGTCAGAATTACATCTATAAAGATCAGCCAACTAAGCAGCCACAGTGCTCTATCAACCCACCAGAGTATATGCATTGGTTTAGATTAAGGCTCCTATTCGAACCGATTATTCGGCGTTTCTCGACATATCGCGAGACCTATCAACAGCCGCTTCGACTGCTTCGTGTACAGTTGCTCTGAACGCGCCTCGCTCAAGTGCCGCAATCCCGGCAATAGTGGTTCCACCAGGGCTTGTCACTGCATCTCTAAGCTTTGCAGGATGCTCACCTGTTTCTATAACCATCTTTGCCGCGCCGAAAACCGTCTGCGCTGCCAAAAGCGCTGCCTGATCTCTTGGCAGGCCAGCGTTGACCCCAGCATCAGCAAGTGTTTCGATCATTGTGTAAACGTAAGCTGGACCACTGCCGGAAAGTCCCGTAACGGCATCCATAAGCTTCTCCGGGACTTCTATTACCTTGCCCACAGCTCCGAATATGTTCTTTGCCCGTTCTACATCTATATCAGTTGCCATTTTACCCCTGCTGATAGCTGTTGCTCCGGCTCCAACCATACTTGGAGTATTTGGCATTGCTCTTATAATGGGCACTCCCGACCTTAGTTTTGACCCAATCTGCTGCAGAGTTACTCCTGCTGCAATAGAAATCACAGTCTGATCCGAGCCTACATATCCTGAGATCTCATCAAGCACCCCATTTACTGCTGCAGGTTTCACCGCAATCAGGATTATGCCCGAATGCGATGCGCCTTCAACGTTGCCTACCTGCATAACACCGGTTTCTTCGCTGAAAACGGAAAGCCTTTCTTTTGCGATGTCTGCTACTCCAATATCTCCAGGCGCATAGACATCAGCAGCAATTAGACCTCTAACAAGCGCCTGCCCCATTGCTCCAGCGCCTATGACTAAAAGTCTTCTTGTTCGTTCCGGCATTTTTCTATCAACCATCCGTACACGAGCAACTGTCCGAAGGTCTTTGAGACTATCGGACCAGCTACACGTAGTTATTCATGGACAAAGACCAGGAAAATTGGCCTTAGTATCTTTCCTGTTCAGCAATAAGCCGACTCTTAGCAGCAGTTTCTCCGCCATTTTCCACATCAATCTGATAGTTGGCAGGTGTGAACAGGAAAACGCGGTCTCCTATTTTAGATACGTATCCATCGAGCGCATACGTAACCCCGTTCAGAAAGTCAATTACCCTTCCGCAGATTTCCGGGCTTGCTTTCTCAAGGTTTACGATCTGCTGATGCCCTGCTTTTAGTCCATCTGCCGCCTCCTGAGCATTTTCAAGCGACGAGATAGACTTCCAGACAGAGATGTGGTGAACTTTTGATGGATGGATTCTAAGGGTCACTGGCCGACGACTTCCGCCAGTTTCATCCAGCATATCATCGAACTCATCGTAACCTCCAAGTCCGACTCGTTCCTTCAGTTTGTCCCAGAACCCTCTTGGTTGCTCTTCAAAATCATCTAGTGGTGCAGTCTGCACGCTTTTACCCTCCCATTTCTGGTGTGTGCCGGTCATGGGTTGGGTGTTGGGCGGCCACTCCTTGCCTGACTTCAAGCACTGTTAAGTTGCTTTTGGTCCTCCGGGCTGCTTTAGCTTCGTGGGCCAAGTATGGCAGTGCCAATACGAACCATGTTCGAACCTTCTTCGATTGCCACTTCGAAATCATGGCTCATTCCCATCGAAAGCCATTGCCGCTGCTCTAAAGGCAGTTTATCCCAGAGCTGCTTGAGACGGGCAAAAAACGGTCTGGCTTCTTCGGGATTTACTACAAACGGGGCCATCCCCATAAATCCCTGCAGCTTTATGCCTTCTACTTGAGCGACTTCTTGAGCAAATGCCAGCGCATCCTCCGGCGATACGCCATGCTTTGTTTCTTCTCCGGAAATCCGGACTTCGATGAGAACATCCATTATCCGGCCCTGGTCCAGCGCGCGCTTCCCGATTTCCTGAGCCAGCGGGAGGCTGTCCACACTCTGAATGAGGTCGAACACCTTCACCGCCTGCTTGACCTTGTTTTTCTGAAGATGGCCTATGAAGTGCCACCGCACGCCAGCAGAGCCAATGGCCTGCCATTTGGCTACGGCCTCCTGAACGTAGTTCTCGCCCAGTTCCGTCGCTCCTGCGGAGATTGCTTCCAGGATTCTTGAGACTTCCACCTTCTTTGTCACTACAACAAGAGTGACATCTTCCGGTGTTCGTCCCGATCGCCGTGCTGCCTGGGCGATCCGACCCTTTACCTCCGCTAAGTTTTCGGCTATTCTTGCCAATTCCGTCTACCCGCTATAGGCTAGGTACGCATGATTGCACGTACTAAGCCTGCCTGTCAAGGGTTTAAGCAAAAACTTATGCAAATTCTTTATAAAATGTGCCTAAGTTGCCTGCCTGCCGCCAGTCAGGTAGTTTTTAGTGCTTGATGAGCGGTTCGGCAGGTCTGCCGTATTCGTCCAAAGTTCCTGCAACCAGCGGTTTCGATACTTTGAGCTTATCTTCTGACTTCAACAGGACTTTTCTCACAGCCGTCGGAATAGTCCAGTTTGCAGGAAGATAAATCTCCGAATATTGGGCCAGACAATCGGGATTTGAGGCTATTACATAGTCAGGGAGGATGTCTACAGGCTTCTTACCGCCTTCTGAAAGTGATTCATAGGCAGAAGTATACTGGCCAAGACTTGCAGCTCTGTTGATTAAGTCCCAGGTCGATACATAGATTGCCTTTGTTGGCTTCGGATTTGCCTTAGGATACCTTGTCAACTTGCCAATGAAGTGTAAAAACGGCCATTTTTTGTTATCGCTCAAACTGGCTAAATCCCAGTTTACGACATGAACAGCGTTGGCACCGTGTTCGAACGCTCTAACTCCCTGATTGAAATAACGGCCATTAGTTGCTGCAGCATGTGTGGCAGCATCTATACCGCTGGCAATCTTTTTCCCAGGAACAGAGCACCGGGCATAGTCTGCAGAGAATGCATGATTATCCTCTGGTTCATCCGTTACTAAAAGCCAGTCCAGTTTCTGCATCAAGGCGGTAATATTCATCGTCCGCCGATGCGGGTTGTCCGCAATGCTCCCGCTTGATAATCCAACCGGGATTGACCCTGCACGGCGAACGGAATCACCTATTTTATCCAATATCCTCTGTAGAGTGAACTCGAAATAGAGGTATTTGGCAGTATCGTGAGCGTCTTTGAGGCTGACCTCGTTCCAGGATTTATATTCCTTGCCCCACAAGTCATTAAGATTAGCCAGTGTGCGGTAATGAGACTTGGCCCAGATAGAAAAATCAGCCTGAGCAGACGGCGAGTAGTCTACATCAGCTTCCCGAAAATACTCAGTGTCCATGTAGAGGTTGAATGCAGGAATTATCGCAATTACTGGATATTCGCCTGCAGTCTTGCTCTTATAGCGCTTTCCGTAATGCGCTGCTATCTGTTCGCAAAACTCGATTATTTTGGCTCGAACCGTTGGATGCGCAAGTGATGGAAGTGTTCCGCCATCGGTTTCTCTACGGTAAATCTTTCCATCCGGGGTCTGTTGAAGCATCTCATCTGTCAGCCACTTTGGTATCTGCCCGCCGAGCGTCGTAGTGTTTGCCCTGAGAAAGACGGTCATATTACGCGCCACTATGTAGTCGATTCTCTTATCGGATTCTGTAAAGTCGTAATTGCCGTTATCCTTTTGAATAGTCCAGGGAATATCTATGCATATCGAGTTCATTCCCTTCTGTTTGCTCTCATCTACGAACTTCTGGAACAAAGCAATGTCCTTATAAATGGGCCACCATGAGTATACTGTGCTCGTGTAGTATCTGTGAGCCAGTTGCTCGCTTGAACCAGCAAAAGTCGATGTCGTTATAATTAGAAGCGCTATTCCGAGGACAATTAAGTGACTTATCCGCATAGGGGAAATACCTTCCTTGGCTTATTGCATCTACACTACGAAAAAACGTTCAGTTTGATTCAAATTACAGTAATCCTTGCATCAAGTCAAGCATAGGTACTGATAACTGCAAATTGACCTATTTCAACAGCATCCTCTATGACACGAATTCCGCAATGATTCAACAAGAAGAACCATACCATCTGGCAATTTAGAGATAAGCTCTCACTACTTTACTTCTGCCGATAAGCTGCCTGAGGTAACTTTCACACTGCCTTTTTCATCCACTGAGTCCCAGATAATATCGAATAAAGCAATTCCTTTATCGTTCGTGGTCTTGCTGGCACAATCCGGCGTTCCCTTTGCTACCGATATAGTTACTACTGCGTCAGGAATCACATTTCCATTAGAATCAGTCAGTTTTACCTCTATCTGGGCAGTGCCTTGAACAGGGGCAGGATCGGTAACCATCTTTGCAGTGAGTTTAGTAGGCTTTCCTGGGACCACTTTAACCGAAAGCTGGACTTTTTGATCGCCTATAATTGCAGTAACAGCTCCATTTCGAGCTTTGATAGGCACAAACCAGCCTTCCTGATTAACAAAGCCTATCCCGCCGGTCGTGCCCCAGACAATAGAGCGTTTTGTTTGTTCATCGACAGGCTGACCAGTGGACTCATCGACTAGCTGTAGGAGCCGTCCTTCACCTGATGCTGCCGTAAGTGGTCCATCGTCGGAAAACTTCACCTTTATTGCAGGCGTCGGACGAGGATTGGCATAAACCAGCAGCGCATTGGCTACAGGGCGCTCGATACCTTCGGATGGGCTGTTGCTTACCACTCCTTTGATAGAAAGTGCAGTTGATCCGCCTCCATCAAGGTTTATTGCATTGACTGCTCCAAGGCTCTTCATCAATCCTGCCATCTCTTCAAGCGACATTCCACGGCTGATAGACTGTCTTCCATCCACTGCCACAAGCAGGATTTCACCTGATGAATTGACCCCTATTGCCGTCCTTGGATGACGTCCCCGTGTAAAACTGGAATCGAAACCTTCGTCTGTAGCATCAATAAACACTTGTCCGTTGCGTACAAGCCAAGGCCCGCCGCCAACAGCTTCCATGACACTGCTCCAATCGCTGTTGAATGCCGTAGTGATGTTGAATCTAAGAGTAAGCTTGTCTCCAGCGCGGATATTCTGCATAAGGAAGTCCGCAGAACGTCCATGAGTGGAGATTACTGCTCCGTCGGCTGGAATCGGGATATCAGCAGCAGGCGCTGGGTCTGAGACGACTGTAGCCACAATATCCGTATTTGCTTTGATTTCACCTTCGATTTTGACTACGGCTTCTGCCCCAGCCTGTCCGCCGGTAGTCTTTCCGTAAATGGGAGTAAGAAGCACAAGCTCGTTCTGCCCTCGAGGTCTATTAATCCCACGAAGCGGCCATACAACATTTGATGCGGTTGTCAGTGTCCCGGTATAACTCAAGCGGTCAAAGACTACCTGGCCTTTATCTGTAATCCCTACGGCAGCGCGGTTCATTGGCTCACTTACCAGCACTCCGCCGGTTATTGCAAGTCCAAGCGGGTCTCCAGTAAACGGGAAAAAGTCTGCATTAATCCCTGCTAGCGCTCCTTTTCTTGCGACCAGCTTGCTTATAGTCTCCCGGCCTTTGGTGGCATCAACATCCATCACGTTATCACCGGCAAGAGTAGATACCAGCTTGACTCCAGGTTTCTTAGGGTCAATGCAAAGCACTGTAACTACATTTGCAGCAGATGGGTCAGTATTGACATCCTGAATTAGCCTGACGCCATCTGCCAATTCTTTCTCATACCTGGCGCCAGCCGATGGCAGGATGGAAACTATAACAAGTAGTAGCGCAATTATCGGATATTTATTGTGGGAGATGAGTGATTTTGATGCCATAACACTTCCTGTATGCTGCTTTAGGTTTTGCCTAGTATGAATATGGTCCGAGACCAGAAAAATCCCGGACCATTTGGATACTTCTATATAGAGAAGACGTATCTGCGGCTTTAAGCTCGCCGCTTGTTATTCTTCGATTATCTCTACGTTTGCTCTTGGCACTGTTACATGGCGGCCATCGGAAAGCTCCGCCTCAAGAACTCTTACCGTTGCACCGGAAGGTATCAATACCGGCTCTGGAGGAAGCTTTGTCACAGTGCCGAGTATGCCAAAATATGGCTCTCTGATTACGCGGATGTGGGAGCCAATATCCAGAATCTGACCGAAGTCCTGAGGCTCATCCTCGACACCAATATCAACTCTAGGCACGATAACCTCAGGTCTGATAACACCAGCGCGGATTTGGGTAGCTCCGTTGACGGATGCAAGCTGGCCCTGTAGTGATGAGAGCAGCTTGAACGTGCGGTCTGCCATTCTGATGGAGCCAAAACCTTCGGTGGTTATCAGTGTAGTGTTGATATCTTCCTGACCGGTAATAGCAACACCGATGTCGTAGCCGAGGAAATCTATCAGGTCTTTGTCGATTATCGCACCGACAACCACGCCTGCACAGCCGACTTCGGCTGCTTTCTTAAGTGCTGTCCCTGATACATTGGCACCTCCAACTATTACCTTACCTGCCATATCCGGGGTGATCATATCTTCGGTAAGCGGATCATCGGGGCTTTTGGCAATCATATGGATCTCGCCAGTGCGCTCACCACCAACTCCGAAAATCCCCTGTACCATAGCTGCCAGTGTTTCGACAACTACACCTTCTTCAGGAATGATTTCGGCAACTTTACCGTGAATATAGGCCGTTACCTCGATGGGAGTGGCAGGAAGACGAACTCCAATATGTCCGGAACGCTCGGAGATAAGCTCTACAGTACCTGCTACAGGAGTCCGAACTTCAGATTTGAACAATCCAAAGAACGACCTGGTCTCGGCAAGCACCTGATTGCGCTCTACCTTGTCGCCTACTTGAACCCTCAACGCTGCTTTAAGCTCAGCTGGTTCCAGTCCAAGCTGTTCACCAGCTCTGACTGTCTGCATAATGCCAGGAATTTCAGTTCGGGCAACGACGGTATCAGGAGATACCTGCTGACCTTCGGATACCATAACCTGTCCCTTTAATGGGAGTCGGCGGGTCTTCCTTACAATAGTTCTGGGGCTAACTTTAAGCCCTGGTGTATACGCTGTTCCCATCTGCTATTCCTCCGTAGCCTGCAGGCCGAGTGCAGCATGCCATTCCTGCAGCTTCGGGATTCTCTGCTTTTTGTCCGCCGGAAGATTAAGTGGTCTTCCGCGCGTATCGATAATTAGTCCTACAGTGCCGCCCTCTACTGTTGTAGTTAGAGCCTTTCCACGGCCTGCGCCTACATCAAAGTTTCTAGATGGCTTGATTGTGACTTCCTTCTTCTCACCCAGTCCCAGTGGGATCAATGTCATGGTTCCATAGGCAAATGCCCTGTCTTTTCCGTCAATCGAGATTGTACATGCGGTATCTCCAGGCTTGCCGTTGCCAACCGGAGCAATACAGTGACCAAATTTGATAAGACAGTCTCTGTCGAATACCTGAGCAGCAGCCTCTGGATGAACAGTGGAAAGCACTCCTAGCTGCGGCATCATAAAGATGGAGTCCTTGGCAAGCATCGTGATGCCTTCCGGCTGGTAGGCATCGAGCATCATATACGCTGATTCGGCGTTCCTCGGAGCGTGAGAGAGAACACCGCCGCTTCCAACAATCATATCCAGGTCCATCATCTTGACGAGTGTCTGGCCTGTAGCTTCCTGAGTCAGAAGGTCGCCAACCGATCTTACAGTCTGGACACCTTTAAGGCTTCTAGCAAGAGATTTATGGTGCTCAAACGCCAACCGCAGCGCTTCACGAGCAACAGCCTGTTCTATCCTCAGGTCTTCCAATTGATGTGGAATTGTTGTTGGCCGGATCATCTTGTTCCTGAGCCTGTTCCTCAGGTCTGCTTCCTGTATGTCAAACGGAATCCACCGCTGGATGCTAGGTACACCTGCTTCCGTAAGAACATTACAGATAGAGTAGCTCATTCCAAGGTTAGCGCTGACTGTTCTGTTGAACGTTCCGCCAAAGACTGAAAAGACGTCGGTTGTAGCCCCGCCGATGTCTACAGCCAGAACGTTGATATTAAGCTGCTCGGCAATGGTCTGAATAATCTTACCGACGGCGTTAGGGGTGGACATAATCCCGGAATCCGTCCAACCGGAGAGTTTTCCGTAGCCTGGGGCTTGCTGCATGACGTGCTGGAGGAAGAGTTCGTGGATTGCTTCTCGAGCTGGGCCTAGATTTTCTCTTTCCAGCGTTGGGCGAAGGTTTTCGACCACTTTCAGATCGACTTTGTCCTGCAGAGTCTCCATAACGGCATCACGGGCGTCTTTGTTACCCGCAAAGATAACTGGCAGCTTCAGTCCGATTCCCAATCTTGGTTTAGGGTCGGCAGCAAGCAGCATTTCGGCGATTTCCACCAGATGCTTGACTGTTCCGCCGTCCGTACCGCCTGATGTAAGGATCATATCCGGGCGAAGCTCTCTGATTCGCTTGACCTTTTCATAATCCTTCCGTCCATCATCCACGGCAATTACATCGATGATGATAGCGCCGGCGCCAAGAGCAGCACGCTCTGCGCTTTCTGCGCTCATTGCCTTAACAACACCGGCGACTGTCATCTGTAGTCCGCCTCCGGCGCTGGATGTGGAGAGATACAGGTCTACTCCAGTCTTATCGTCTGTCGATGGACGTAAAATCAATCCATCGTCTCCGATAATCTTACGTCCAGAGAGGTCTTCTACCTCACGGACTGCGTTGATAACGCCTGCTGTAACGTCGTCAAATGGCGCCTCGACCGTGGTCGGCGCCTCGCCACGTACGGAGAGTCTATACTCTCCATCCAATTTCTCAATGAGAATAGCTTTTGTTGTGGTACTACCACAGTCGGTCGCAAGAATAGATTTTATTTCATTAGCCAATTTGCGTTCCCGTCCAGTCGGCCTGCCGGTAGTATAATTTCAGGCCTGTGATTATCTAATTTTATCACGCCGCCCGGTAATGTGGCAAATATGCTGAGATTGTTTATTAATTCCACCTGGGGGACTAAGTCAGGCTGCCAGATACTTGATTGCAGTGGTTTGCGTTAGAGTAATGCGGCAGTTCGCAACAGCCGCAGTTATCCACCAGGACAACTGCTTTAACCGGGCTGCATGAAGATTCATCTCTTCTTTCTTGAGGACTTCTAAAAAAGCCTTCAACGAATGCGTATATAACTACGACGGTCAGTAAGATGAGTATGACAAGACAGCAGGTGCCGCATGCGCGTGGTCTGCCAGGTCCGGGAGTCTGAAATCCTCGGCCTTCTCTTTGTGCTTGCGAGACGCGCCTTCGCATCTCTCGGCTGAACATCATTATTCCTGCTCTTGTGCTTACACTCATTAATTACTCCTAACTTACACTGTCGGCTTTTTTTATTACCCACTTTGCAGGGGACACGTGCTGCGCCCTCGAATGTATAACAGTAGACAAAACTGCTATGATTAATACCATGAGGCAGCCTGTTGATGCAAGCATCGGCAGGAGTTGCCTTTTCTGACCATCAGATATCGGGATTTAGAGATGTTATAATCTTTATTGGAATTGTCTGTTTTATATGTATCTGGTGTCGTCAGCTTACTGGAGGTTGTGAGAATATGAGCTTTGACCCTGAGAAAATCTCAGAAGAAACCCTGGATAAATACCGGGAGTATGTAAACCCATCTATGGCAAACCTGCTTAAATTCGGTGGATTTGCTGTGCCGGAGAAAGATGCTTATGGCGTCTATATTCGCGATATTGCCGGCAATGAGTATCTGGACTGTGTTGGTGGTTACGGCGCATTCAGCCTCGGTCATCTGCACCCGCGAGTAGTCCAGGCTGTAAAGGACCAGCTTACCAAAGAAGCCCTGAAAAGCCATTATTTTATGTCTACGGAGCTTGCCGACCTTTGCGAACTCCTGGCAAAAGTCACACCTGGTAATCTTCAATATTCGTTTATCTGCAATTCAGGAACGGAAGCCGTTGAAGGAGCATTAAAAGCAGCGCGGGTTCACACCGGACGGCCTGGTTTTGTAAGCGCACAGAACGGGTTCCACGGGAAAACTTTTGGCGGGTTGTCAGTTTCAGGAAGAGAAGTCTACAAACAGGCCTTCTATCCGCTTCTGCCGAATGTAAAGAACGTTCCCTTTGGTGATACACAGGCTATGGCCGAAGCAGTGGATAATACTACCGCTGCAGTAATACTCGAAGTCATCCAGGGTGAAGGCGGCGTTATTCTTCCGCCTGATGGTTATCTGCAGGAAGTCAGGAATATCTGTGACCAGCAGGGCGCACTATTGATTCTGGATGAGGTCCGCACAGGGTTCGGCCGGACGGGAGCTATGTTCGCAAGCGAGCATTATGGAGTGGTGCCAGATATCGTTACTATGGCAAAGGCGCTCGGAGGCGGCGTAATGCCAGTTGGGGCTTTCAGCGCTACCGCACCAGTGTGGCATTCTCTCTTCGATAAGAACCCTTATCTGCATTCTTCGACATTTGGCGGCAACCCGCTCGCTTGCGCTGCAGCATTAGCCGCAATACAGACTACAATCGATGAGGATTTGGTCAACCGTTCAGCCACTTTAGGCGGAAAGATGCTCCAAAAATTGCAAGAGATAGCGGTGAAGCACCCTGAATACATCAAAGAGGTTCGCGGAAAAGGTCTGTTGGCTGGAATCGAGTTCAGTGTGGACGATTTTGCTGCGCTGGTAATCACCGTATGTGGTAAGAAAGGTCTTTTGGTGGCTTACAGTCTGAATAACCCTAAAGTTATCCGTATAGAGCCGCCTCTCATTATTTCAGAGGAAGAACTTGACCGGGCAATCAGCATTATAGACGAATCCGTGTCCGAAACCGCACAGTTGATTGCAGGAATCAGCTAAAATGCAATAACCCTGGGTCGCGGTAGTGATACTGCGGCCCAAAAAATTTTTTGAGTCAGAGGGACTCTACTACGTTGAAAAAAAGGAAGACTTGGCCGTTGGGCGGCCAGCCAAGCCCAACTGAGGTAGTGAAAGGAGAAAAAAGAAGCACTAGTATTATTACTGGGATTACGCCTGTATGTCAAGAGGCTATGAACTATTTCACCTAATAATTTCTGCCACTCTAATCTCGTTAAGAAATTTAAACCTCAATGCCTCAATCTGCAGGAATTACGGCACATTGCTGTATTAGCTTTCATTATTATAGACCTTGCCAAAGCAGCCGGTCGGCGGTTATAATCTGTCAGGTTGGCAAGTTAACAGCCATCTTTCAAAAAATCTCCAAGCAAGCGGACACGGTTACTTATTGTATGCCCACCGCCAGTAAGTGCTGTGCCTGGAAAAATTTATGGCCAGGATACTCTTAGTAGATGAAGATCCCAGTTGCAGGACTTTAATCAATGACCTGCTGACAGGTATGGGACATATTGTTGTTGAAGTCCAAGACGGTAGAAAAGCCGCCTCTAACGCCTGCTCATTACCGTATGACCTGGTTATCCTGGATTTAGGTCTGCCAAAAGTATACGGACGCAGGGCCATCAAAGCCATAAAAGAGGAATGCCCTGACCTCGCTATACTGGTTATGACCAGTGTAGATACCGCAAGTGCCGCAGTGGATTCATTGAAGCTGGGCGCATGGGATTATATCCTTAAACCGCTGAACACCGAAGAAATCAGCCTCAAGGTAGATAGAATTTTGGAGCGCCTGCGGCTGATAAGTCAGAACAGGTATCTTCAATCTGAGCTGCTTAGACGTTACGGACTGGATATGCCTATTGGCAAAGGCCAGCCAGTCACAGAAGCCAGATCAATTGCTTCTCAGGTGGCTCCTTCCAATACACCAGTGCTCATTTGCGGCGAACCGGGAACTGGAAAAGAGTATCTTGCACGAGCTATCCATTACCAAAGCAAGCGTGCTAACGGTCAGTTTGTGAAAGTCCGTTGTTCGGGGCTTTCGGAAACCGAGCTTGAAGATAAACTTTTTGGTCTGTCTTCAAATAATAGTCCCAATAAGGTTCCGTGGCTTGAGCTGGCGCACGGAGGAACAATCTTCTTTACTGAAATTGCCTACCTTAGCGCAGAAATGCAGGCTGCACTGGTCCAGGTATTGAAAGAAAAGCGGTTTGTAAGGCCTGATGGTGCAGTATCGGCTGACGTTCGGCTGGTTGCTGCAACAGACCAGGATTTGGCTTTATCAGTGGAATCCGGCAACTTCAATGCAGACCTGTATAAACTGCTTAGTAAATCTGTAGTAACGCTGCCTCCGTTAAGAGAAAGACGTGAGGATATTCCTACCTTTGTAGACCACTTCATAAAGAAATATGCTGCTGAGACAGGCAGACAGGTGTCATCTATTTCCAGCGCTGCGCTTGAGCAGATAATCGACTGCGAATGGCTGGGCAACATAAGCGAACTGGAAAACTGCATAGAAAGATGTGTTATGGTATGTGACAGCAATTGTATTCAACCCGGCCATCTCATCATTAACGGAATCAAACCTCAAGCAAAGAGAAAATCTGCAAGTGCAGTCAAATCTCTGCGAGATGTCGAACGCGACCATATTAAACGTGTTCTGACTTATTGTGATTGGAACCGGTCAGCCGCTGCGAATATTCTTGAAATCGACCGAAAAACGCTTCGCAGTAAAATTCGAGAATTCGGATTCATACCTCCGACAAACGAATAGACTCATCTGAGAGTAGATAGCCTCTCTCTAACTTCTGCACTCTTTACTACCAGCAATCATTACACCAATGGGTAACCTGATAAATGCGTACTTATAATACTTATCACCGGTGGCATTACAGGCTATATAGATTAAGATGCGTCCCAGATGATGGCGCATAAGGTCAGAGTAGGGTGACGTTTATCCAGTCATGCCGAACTTGATTTGGCATCTGATTTTAGATTCTGAAACAAGTTCAGAATGACGGTAGTTCCGATTGATGGACCAGGAGTCTAGTAATGTCGCAGTGTACATATACCAGTATTGTAGGTTCAAACAATGCTGAGAATAACAAGATGAATACAGTTGCTTTGGAAATAGTGAACCTGACAAAGAGCTTTCGCAAAGACGGCAGGGGCAGTCAAGACCGAAAAGGCATAATGAGACTTCTGGCTAGACGGAAGACCATTACTCGTGTTGTGGATTCTGTCTCGTTTGCAGTAAACCAGGGCGAGATATTCGGGGTGCTTGGGCCAAACGGATCAGGTAAATCAACATTGATTCGTATCATATCGACTCTTTTACTCCCAGATGAAGGTATAGCACGGGTTTTTGGACACGATGTTACCAAAGAACCGGATATAGTACGAAATATGATTAGCCGGGTTTCTGCAGATGCTGCCTTTTTCAGGAGCATGTCTGCCATTGAAAACCTGACTTACTCTGCCAGACTGTATGGTATTCCTGCCAAAGAAGCTCGCAGCAGAATGACGGCACTGCTTCGAAGGCTAGATATGCCGATGGATAAGCTGACGATACAAATGAGTGAGCTTTCTCGTGGAATGCAGCAGAAAATCGCCATTACCAGAGCTTTTATGACATATCCGGCGCTTCTACTGCTCGATGAACCTACGACCGGACTTGACCCTAAATCGAAACGCAAGGTCCAGAGCTTCGTCAGAGAGATACGTAATGAGCATGGAGGTACTGTCCTTCTCACGACGCACGATATGGAAGAAGCTGAAACACTGTGTGACAGAATCGCCATTTTGAACAGCGGAAAGATTGTGGCTATGGGAACAGCCAATGAAATAAAGGCAGGATGTAACACCTGTGGCGATTCTCCATCGCTTGAAACGGTTTTCATCAAGTTGGCCGGGAAGAGCATTGATGAGGCAGAGGAGGAAGATTGATGCTACCGTTCTTTCGGCGTGCGTTGGTAGGCTACGCATTTACATATAGACAGATTACACTGACCAAGCGTTACTGGATGTGGGAAGTAGTGTTCATGGTATACTCACTTGCCACAACACTGGCAATAGGGTTTTTAGGTGCTGGTGTTCAAAGCGTTGCTGGTCCCGGAGTGGATATCAGCCGGTTGATACTGTATCTTCTGACTGGTTCGCTGCTTTGGGGATACCTGGCTGTCATATTTTGGGATATCTCGAATATGATAACCTGGGAAAGATGGGAAGGAACGATTGAGTATACATTCATGGCTCCGGTTTCGAGGTCTGTACATATTCTTGGTATGTGCACATGGACAATATTCTACAGCCTGATGCGGGCTATTGTTATGTTGATTATTGTCGCGCTGGTCTTCCATCTCGACCTGTCAAAATCGAACTTTGTCGGGGCTTTGGCAGTGCTTGCGGTGGCGAACCTTTCATTCATCGGCTTAGGCACGCTAGTGGCTATCCTTCCTCTGGTTTCACCAGAAAAAGGTGCGCAGATGACCGGGATTGTGGAGGGAATCCTACTTTTGGTGTCTGGTGTATACTATGACATCTCAGTCCTTCCAGGCTGGATGCAGCTGATATCCAAACTCTCACCTGCTACTTATGCACTGAGAGGCATGCGACGGGCGCTGCTCGATGGCGACGGCATCACAGCATTGTGGAATGAAATCCTTCCGCTGGCTATACTTGGGATTGTTCTAATTCCTTTGGGATTGATAATCTTTCGCAGAATGGAAATCTATTGTAAAAAGGTCGGACTGCTCAAACGCAGCGGCTAATCAGCATCTACAGGTGGTCAGGCAGAGCTTCTTACTGGGAAGACCTGCCTGATTGCCTGTTTTTTTCTACAAACCATTTATTGTTGCAGTCTCGCAGTAGCCGCATGGGAACTTGTGCGGCACAAAAGAGCGAAAGTGCCCATCGCAATACAAGTAATTATTCTTCCTCCCATGCCAGGGCTTGTTAAGATTGTATGACAGGCAGTTGCACCTCATTGGATGAGTTGCTTCACTTGCGGCTTAGTCTATCCTGCATAAAATTGGCAGCCAAACGTCAATTCAGGCTCTTCAGAATCAGCAGCCTGATTAAAATATCCATTTTCTGAAACAAGACTTTCTATCATGATGCAATCATCTTGCCTTGCAAGTGATAATTGTTGCAGCACGATTGGGTAGGATACTGGTAGAATGATGTCGAATTAGTATATGGGACGCTTGCTGACGTGAGTGCTCAGGCGTCCCGATTTAATATCTGGCAGAGGTGTTGAGCAGTCCTTAACCTGCTATCATCAGCCCTTTTTGATGACATTTCGGAACATCACAGGGCTTTCAATCGTCAATGAGGCAGAGGGTAAATATTCCCACACTAAGGACATGCTTCCTCACAGCCAAACATTAAGAAAGTAGAAAGACAATAAGTGGAGAAAACTTTGGCGGACTACCCAGACCAGTTAATACATCCTGCAGGGCATGAGGTAACAGCGGAAACGCTTTCAGACCTTGTTGCCTTGCGTGCATTAGAACATTTGATAGGCCCTGTCAGTGGGCGAAATGTATTAGATTTTTCCTGCGGAGATGGCCGCTTGTCCAGATGGCTTGCTGTGCATGGAGCACAAGTAACCGGTGTCGATAAATCAGTAGAGGCTATAGAATCAGCTCGCAGGAAAGAGTCACGCGACCCGCGCGGAATTATTTATCATGTAGGTGAGGCTGAGGACCTGTATATGTTGGATGACAGCGCCTTCGATGATGTCATCTGCCATATGTCTTTAGATAAATTCGAAAGTCTAAGCGCTGTTATTGCCGAAGTTGCGCGCATTATCTGCCTCGGAGGCAGGTTTATCTTCTCAGTGGGCCACCCTTGCTTTGAACCACAGCTAATTAAAGCCTATCATGGTAATTCAAGCAACAACACTCACAACTACTTCAACGAGGAATTGCGGCCTGGATTTTCTGGTATAGTCCGGCACCGCACTCTTGCTACCTACATCAATGCTGTTGCGGCTCGTGGGTTCACCGTACGAAGGATTATGGAGCCTTCAGCCGAGGAATGGGATATCACTAAACCTGAACTCGAGATATGGCAAAATGTACCGGTAGCCCTGGTAGTGGAAGCTGTATTCCCGCACTTATAAAAGAATATAAAGAAGATAAATAAGTTACGCAGCAAGCGGAAGGTCTTCATCTTCCGCTGCTTGTGGTATCCACCGGGAGCTTAAAAAATCCTGTGGAACATTAGCTGATTTTACAACATCAACTGCTTCGTCTACGCTTCCGCATATCTTTATGCTGGGATCAAGCCCTGCCATCCTGAGTAGTGGAATGATGCGCCCGTTTGCTGCAACGGTCATCTGCATCTGTGTGCCGCCTGCTCTGAGGGTCCTTATCAACAGCGACATAGTCTCAGGGTCAGAGATAACAGCGTTGGACAGGTCTATCATAATTGCCCGGGTGCCTTCTAACAGGTAGTTCATGACAACATCCTCAATCAATCTGCCATGCCAAGCGCTTACAGTGCCTCTTACGGATATAAACGGGAAGCCATTGCATGTTGTTATAGAAATAGACAGTTCCGGGCTATGCATGAAAGTTTTTTCCTTTCCGCGTGTTTGGATATCTCTACTGTAGCGTTGAAGGTAATATAGTGAGACTCCTGACAATAAGAATTATCGGTAAATAGGAGTATAAGCTGAAGATGTAAATAAAAGGCAGGCTGGTATACGTCCAGCCTGCCTCCTACACTACACTTGGGCTACCACATCCACACTCGGGGCTGTCTCAATAGCAGATTGAGGCAGTCATTTATTCTTTTAGGTTTTGATTTCTGTGGCGGAAAAATTAGCTGAGCGAATAGTGGTGAGGAAGCTGGTTGTGAAAAGCAAGAACAGGACAGATTATGCCGCTATTTTGATGATATTGTGGGCTATTGCAATGAGTCCAATCTCAATTTGAGTCTTGGACATACCCCTTAGCATAAATCGCCTGAACCCCTTGTTTTGCTTGATGTTGCCAAAGACTGATTCCACTTCAATCCCACGTCTTTTCCGATAGTATTTTCCTTTGTCGCTGGTAAGCCTTTGATGTACTTTTGCCTTTATCCTCTCCAGTCGGTAATTGACATCAAGGTTTCTGTTACCCATTCCTCGACAACACTCTTCTCTTAACTGGCAGTCGCAGCAATCATCTGCTTCATAACGCACATAATCCTTGATAAACCCACTGGAGGTCTTCTTCTGGTATTTATATGCCATCTTCAGAACTCTTCCACCAGCACAGCGATAACTGTCATTATCTTCATCATAAATGAAAAGATTTGGCTTCCTGGTCTTTGCTTGCCTGTCAAATGAGTTGTATTTGATGTAGGCTTCTACCCCTGCAGCCTCCAACGCCAAATAGTTCTCTTCACTTCCATATCCAGCATCAGCCACCACTACATCGAGCATCTTCTTGTAGAGCCACTCAAACTCTTTGAGGTGAGCTATCAGAGTCTTCGTGTCAGCCGGGTCAGAATGCTGGGAGTAGTTGACAATAAACTGATTGTGCGTGCTTAACTGGACATTGTAGCCAGCCTTGAGCTGACTGTTGCTCATATGATCCCCTTTCATTCGCATAAACGTTGCATCATGATCGGTTTTACTAAATGAGTTCCTCCCGTCCAGGATAGCTTTGTACTCCTTGTATCTCTGCAAGATCTGGTGCCAGTTCTTCTTAGATCGGCTGAGCTTTGCTTTGACCTTCTTGTCCACTGGCTTGTTTGCTAATGCTGTTTCGATCCGTTCAATTGTCTTTTTACTTTTTCAGGATCTATCGGATCAAAATCAGGATCGGGATCATCCTTAAGCTCCTCGGCTGCGACCTTCTGTGTATACTCCCACAACTCCTTAAGCTGCTTACATATCCTCTTCTCATTGCAGCTTATTGCTTTGCCCCACACAAAACTGTAGCGGTTGACATTCGCCTCTATCTTGGTACCATCAACATAGACCTCTTTGAGACTGACAAGACCCGACTCCACCAAAAGCAGAACAACTTGAGAAAATATCTCCTTCAATGCCTCAGCCAGCCGTTGTGAGCGAAACCGGTTAATCGTGTTGTGGTCAGGCCGGCTCATGCCGCTTATCCACATAAAGTGGATGTTCTCTTTAAGTGATGCTTCTATCTTGCGACTGCTGAAAATGTTGCAAAAATAACTATACACCAATACCTTCAAAAGCATCCGTGGATCGTAACTTGAGGTGCCTCCTCCTTTATACTTTTCCAGAATAGGAGCAAGGCTTATCTGGTCTATCACCCTGCTAACAACCTGTACCGGATGATTCGGCTCAATAAGCTCGTCCAATGAAGGCGGCAACAACATCAACTGATCCTGGTTGTAGGTCTTGAATACAGGTTCACATCTCTTCTTAGCTACCATACATAAAGTATATTACTTCTTGACGCCATTTACCATGAAAAAAGACAGTACTTTTGAGACAGCCTCGAGGGTAGTTCCTCATCACTCGAAACTCATCACTTCCCTTCATTCCGCACTCCGCATTCCGCATTTCATCGGTAGGATATCTGCTCCTAAAAGTCAAACCATTCATTGGAGGATTGGAGGTAACGAAGATGCGGGATTTCGAACAGTGGAAACAGGAACTGATGACAGGTGGCAGAGAGCGAGTGTATCGAAACGAGAGGTTGAGGTCCGTCGCAATGCCGCTTGGCGGTATAGGCGCAGGCACTATTGCACTTGCAGGCGACGGGTCGCTTCGTCAGTGGCAGATTTTCAACGTCGCAAACCACCTTGCAATGGTTCCTGACAGCTTTTTCGCCGTCTGGGCTAAGGCTGGTGATGCTGAACCAGTCGCAAGAGTCCTCCAGTCCAGTGCATTGTATGATGAAGAGTTCCCGCCTGTGCCTTCAGTCAATGATTATATCGTACCAGAGGAGTCAAAACGGCTTCTGAAAGAGCTTCCTGGAGTTGAGGCAACGGAGTTCGTCGGAGAATACCCCATAGCTGAAGTAGCATATAAAGATGACAGCCTTCCGGTAGAGGTCAGCCTACAGGCATTCTCCCCGTTTGTCCCGTTGAACTCCAAAGACTCCGGCCTGCCTGCAATTATCTTCAGATTTTCGCTGCATAACCCGTGCAATGTGCTGTTGAAAGCCTCCATCGCAGCCGCGTTGCAGAACGCTGCAGGCTATGATGGCCTGGGAGACATCCATGGGACCAGCTTCTCAGGCTACGGAGGCAATAGAAACGAGGTAATCAGAGACAACGGCTGCACCTTGATTGTCATGGATAACCCTGACCTGCCGGAATACAGCCCAACTGCCGGAACGATGGTCCTCGGAACACTGTCAGATGATGCAACAGCGCTTGCAGCCTGGGATGACCTTCAGGCATTCTGGACAGATTTCGCTTCAGACGGTGTTTTGGCTAACATAGAGACTTCCAAACCCAGCCCAAGAGGGAAAACTTTCAACTCAGCACTTGCAGTGCCTGTAGAACTTGCCCCTGGCGAGACCAGACAAATCACATTCATCTACACCTGGCATTTCCCTAACCATTATGTAAACTGGAAGCAGGACTGGCTTGGTGTAGCAGACAAAAAGAGCCTGTTCTGGATTGGCAACGCTTACTGCGGTTGGTTCGGAAACGCCAGAGAAGTCGTAGACTATGTTATCTACAATTTCGACAGGCTGGTAGATGAAACACTCCTTTTCCGCAGCACTTTCTACGATAGCACGCTGCCCTACTGGTTTTTGGACTGCATTTCAAGCCAGATATCGACAATCCGCAGCCCCACATGCCTCTGGAACGAAGACGGAAAGTTTCATGCTTTTGAAGGCTGCCACGGGGCAAGCACATCATGGCAAAGGACCGGAGGATGCTGCCCGCTCAACTGCACTCACGTCTGGAACTACGAGATGACGCTTTCCCGCCTGTTCCCTGACCTGGAAAGGACGATGCGCGAGACCGACCTGGTAGCCCAACTGCTCGATGACGGTGAAATCCCTCACCGCACTGTGCTGCCGACTTACCTTCCCAGATGGAAAGAAGGCGTCGCTGCTGATGGTCAGTGTGGAACCGTGCTCAAAACCTGTCGGGAATACCTTCTTTCCGGAGATAAGGACTTCCTGGCAGGTCTTTGGCCCAGAGTCAAGCGAGCGATGGCCTACGCCATGACCAGATGGGACAGCGATGAAGACGGCGTTATGGACGGCGCCCAGTGGAACACCTACGACTGTAACGTTTACGGCCGAAACAGCTTCATCACGGGGCTTTACCTCGCTGCGCTTCTGGCTGCCGAAAAAATGGCGCTTATCATGGATGAACCTGAGCTTGTGCAGCAGTATCATAACCGTTTTGAGGCAGGAAAGCGCAATTTGGATGATGAGACTTTCGATGGCGACTACTACATCCAAATCTACGATGAAAACGAGCACCAGGAGATGCAGTACGGCCGAGGATGCCTTTCAGACCAGTTCATAGGCCAGTGGTGGGCGCACATACTGGGGCTTGGTTACATTCTGCCGCCGGAGCATGTCAAATCCACGTTGAGGAGCATCTACCAAAACAACTTCCGGCACGATTTCAAAGGTTTCGAGCAGCAGCGTATTTATGCAAGCCCGCACGATATGGGCCTCCTGAACTGCACCTGGCCCAAAGGCGGGCGTCCAGCTAAAAAGGCCATCGACTACGCAGATGAAGTATGGACGGGAGTTGAATACGAAGTAGCTGGTCTCATGATACACGAAGGTCTGGTAGACGAAGGATTGCAGATAGTCAAAGCTGCCAGAGACCGTTATGACGGCACAGAGCGCAACCCGTGGAACGAGGTAGAATGCGGAGACCACTACGCAAGACCGATGTCCAGTTGGTACCTGCTGGAATCCATCTCAGGATGGCACTACGATGCCTCCCAGGCTGCCATAACAGTATCTCCGAAGCTCTACGGCAACGGATTTAAGGCATTCTTTATAACATCCGGCGGTTGGGGAACATTCTCTGAACAAAGGGCATCAGATTCTCAGATTGAGACGCTTACGCTGGCCTGGGGAAGTCTGCAGATAAACCAGTTCAACTTCACTTTTCATAAAAACAAGCGTCCAAATGCAGTAGAGGTCAAAATCGACGGCAAACCAGCAGATGTCAACTGGGACTATGAAGCCGAAAACATCAATATAACATTCAAAATCCCAATAACAATCCAAACCAATCAGCAGCTAACCATCAAAGTCAACTAAGAAGAACAGATTATATAACGCGGAACTAGGGGAAACGAGGAAAACTCTAAATAAGAGAAGACAGGAAAAGATGGTTTTTTTGCAGATGCGGATTGAGACTCATAACTGAGCGTCGGCGCAAAAACCGCGCCGACGCATACTCATCACTCGAAACTCGTTACTTTCCCTTCATTCCGCACTCCGCATTCCGCGTTCCGCACTTGCGGAACTTCTGACTGGCAGGCTGCGTAAGATGAACTGGAGGACTGATTCGTGCTGAAACTGGCAGCGGTTTTATTCATCTTTGTAATAGCTCAACCTATCCGGGCACAGGTATTGATTCCTGGCAACGAAACTCACCAGGGTGTTGACCCTGTGTTGGCCCGCTGTCCTACGCTGGCTCGCCTCATCGCTGAAAACCGGGCTGACCACCTGCGAAATCCCAACTTTTCCGACCAAAAATCCGCCAGAGCATTCGCAGATGAATGTGCAAAAATCGTAAACGAGTTGGATGCTGCAGGGCATCTCAACCCGCACCACCTTGCAATACGGCATCAGGCTGCTTTAGCTGCTGAATTCCTCAAAGGAGACTGCTACCTTCTATCCACGAGCAGCATCAAGTCCGTCGTACAACTTAGGGATGAGGTCAAAATCGCTCCTCCGCCGGGGTTTGTTTATGTCAGAAAATATCCATCTACTGATGCTATGCCGTCTGAGGTCACTGCTTCATGGGAAACGCTCGACCAGTCCACAGAATCAACCGTGCGGGGCGTAACACTTCAGGGAAGATACATTGCTCTGCTCGAATCCGAATACCATGACGAACTGGAAGACAATCTGGCACATGAAATGGTTCATGCTTACATCACTCTGGCCTGCCCGAAAGCCCTCCCAATCTGGTTCCAGGAAGCTGCAGCCGTATATTTCTCAACAGGCAAGGCATCCAAGCTCTACGGCAAGACTGGCGACCCTAATATGGTCAAAATGGTCATTCCAGAGGAGTATAAGCGGAAATTCTACTCGTTCAAGTATATCGAGGAAAAAGTAGGCCAGGAAAAGCTGTTTAGTTATGTAAAAAACGCTGTTGAGACCGGCGATGTAGATGCCAGAAAAGTCCTGGGTATTGAAATGACACCTCAAAAACCTCGCAATTCCTCTCACTTGTGGTTCTTCATCGGTGCTGGCGCGGCAGCAGTCATACTTACTGTCTGGCTCATCTCATATTTCAGAAATTCGTGGGCTGAATAGACTCACATAGCCGCGTGCAGATGTTTTACCCTCACTGCAACAGGGTACTTAGCCAAAGGCGCTGACTATTCCGACAGGCAGTGAAAGGAGACCATCAATTGGCTGGTAGTCGAGTTCATACTCATGCTGCAGCTACCTTTGCGATGATAGTGCTTGCTGTTATGACCATAATCGGCGGATGCACGCACTCAGCTCCAACCGTAACCCGAACTACTCCGGCACAAAACGCTTCGGAGATTGATGTCAGTCCTGCAGTTGTCAGAATCAGCTTCGACCAGCCTATGCTGAGGTCGAGCGTCGAAGACTCATTCAGAATAACTCCTGAAGTAGAAGGTCCGCCTCAGTTCAACTGGCAAAACAATCAGACTTTGGAAGTAACGTTCCCAAGCGGATTTGAACCTGGAACCACCTATAAGATAGAGATAACCACAAGCGCAGAATCAATATTCGAAGTCCCGCTGTCCAGCCCTTATGTACTCAGTTTCAACACCGTAGGTGAAAACTTTGCAGGCAGCCTTCTGACCTTCACTGACGATATCTATCCGATAGCCCTTGTGCGATGCAGCGGCTGCCATCAAGGTCCTATGATTGACTATGACAGGATTATCGCTGAATCCTGGGTCATACCAGACCAACCATTGAACAGCCCTTACTTCACAATAGGCGCTGCACTTACAAAGCACACCGGAGGAGATGCTTGGGAGGAAAGTAAGGATATTATCAGGCAGTGGATAGAGACTGGCGCGCCGAGATAGCCTGAATTACTCCTCTTTCTTCTCCTTCTTCTCATACTTCGCCTGGTAGGCCGTAAGAATAATCTCAACCGCACCTTCTATTCCGAAGTTGTCAACAGTGATTACGACATCGTAAGCAAGAGGGTCTTCGATATCCTTCAGGTAGACCTTGCGGATAAAATCAGCGCGTTCCTTGTCAGTCTGCCGAATCCGGTCGAGCGCTTCTTCACGCGAGAGTTCACCGTAATCCATCAAGTTAGTGATACGAACCTCTTCGCTTGCAACCAGACGGATATTGAGAGCACCTGTCAGAAGAAAGTTCGCTCCTCTGCCCAGGATGATTGCATAACCATGCCTTGCAACCGCAAGCAGCACCTTGGCCAGATGTTGACCATACATAAACCCGCCGAATTCATACTGGCCCGTCAGAGTACGTGCCAGGACATCTATTTCTGAGATGGTTTTTTCGTCGAATGTCTCGACTATCCATCGGTCGACATCTGCATCTTTGGCTATGGCATCGACCAAGTCCTTGTCCCACAGACTCCATCCCAGCCGTTCAACCAGCCTTTGCGCAACCTGACGGCTGCCTGAACCAAGCTGCCTGGAGATTGTAATGACAGGCCCTGGCTCTGGAGGCGGCTCTCCAAGCCCTGTTGTATTGAGTGCTGCCCGTTGAAGCGCTCGCGATTGTCCCAGTTGCCGGTCTACCAGACCCATGACATGTTTTTTCATGCCCATCTCCTGAACTCTGACATTAAAAATGTACCCGCAAATCCTGCTCTGCAATCAACCAGGCAAATAATTAGTACAGTGCAGGATTTAAAAAATAATTTTATTTCACCTCTGGTAAAAGTACGGGCAATTGGCACGATTATTGCATATATCTTTTATAGAGAAAAAACATCTTTTTCTCCTTCCTAATGTGTTGTGGCAATTTGAGAAGGCTAAAACCTTCGCAAACCCGTCTAGCAGAACTGGACGGGCATTTTTTTTTGTACTTCTTCTACTTCATGCCAAAAATAGCAGAAAAGAACCCACTGCAAACATTGAAGGCAGTTGCCAATTGAATCTGCTTTACTGAGGGAGTAGATAGCTGAATAGATTACCCGGACGAGTTGATAATAGACGGATTTCCAGGATGAGTGATGATTGAGACTCATAACTGGGCGTAGGCGCAAAAAGCGCGCGCCGACGCATATAACTTTCCACTTTTCACTTTACTCTTTCTGCTTTCCCTTTCTGCCTCTTGCTATCCTTCCCTGTGAGGTAGTAACATGTAAACAAGCACAGGCGGGCCGGGAGATAGGCTCGTTTTTCGCTGCATGGAGGTTTTATCAATTTATTATGGAGATGAAGAAGGAAAAGATAGAGATCTCCGGGGGAAGGACTCTGATCTACTACAGCTTCAATAAGTGCAATTGCAAGAAATCCGGGGAGAAAAAGTAAATGTCCGAACTTAGATGGCATCCGCTTTTGAGAGAGTGGGTTATAACAGCAACTCATCGGCAGGACCGCACCTTTATGCCCCCAAAGGATTACTGTCCTCTCTGCCCTACCAAACCGGGAGCGTTTCCTACCGAGGTCCCGTCCGAAGACTACGAAATAGTAGTTTTCCAAAACAAGTTCCCGTCGCTTCAATATCCGGCCCCGCCGGAGGCAGTCGAGCCTACAGAGCTTTACAAGGTCAGACCTGCAAATGGCGTCTGCGAGGTCGTTCTATATTCGTCAAACCATGAAGGTTCGCTTGCTCAGGAGAGCGAAGAAGATATACGCAATTTGATAGAGGTCTGGACAGACAGGTATGAAGAACTTGGCGCCAAAGACTACATAGATTATGTCTTTATTTTCGAAAACAAAGGCAAAGAGATTGGCGTTACGATTACCCATCCGCATGGTCAAATCTACGCTTATCCGTTCATCCCGCCGATGATTCAGCGAGAGCTTGACGCTTCACGCGAGCATAAAGAAAAAACAGGCCGGTGCCTGATTTGCGATATCATCGAAGAAGAAAAGAAAGACGGCAGGCGCATTGTCATCGAGAACGATTCATTCATGGCAGCTATCCCGTTCTATGCCCGCTACCCGTATGAGGTTCACATCTTCTCGAAGGGACACATGGGCTGCCTGACCGATTTTTCGGAGAAAGAAAAGTCTGATTTGGCGAACATCCTCAAAATAATGCTCGCTAAATACGATAATCTTTGGAATATGTCGCTCCCGTATATGATGGTGCTGCATCAAACTCCCACAGATGGGGAAAATCATGATTACTATCACTTCCATATAGAGTTCTATCCGCCGTACCGGACACCTCAGAAACTGAAGTATCTGGCTGGGTCCGAATCCGGCGCGGGTGTATTCATAAACGATACACTGGCTGAAGAAAAGGCCGCCGAACTCAGGGAAGCAGAACCAAAATAAAAATGAGGTGCAAGGGAACAGGTAATAGGATTCCGGATGACATCAATAGTCCTATTGTCCCGTTCTCCTGTTCCCTTCTACCTTCATTAAGAACGGGAGACATATATGAAGTACGGGAAAATCGCGCTAATCGAGCCTAAAGCACCAGGTTATCACGTCTACAGCAGAATCATTCTGCCAAGGTTAGGGCTTCCTCTTCTCGGTTCAATCCTCAAACAACAAGGTCGGGAAGTTGTTGTCTACAATCAGGGACTATCCGGGTTTAACATGGACGAAGTCAAGGAAACTGACATTGTCGGCATTTCTACAACTACTTCAACTGCCCCAGAAGCATACCGTATAGCCGATAGAATCAGCTCAACAGGTATTCCAGTAATCCTTGGCGGAAGCCATGTGAGTTTTATGGCTGATGAGGCTCTGCAGCATGGAGATTATTGCGTTCGCGGTGAAGGTGAAGAGACGATAGTCGAACTACTGGATGCTCTGGAGTCTGGTTCCGAGCCGGAAGGTATTAGAGGACTGTCCTACAAGCGCGGTGACGAGATTATCCACAATCCAGACCGAGGTCTTATCTGTGACCTGGATTCGCTTCCGTTTCCTGACCTTAACCTGATACGCGGTGTCGAAAAGATGTCCATAACGCCTGTTGCCACATCAAGAGGGTGTCCGTACGGATGCAATTTCTGCTCGGTAATCCGTATGTTTGGCCGGGAATACCGGTTCAGAAGCGTTGAGAATGTAATAGAGGAACTGAGATGCCTTAACGCGCAAAAAGTCTTCTTCTATGACGATAACTTCGCCGCTAACCGTAATCATACTAAAGAACTGCTGGAACGAATGCTTTCGACAGGGCTTACGCCAAAGTGGACCGCGCAGGTCAGAGCAGATGTTTCAAAAGACAAAGAACTACTCAAGCTGATGAAGCGCAGCAACTGCTATTATGTTTATGTAGGTTTTGAGTCGGTCAACCCCGATACGCTGAGGGAGTTCAATAAGCGGCAGCAGTTGGAAGAAATCACCGAGTCCATACGCCTGTTCCATGAAAATGGGATTATGATTCATGGGATGTTTGTTCTCGGAGCTGACAGCGATAAAGCTCAGACGTTCCGCGAGACTGTCGATTTTGCTCTGAGGCACAAGATAGATACAGTGCAGTTGATGGCATTGACACCGCTGCCTGGGACACCGGTATTTACTAATATGGAGCAGGATGAACGGTTAATTACAAGAGACTGGTCGCTTTACGATGGGCATCATGTAGTCTATCAGCCTAAAGGTATGACTCCTTACGAAATGCAAAAAGCGTTGATTCTTGCTACAAAACGGTTCTACAGCCTGTTCCAGTGCGGCAAGATGCTGATAAATGCGGAGTTTCTGGAGTTTATAGCTAATCTGTTAATCGGCAGGTGGCATAAGGCAACATCTCATGCCCGCATGAAGATGCATAGATGGTTCTATAGAGCCTGCGGACATATATTGATAAACAGATTTGAATCGGCAAACAAGGATTTTGCTGATAAAATACGAAGTATAAAGGATGGGGCTAGAGATATTACTCACCCCAGATTTCCAACTACGGAGGGTCTTGATTGATGACTGGCAGGATTGCTGCCCTTAGGGATAAGTTCAGGGAGCTATACGGCACTGAGCCGCAAACTATCACAAAGGGTCCAGGTAGAGTGGACCTGATGGGAATCCACACCGACTATAACGAAGGTTTTGTTCTCCCGGTGGCTATCAGCTTCGAAGTGCTTGCAGCCGGTAGGTTGAGGGATGACAATATCATCCGAGCTTACTCTGAGAACCTCAAAAGCCTTGTTGAATTCTCTCTGGATGACCTTATTTTTGATAAAGTTGATACCTGGAGCAACTACCTGCGGGGAATGCTCGTATTCTTGAAGGAAGCCGGAGTTGAGTTAAGAGGCGCGGACATTGCAGTTGAAGGTAATGTGCCTGTTGGTGCGAGTCTTTCTTCATCTGCTGCCATAGAAATGGCTACAGGAACGCTTTTCCAGGCTATGCTGGGCTTCGAGATGTCTGGTCCGGAGCTTGCGCTTATTGGACAGAAAGCTGAAAACAAGTTCGTTGGAGTCAACTCGGGGATTATGGACCAGTTCATTTCCCGTCTTGGAAAGAAAGACCACGCGCTGTTCCTTGATTGCCGGACGTTGGATTACGAACTCTTGCCACTCGATACCGGTGCGGTAAAAATCGTTATCTGTGATACAATGAAGCGCCGAGGACTGGTGGATTCAGAATACAACACCCGCCGTTCTCAGTGTGAAAAGGCTGTAGAGCTTCTTTCTCAGTGGCTGCCTGGAATCAAAGCTCTGAGGGATGTAACACCGGAGGACTTCGAGAAATATGCAGACAGGCTGCCTGAGGATGTAAGGAAGCGGGCGAAACATGTAATCTCTGAAAATGCCAGAGTTCTTGCCAGCCGGGAAGCGCTTATTAATGGCAGGATTGAAGACCTTGCTGTTTATATGAACCAGGGGCACGATTCAGCTCGGGATTATTACGAAGTAAGCTGCTTCGAGCTTGAAGCGATGGTAGAAGCCTCTCGAAATGCTCCGGGGTCACTTTGCGGCAGGTTGTGCGGCGCTGGGTTCGGTGGAGCGACGGTATCTCTTGTCCGTGAAGACAGCATAGATGATTTCATGAAGGTAACGGCAGAGAAATATAGGGAAAAGACCGGAATCGAGCCGAAGATCTACGTATGTACGGCCGAAAATGGCGCCGGAGTCATAGTATAAATAAGAGTGTTGAGTAATGAATGCAGCTTTAAATCAGAACACGAGCATTCATAACTCGATATTTATGATTTGAAAAGGTCGCAGGCAGGAGAAGTCAGGAGAGTCTAATAAATGCCTAAATGTAAGAATTGCGGAGAGAGTCTGCATCCAGAGCAGAAGGTTTGTCTCGCCTGTGGGACACAGACCGACCGCTGGCCAGGTAGGGTTGCAGAAGAAGAAGAGAAGCCCGCATTTCCGGTTTCACCAAAGCTGGCTGCTGCCATTGGCGGCGGTTTGCTTGTAATCATAATAGTTATTGTGCTTGTGATGCACTTCAGGATTGTCCCACCGCATCAAGTAACAGAAAAGTGGCTTCAAGCAACCACAAGCCGGAATCTGGAACGTGCGAGAGAATACACTTTGCCAGCTTATGAGGACTCATACTGGGACCAATCCGTCAGCTCCAGGAAAGCTGATGAATACCAGCTTTTCATATATAACAACGAGGCGGATTATACCATTTCTAAACCAGAGTACGAAAGTAAAGAGTCTGCGTCTGTGCTGGTGATATTCAAAGGTAAAAATGGTGAGGAACTAAGAGAGCGCGTCAAGCTGGTGCTGGAAAATAGGAAGTGGAAGATAGCCGATATTGGCTCCGGCTAGATGCCTATTGGGTCCTGCTAAATGATGCAGTTCCGGTTCATATAATGCTTGCAGTGCAGTTTTCATCTGTATCTGCACAGCAGTGATAAGTGAGATGATTCTGTGGAGGCCGTTACTGGCCTCCACATTGTTTTATCAGCCTGATAGTCTTTAACTCTTTGTTTCTATCTCTGCTGCGATGGCTCGTGCTGCTTCCACTGGATTCTCTGCGCGGGTTATCGGCCTGCCGATGACCAGGTAGTTTGCTCCGGCTGCTATGGCCTTTGCTGGAGTAGTGACCCGCTTCTGGTCGGCAATATCGGCTCCGGCAGGTCTTACCCCAGGAGTTACAATAAGGAAATCCGGCCCAACTGCTTCACGTATATACTGAGCTTCATTCGGAGAAGCAACAACACCGTCCATACCGGAGGATTTTGCGAGTTTTGCCAGATGCACGACCTGGCTTACCAAGCCGGATGCTATGCGGAGTTCATCAGTGAGCGTCATAGTGTCTATACTGGTAAGAACAGTCACGGCAATAAGCTTTGGCGGCTCGATACCCAGCTTAGAGGCTTCGTCCTGGGCAGCTTCGACGGCTGCTTTCATCATAGCACTGCCGCCTGATGCGTGGACATTCACCATCCAGACTCCCTGCCGGACTGCGGCACGCACGGCTCCGGCGACTGTGTTCGGGATGTCGTGGAACTTAGCGTCATAGAATACCCGGTCTGCTCCTGCATCTTTCAGCTTGCCAAAAATCTGAGGTCCGGCAACATTTAACAGTTCCAACCCTGCTTTGAATGCCCCAACTTCGCCGGCAAGCTCCCGAACAAGCTCCAATGCCTTTTCTTCGCTGTCTACATCCAGTGCTACGATTATTTTGTCCTTACTCACTTAGTCCTCCGTATTGATTGGTATATAAACCACGGACCAGCATGAATATCGATAATCCGTGTCTATCATAACGTTTTAACACTGCCGACGAGTTCTCTGACATCGTCGATTTTCATCTTCTCCATATAGGATGCAATTCCCTCCGCTACATCTACAGCAGCTTTGGGGTTTATAAACGTGCCTGTGCCTACTGCGACGGCATCTGCGCCTGCAAGCAGGAATTCGACCGCGTCTGTACCGGTTACAATGCCTCCCATGCCTATTATCGGCACATCAACAGCCTGCGCTACCTGCCAGACCATCCTCAGCGCAACTGGTTTGATGGCAGGCCCGGAAAGCCCTCCGGTGATGTTCGCAAGCCTGAACGTCTGCGTCCAAGGATCGATGGCAGTTCCAAGCAGAGTGTTGATAAGCGAAAGTGCATCTGTGCCTGCATCTACAGCCGCTCGTGCCATTGCTGTTATGTCCGTAACATTTGGGGATAGCTTGGTTATCAGCGTAAGCGATGTAGCTTGCCGGACTGCCTGCACTACTTCTGTAATGCCTTCAACAGACGTCCCAAAGACCATACATCCCTGCTTTACATTGGGGCATGAGACGTTTAATTCGATTCCGGAGACACCTTCTGCTTTATCGAGCCTTCGTGCGACTTCGGCGTATTCCTCAACCGACTGTCCGACTACGTTTACAATAACAGGAGTGTCGAACTGACGCAAAAACGGCAGCTTTTGTGAGATGAAGTTATCTACTCCATCGTTTTGCAAGCCGATGGCATTAAGCATGCCTGCAGGTGTTTCTACAGTGCGGGGATAAGGGTTGCCTTTCCATGGCTCAAGCGATACACCTTTGACCGTAATGGCTCCAACCATGTTCAAGTCAACAAAGTCCGATAGTTCCTGACCTGAACCGAATGTGCCGGAGCCGGTAGTTACCGGGTTTTTCATCCTGATTTTGCCAATCTCAACCGACAGGTTCATTCCCATATCAGCTCCTTTGCATCGTATACCGGGCCGTCTGTGCATACTCGGCTGTAGTGCCATTCGTCTGGATGGTGGCTGCAGCAGCCATCCTGAGCTTTGGTCACACAGCCCATACACACTCCGATTCCGCATGCCATAGTCCGCTCAAGAGAAAGCTGGCAGGACTTTATACCTTGCTCACCGCAGACTCGGGCAACTTCGCGCATCATAGGCATTGGCCCGCAGGCATAGATTCTGATAGCTGAGTCAGGATTCTTGACCTTAGACTCTTCGATATGAGAAGCAAGCAGTTCAGTCACGAATCCTTTGAACCCGAATGAACCGTCTTCTGTGGCAAGTTTGACTTCAACGCCGTGAGCGACGAACTCTGCCTGACAGAGCAGCGCTGTTCCTGTTTTTGCGCCCACAAGCACTGTGACTTTATCACATCCGTGTTTTTTGCATATCCAGTCTGAGAGAAAGTGGATAGGAGCTGCGCCACATCCGCCTGCCACCAGTATGTGCCGGGCTGATGGATCTTCACCGACATCAAACGAGCTTCCGAGCGGCCCAACGACGCTTACCTTTTCTCCTACATGCATTTCCATAAGCAGTTTTGTGCCCCGTCCGATGACATCGTAGAGCAAAGAGAACGTTCCCTTTTCAGGGTCGACAGCATGGACAGAAAAAGGCCGCCTGAGCAGTGGATCGTAGCATTCGCACACCCGCACATTGACAAATTGTCCGGGTTTGGAGGTCCGGGCGATGGTCGGTTCGACCAAAACGCTCCGAAACACATGCGGAGCGACCTCAACCTGCTCGATTATCTCGCAGTCAGCAACTACTCGTGAAATTTCGTCTCTCAATATTTAGCCTTTCGTATAAAACAAGGTATGAGGTATGAGTGGATTTGACTCGTTACTCATTTCATGCGCTCATTGGCAAGATAATTTCTTGCCGCATAACTTCGGCAGCGTAAGCTAAGGCAGCTTTGATATCATCTGAAGTTAGCTGAGGGTACTCTGCCAATATCTCATCCACAGACATCCCATCAGCAAGGCTCCCCATAATCATAGCCACAGAAATCCGTGTCCCTTTTACACAAGGCTCACCATGATGTATATCTTGATCTATAGTAATCCGTTCTTGCCACCTAATACGAGTCATATCTGCTCCTATCTTCAGGCTATATTGAGTATTAACCTTCGGTTGGTATAGTTTACCCTTACTTACAGCAGATGGTCAATGTAAACTCAAACTGTGCTACTGGCGGATTGGCAGTAAGTACAGGATTGAATGCAATCAGATATTCTTCAGGTTTATTGTAAAATTTAGATTAAGCCAAAAACTCTGGTATGCTTTCTAAACTGATGAAATTAATATTAGTATTCTCGTAAGTGCGCTGAAAACTACGATCTACGTCTTGACACACAACGAAATTATCTCCATCTGGATACTGCCGCCTGAAAGCCTTTATATTTGTAGGATCGAAGCTATCTACAGACCATTTACACTCAACAGCAATTGGGTATGTACCCCGTTTGAGGATAACAAAATCGACTTCATGCCTCCGTTTATCTCGCCAAAAGTGAATTGGGGCTTGTGACTGCAAGCGAGCGACCAACTCGGTAAGAACAAAATGCTCCCAAAGCAGTCCTAAATTCTCACTCCTTAATTCCTGCCAACCATTTTGATAACATATAAATCCAGTATCAGATGAATAGACTTTTGGCATCGCAACTATTTCTGTAGGACGGTGTGTGCTGAAAGGTCGAATGACTAAAACAAGATGTGTCATTTCCATTACACCTAAGTAGTTGCTAATTGTACCTCTACTGGCTTCACATCTAGTAGCAAAACGAGTTGCTTCGAATATTCCTCCACTCTGCATCATCAGTAGCTCAGCAAATTTATAAAACGAGTGCCGCCGTTCCAAGCGAAATAGTTCCTGAATATCTTTTGCCCAGTATGAGTCCATCCATTCTTGAAAATCATGCTCAGGTAATTCTTGAGACATAAAAAACGGTGGTAATCCACCGTGCAGCAAGCGATGCTTAAAATCCGAGTTACCAAAGTCTAGCAGATCTTGGTATATCATCGGAGTCAGTCTGATCTCAGTTTTTCGGCCTGTGAGCGTATCTTTGAATTTCGAAGATGCCCCAAGCGTAGAAGAACCAGTTGCGAGAACTTTTATGTTTGGAAAGTGATCTGCGGCGACTTTTAACAATTCTGAAGGATTGTCCAGCCGGTGTACTTCATCAATTACTACCCTTTTGCCTTTGAGATCGCGCAGAAACCCTTCTGGATCTTCCATCAATCTACGTATCCGTGGTAATTCGCAATCGAAGTATTCTATATCGGGCAGACTTTGGCACAGGCAAGTCTTTCCAATCCGGCGAATACCTGATAACCATAAAACGGAACGTTTACTCCATGCATTCTCTATTACATTTTGCCAGTAAGTTCGGTGTACCATATGCCAACATATTATCATATAGTAGCACTAAATGCAAAGCCGGTTTGCATTTAGTACAGCAAGCAGCCTGTTGCAAGTTACTTCCAGCTTCAGGTTAGATGGTATAGTTTACCCTCACTCACCGCAGATGGTCAATGTAAATTAGACTGTATTACTGGCGAACTGGCAGTAGGTACCAGCCTAATGAGCCAATGACTAGCCCAAGGAAACCCCATGATATCCATGTCAGTTCCGGCATTGCTATCCACCATAGCAGAGCGATGATTACTGAAGTTACCAGTGCAGATCCGAATTTTAGCAGTATCCCTTTACGGAACAAGATTCGGTTCATCTTCTGTTTCCATACAGCTTGCTCTTCGGCTGTCATTGCTCTCAAATCAGGATTTTCTCTAATAGCCCTGTTCCAAGCGTGTTCGAAACTGATTCGAGTTAATCCTGATGTCAGATTAAAAATTCCAGTAACTGCAAATCCAAATACAACGTTGGCCAGGATTATAGTTATAGCAGTCTCTGCAAACAACAAGCCGAATACCATTGCTGTGATTGCCAGCAAAATGAGCAGTGTTACTGCAACCCATTTTTGCATAATTGACCATCCTTTCCTGAATAGCCATATTGGGTTATTCGGTCATACTACTGGCTTACAACTCTAATAATCCGGCAGTCTGTGTATGTTTGCCCGAACATGTCGGTCGTCCGCACATGGATGACATGAGTGCCTGCCGTCAGACTTCTTGGCAGGCTGCTTTTCCACAGATGAACACAATTTGCTGCACCATACAGCTTCTTACCGCTCGGTGGGTTTGGGCTATCCTGAGCCTTACACATCAACACATAGTAAGGATCCTTGCCTTTGAACTTTTCCATTGGAGTCCAGGTTCCGCCATCGATACGCATCTCTACTTTGCTCCGTTCAGACCCTGCGAATACGTTCACCGTGACTTCTGTCTTTTCTGCATCGGCGGCGTTAATCTCGTCAGGGCAGTAGATGTGCATCTGGAAATCATCAGGTCTGCGGGCTACTTTATATCTCATGGAATACTTGATTCCATTGAAACTGACGACCATGTAGCCGTTCGGAGTGCCGTCCCACATAGTTGAGTGAGGTATTCCCAGTTCATCAGGCGCTCCTGTCCACCAGACACCGCTTGCTGTACCGCACAAGAGCTGATGAAGCGGTTTCTGACCGTTCCAACCATCAGCTTCTGTGAGAAATTTATGCTCCTGGGTGTGCGAATGGCCGGCTAACGCCAGGATGTTGGGATAAGACTCTATCAGCCGGAACAATTCCTCCCGGTTCGTCATCTCAGTCGATGGTACATGCGTCATAAGCACGACCAACTGGTTCTTCGAGGCCGTATCCAAATCGTTTTTCAGGAACTCAAGCTGCCTGCCATAGAGCTGGGAGTCAGATTTCAATGGTTGAAAGTTCCTCAGCACTATAAAATGCACCGGGCCATAATCAAAGGCATAGTATGCAGGTCCGAATACGCTTTCAAAAGTTGGTTCTCCCTGGTCATGGTTGCCCTGCACGTAGTACCAGGGGATACCTATGGTGCCCATAACCTTGGCAAGCGGTTCGAACAGGTGCGGTTTATCGAAGACAATATCCCCAAGTGTCACGCCAAAGACCGCATCTGTTCCGATAAGCTCTTCAGCAATGTCATGAGCCAGGAAATTTACATCTTCTGTTGAAGTGACCTGAGTATCTGATGTGAGGATGATTTTGAACTGGTCCGGTTCCTTTTGCGGGTGAAGCGGGAAGTCCGGTGCTGTTGGCGTATGTCTTCCAATCCTGTAGTAGAAAACAGGCAGATTATCCTCATCTACCGGAGTCATCCAACCTCTTGGCTTGATGACAAAAACGAATCCTGTGTCCGATAAAGGCAGTTCATAATGGCCGTTCTTGTCTGTTTTAACTACATCGATACCGTTTGATACCCTGACACCTGCAATACCTTTTTCATCCAGGTCGCGTACACCATTGTGGTTGGCATCATTAAACACGACGCCAACCACTGATTTTCCCTCCGGCAGTTGGGCTGACGCTCCACAAGCTGACAAAAGAAGAAACAAGCCCAAAATCACTGGTACAAGTCTCATCTGATTTCCCCCTTTCTACCGGAGGCATTATACTTCTTTTTTAGTTACTGGTAGAAGTGGTTTTTTCGTCCGCTCCTGCAGCTAAAGGCGTTGCTGCTTCTTTTCCGTTAGACAGGTAGTTGTCGATAGTCAGACACTCGAACCTGTCGCCATTCCTTCTACAGGAGAGTGCGTAAAGCAGAGCCTGCGCCGTATCGAGCGAAGTCAGGCACGGTATCCCATGCTGAACGCTTGCTTTGCGGATAACGGCTGCCTCCATTTCTATCCGCTTGTCCTTGGACATTGTATTTACCAGAAGGTCAACTTTACCTCCCCTAATCAAGTCGAGCAAGTTAGGAGACTCAGCATCGCTAATCTTAAATACCTTGGTTGCCTCAATGCCATTTGAGTTCAGGAAGGCTGCAGTTCCTTCTGTTGCGTATATCTTGAATCCCAGCTCTGAGAACTGTTTGATAATAGGCAGTGCCTCTTCTTTATTCTGGTCTGCGATTGTTGCAATCATGCTGCCCTTTACAGGCACATCCACGCCAGCGGCTACCATTGCCTTATAAAGTGCGCGGGAGTAGTCTGTGTCTATGCCCATTATCTCTCCGGTAGACTTCATCTCTGGGCCAAGGGATACATCCACTTCCGTAAGCTTCTGGAATGAGAATACAGGAGCCTTTACTGCAAGACTGGGCTGCTTCTTATAAAGCCCCGTTCCGTAACCTTGTTTTGCGAGACTCTGACCGAGGATTACGTTCGTCGCGACCTTAATCATCGGGACACCGGTAATCTTGGAAAGATAAGGAACCGTCCGGCTTGCTCTTGGATTGACTTCAATTACCTGGACTTCTTCGCCGTCAACAACATACTGGATGTTCATCAGCCCTTTGACTTCCAGAGCACCGGCAAGTTTGATGGAGTGCGACACAATCTGGTCTATTACATCCTGAGAAAGTGTCTGCGGGGGACATACGGCCATCGAGTCTCCGGAATGGACTCCGGCACGCTCTATATGCTCCATAATCCCCGGAATCAGGCAATCAATGCCGTCCGAGATGACATCCACCTCTACTTCCTTGCCAACAACATACTTGTCGATAAGAATCGGGGCATCAGGTGAGACCTCAACTACATAAGCCATGTAAGAGAGCAGCTCAAGCCTGTTGTAAATGATTTCCATCGCGCGGCCGCCGAGCACCCAGCTTGGCCTGACAAGCACAGGATAGCCAATCTCCTCAGCAACCTGCACCGCAGCATCGACGCTCGTTACCGCTCTGCCCGGAGGCTTCGGAATGCTCAGTTCGTTTAAGATTCGCTCGAACTTGTCTCTGTCTTCAGCAAGCTCGATGGACTCGTAGCTGGACCCGAATATCGGCACACCAGCCTGATGAAGCGGACCTGCCAGGTTGATAGCAGTCTGACCTCCGAACTGGACTATAACTCCATCCGGCCGTTCCTCTTCCACTATATTTAGCACATCTTCTGCAGTTAGCGGCTCAAAATAGAGTCTGTCTGATGTATCGAAGTCAGTGGAAACCGTCTCAGGGTTATTATTGATGATGATGGACTGGTAACCAGCTTCTCTGAGCGCCCACACGCAGTGCACGCTGCAGTAATCGAACTCTATCCCCTGGCCGATGCGGATTGGGCCTGAGCCGATAACGATAGCCTTCCGCGCCAGTGAATTAGCAGCTTTAGCCGGTGAACCTTCATACGCTTCGATAGAGGCTTCATCCTCATCTTCAAGGCACGAGTAGAAATACGGCGTTGCAGCTTCGAACTCTGCGGCGCAGGTGTCTACCATCTTGTATGTTGGGCGAAGGTGCAGTTTTCTAGCAAGCCACCGTAAATGCCTGTCGCCAATACCTGTAAGGTCGCTTATGAGCTTGTCCGGGAAGCGAACCTGCTTTGCTCGTCTGAGAAGCTCGATAGCCTTACTGTCTGACTGGCCTGCGCCTATTGCCTTGATACTTTCAGCATTTTCTTTCAGCTCTACTTCGAGGTCGACTATTTCCTTGATCTTGTTCAAAAACCAGGGATCGATACTGGAAAGATCCGCAACCTCATCTACCATCATTCCCCGCCGGAAGGCTTCTGCGATGATGAACAACCGCTCATCAGTAGGTGTTTTCAGCCCTTCTTCGATTTCCATATCGCTCAAGAGATGCGCATTTTTGAGCTTGAGAGCGTAACAGCCGATCTCAAGAGACCGGACGGCTTTTAAGAGCGCTGCCTCAAAGGTGCGGTCGATGGACATAACCTCACCGGTTGCTTTCATCTGGGTGCTGATAGTCCTGTCGGCATGGGAGAACTTATCAAACGGCCAGCGAGGGATTTTGACTACTACATAATCCAGTGTCGGTTCGAAACATGACAGAGTTTTCTTTGTGACTGCGTTAGGAATCTCGTCCAGCGTCAGCCCTACTGCTATCTTTGCAGCAACTCGAGCGATTGGGTAGCCTGTAGCCTTGGATGCAAGCGCGGAAGACCGGCTTACCCTCGGGTTGACCTCAATTACGCAGTATTCGTAGCTGTGTGGGTTTAGCGCAAGTTGGACGTTGCAGCCTCCTTCGATGCCCAACGCGCGTATAATCTTGAGCGAGGCCGTGCGGAGCATCTGATACTCTTTATCTGAAAGTGTCTGAGAAGGCGCGACGACTATGGAATCGCCCGTATGCACGCCCATTGGGTCGAAGTTTTCCATATTACATACGGTTATGCAGTTGTCTGTGCCATCGCGCATTACTTCGTATTCGATTTCCTTCCAGCCAATCAGGGACCTTTCTATCATGACCTGGCTGCGCATTGAAAGCTTCAGCCCTCGGCTTCCAATCTCAACAAGTTCCTCAGAGTTATGAGCAATGCCTCCTCCGGTGCCTCCAAGTGTATAGGCAGGACGTACGATAAGTGGATACGGTGGATCCATGGCAGCGATATCATGGAGTTCCTGTACACTTTCGACAATCCAGCTTTCTGGAACCGGTTCGTCGATATCGTGCATGAGTTTGCGGAAAAGCTCTCTATCTTCAGCCTTTTGAATAGCTGAAAGCGGGGTGCCGAGCAACTGCACATCGAATTTCTCCAGCACGCCCTGGGTAGCAAGTTGAGCAGCCAAATTCAGCCCTGTCTGGCCTCCAAGAGTCGGAAGCAGGCCATCAGGTCTTTCCTTCTCGATGATTTTTGTGGCAAACTCCATATTCAGCGGCTCGATATATACCTTGTCCGCTATTTCTGTATCGGTCATGATAGTAGCCGGATTAGAATTGAGCAGGACTACTTCAATCCCTTCTTCCTTTAGCGCTGTACAGGCTTGTGTACCGGCGTAATCAAACTCAGCAGCCTGACCGATGACAATCGGCCCTGAGCCTATGACCATAACTTTCTTGATATCGCTGCGTTTAGGCATTGGTACTCCTATTTTTATTTCAATGGATTTATGAAATCACTGTTTCCACATATTTTTTGAACAAGTATGCGCTGTCTCTGGGTCCGGGCAAAGCCTCTGGGTGGTACTGCATAGAGTAGATTGGAAAATCCCGGTGGATAAGTCCTTCGACTGTGTTGTCATTCAGATTAATCATAGCTACTTCTATGGCTTTTCCTGCAAGAGAGTCAGCATCAACTGCGTAGCCGTGGTTTTGCGATGTAATGTATACCCGGCCTGTAGTAAGGTCTTTTACCGGATGGTTTCCTCCCCTGTGCCCGAACTTCAACTTGAACGTTTTGCCTCCAAAGGCATATGCAAGCAGTTGATGACCAAGGCAGATGCCTAAAATCGGCTTTTTGCCAATCAATACTTTAACTTCATCAACCATATATCTGAGATTATTCGGGTCTCCGGGGCCTGGGGAGATGACTATTCCTGCCGGATTGATTGACAGAATATCCTCAGCCTTGGTATAGCACGGGAAGACAGTAACGCGGCAGCCTAGAGATGTAAGGTTTCTCATAATGTTGCGCTTTACTCCGCAGTCTATGAGCGCAATCCGGGGGCCATCCGGTTTTGGTAAGGGGCATCCGGGCAGTGCGTTCCCTCTATTAGCCTCTACCTCAGCATCGCCATTCCATTCGTAGGGCTTGCTGGTTGTCACTCGCTTAACGAAGTCTATTGTTGCGTAATTCGGCTGGTTTCTTATCTGCTCCAGAAGCTGGTCTGGTGTGTATTCAGTCGAAATAGCACCCATCATAACGCCATGGACTCTCAAATGACGTGTCAATGAGCGAGTATCTACTCCCTGTATGCCGACTACGCTGTGTTGCGCAAGAAAATCCTGTAATGTGCCGGTGCTTCGCCAGTTGGAAGGTTTGTCGCACATCTGCCTGATGATAAAACCTGCCACCTGCACCTTGTTTGACTCAAAATCAGCGTCATTGACTCCATAATTGCCGATAAGCGGGTATGTGAGCGTTAAAAGCTGACCTCCGAAGCTCGGGTCGGTCAACATCTCCTGGTAACCGGTCATCGATGTAGAGAAAACGGCCTCACCAAAGGTAGTCCCGGGGATTCCGATGGACTCACCGTGATACGTAGTGCCGTCTTCAAGTGTTAGAATCGCCTTCAATTATTTCCTCCGCTTCCAAATTGCGCGAGACATTCAAAAAATCAGATTATACAAACTGGTTAGCTTTGATAAACTCCATAGTCTGGCTGCGAATATCGGGAGAAACCTTGCCGAGCCTTACGAGCGCGTCCAATGCTTCTGTGAGAGTCATAACAGAATGCAGCGTGTATCCTGCGTCTGCAAGAATCTTTCTGCCTCCCTGCTCTCGGTCTAGAATGATAACTACATCCTTTACTACCAGACCTGCCTCTTCAAGTGGTTTGACAGCTTCCAGCTTTGCGCCGCCATCGGTGATTACGTCATCTATGATCAGCGCTTTCTCTCCCGGCTGGAACCTGCCTTCAATCAGCCTGGCAGTTCCGTAGTCCTTTGCTTCCTTGCGAGGATAAATCATCGGTTTGCCGGTTTCCATCGAGACAGCAACACCTATAGGCAGTCCAGCATAAGGCAGTGCAGCGATACGGTCGAACTCTACGCCATCGAGTTTCTTTGCCAGATGCTTTGCCACCAGCTTTAGAAGCTCAGGTTCACTCACCAATACCCTGAAGTCTACATATACCGGCGACATAATCCCGCTTTTCAGCTTGAACTGGCCGAATTTGATACACCCGGCGCTAAAAAGCCGGCTATAAAGCTCGTCCAACTTAACCTGCCTTTCTTTCGAACCTTTTCTTTGCCTCACCAATACTCTTGGAGAGGTCGCTAATCTGTTTCGTAAGCTCAGAAATGCCCCGAAGAGCTATCATCAGACCAAGGACTACTTTTCTGATTCTCCAGAAGATAACCAACGTCACAACTACAACAGTAATCCACATCAAAAAGAGCAGCCCAATCAAAAGCGCCAGCAGAATTTCAATTGTTTCCATCGCGTGCTCCTATCTGCTCAGCACCTCGCACTTTTCGCCTACTGGGCTGAGCTGGCCGTAGGCAAATGTGCCGCCAACTATGGTAGCGGCTACAGCACCTTTCAATTTCCAACCGTTAAATGGAGTGTTCCTGCCCATCGACTTGAAGCTGGACGAATCGACAATGACTTCTGCCCCCGGGTCCAGTATGGTAATATCAGCCGGAGCGCCTTCAGTCAGCGTTCCTGCGTTCAGTCCGAGCAGTTTTGCAGGAGCAATCGTCAGCTTTTCTATCGCTTGGCTGAGCGTAAGGGTTCCTTCATTCACCAATTTAGTGATAACCAGCGGAAGTGCTGTCTCCAAACCTACCATTCCGAACGAGGCTATGGTCATTTCCACTTCTTTATCTTCAGCGGAATGCGGAGCGTGGTCAGTTGCGATGATATCTATCGTGCCGTCGGCCAAACCTGCTTTTACGGCTTCCACATCTGCACTGGTCCTCAGCGGCGGATTGACCTTTGTGTTGGTGTCATAATCCACCAATGCTTCATCAGTCAGCGTGAAGTACTGCGGGCAGGTCTCGCAGGTCACTTTAAGCCCGCGGGCCTTTGCGCGGCGCATTGCATCCACTGAACCGGCACATGATACGTGCTGGATATGAACATGGCAGCCGGTAAGCTCTCCAAGCATGATGTTCCGCTCGACCATACTCACTTCAGCAGCCGCAGGTATTCCTCTCAATCCGACTATGGTAGAGGTGATACCTTCATTCATAATCCCGTCAGCAGAAAGGAGCTTGTCTTCGCAGTGAACGAGTGCCGGGATGCCAAGCATAGAAGCGTATTCCATCACTCGGCGCATAACGAGCGCATTCTGGACAGGGTAGCCGTCATCAGAAACCGCAACCGCACCGGCATCGAACATATCGCCGAGTTCCGCCATCTCCTTGCCTTCCATGCCCTTGGTCATGGCGCAGCAGGCCAGCACATTTATAGGAGTGCGCTTGCCCTGGGACAGAACATACTCTACAACAGCCCTGTTATCGGGTGCGGTCTTAGTGTTGGGCATGGCAAGGATGGAAGTGAATCCTCCGGCTGCTGCCGCGGCTGCTCCGGTGGCTATTGTTTCTTTATGTTCCTCTCCAGGCTCGCGAAGATGCACATGCACATCTATCAGCCCAGGAGTAACGACCTTTCCGGCAATGTCATAGACCTCTCCGGGGTCGCTGTTGAGCGATTGAACGTCAATCTTGCCTATTTCAGCAATTCTGCCATCGCGAATCAGAACATCAGCGGCTTTGTCTATCCCCTGAGCGGGATCGATTACGTGTCCGCCTTTAAGCAGTACCCACATTGCTGCCACCTCCAAGAAGCAGATAGAGGAGCGCCATCCTGACTGCAACTCCATTCGTTACCTGATCAGTGATGACGGAGAACTCGCCATCTGCCACATCAGGGGTGATTTCAACTCCCCGGTTCATCGGGCCGGGATGCATCAGCGTTACATCCGGTTTAGCCCTGCGAAGCCGTTCTTTGTTGATTCCAAAGAGCTTTGCATACTCTCTGACACTTGGGAAGAACCCGCTGTTCATCCGTTCTAGCTGGATTCTTAATACGTTTACGATGTCCGCGCCTTCGATTGCCTCATCTATGTTGCTGTAGACCTCTACCGGGAGCTTATCTACTTCAGGAGGCAGGAGTGTTTTGGGGCCGGCCAGCCTTACGGTAGCGCCCATTTTGGTCAGTCCCCAGAGGTTTGACCGGGCAACACGGCTGTGCAGAATATCGCCTACAACCGTTACTACCAGTCCGTCCAGCCTGCCTTTTTCCTCCAGCATCGTCAGCATATCGAGAAGCCCCTGAGTAGGGTGTTCATGCATCCCGTCTCCGGCGTTTATTACGTGGCTTTTGACTGTGCGTGCTGCAAAATGCGGTGCACCACCGGACTGATGCCGAATGATGAACAGGTCGACTCCCATTGCCTGAAGCGTCAACAGCGTGTCTTTGAACGATTCACCTTTTACTATGGCGGAAGTTGCTGCGGCTATGCTGGATACATCTGCAGATAGCGTCTTGGCCGCCACTTCAAAACTGGTTCGGGTCCTGGTGCTCGGTTCATAGAAAAGCGTGCATACAGTCTTGCCGCGCAGAGTCGGCACTTTCTTAACAGGTCTGTTCAGGATTTCTTTCATAGAGATTGCTGTGTCAAGAATAAGCTGTATTTCGCTCTGCGTCATATCCTGAAGCCCGAGTATGTCTTTACGGTCTAGTTTATTCACTGTGCACCTCTTTCACCTGATTCCTGTTTGACGATGACGACCTTATCTTCGCCGTCCGTTTCCACCAGGTGTACATAAACGTGCTCGCGACGGGATGTTGGGAGATTTTTACCGATGTAATCGGCTCTGATGGGAAGCTCTCGATGGCCTCGGTCTATCAGGGCGGCCAGTTGTATTTGCGCAGGCCTGCCCATATCCATAAGTGCATCGAGTGCTGAGCGGGTAGTGCGGCCCGTGTAGATTACCTCATCAACAAGCACAATCTTGCGGTCTGATACGTCAAAATCGATTTCCGTTTTGCCTACCGATGGCGGAACAAGCCGGGTTGCGTAGTCGTCGCGGTAGAGCGCTACATTGAGGCTTCCTACCGGGACAGATGTGCCTTCAATTTGTTCGATGAGCTTGGCCAGTCTTTGGGCAAGAGGGACTCCACGTCTCTGAATGCCGATAATAGCGATCTTTTCCGCCCCTTTGTTCTTTTCGATGATCTCGTGGGCGATTCTGGTTACTGCTCGGCGGATGTCATCCGCGTCCATTACCTTGTTGCCGCTGTCTTTATTGGGCATATCACTCTCCCACATACACAAAACGCCTACCTGCCAGTTAGCAAGTAGGCGTGATATCCGTACAGTTACCCTATTGACGCTTAACCTTGCCAACCTCACAGGGTTTGCTTAAAGGCGTTTCGATTTTCGGTATTATACCAGCCAAGGTCAGCAGTGTCAATAGGTTTTTATGTGCTTTTGACGTATATAAACCGTTATGGATTAATCTTATTGTATGGGCTGTTTGACATGCAGTCAACCTTATAGACATAATAAGTAGAAACATCACTGAGATCATTAGCACGCTACCACAACGCATAATCTTATGTATTCAATTATGTTATAAGTGAAGAGGTTATAAAGGTGGAATTATGAGGAAAATAGTTTTAATTCTCACAGCTATTATTGGAGGGTCAATACTTGGTAATCTTTTAGCGCTGGTTGCTGCAGCAGGAATTGATGCAAGTTATGGTAGATCAGTAACTGGAGGTGAATGGAAGTTCAATCTACCTAATTTTTTGTATGCAGTTTTTATTGGGTTGTTATGTGGTGGATTTGCTGGATTGATCTTTAAGCAAAAGGGCTGGATAATAGGAGGAGCAGCTCATATCTTGCCCGGAGTGGTAGTTTTTGCAATAGGGTTTATGAATTTTAGCCAAAATGCTCCTGCCATTTTTTCTCCTAATGCATGGTTATGGTTAGTTGTCGGTCTTGTGCCAGCAATGCTATCAGGGCATTTTATTTCAAATCAATATACTGAAGAAACTGGCGAAAGTGATTATATTCCTCTAATACCAGTAGGTGTACGCTGGCATTGGCTCTGGCTTTGTTTTCCACTACTCATATTCTTGTTCTTTATTGCTGGTTCTGTTCGCTTTTTAATTAATCTATTTTTTATTGAATGGCAGATTATTTTTCGTCCGAGTTTCTGGATAATTGGGATTATCGGACTCCCATTAATTGAAGGTTTCTTGTATCTTACACTATCTCTACCAATTACTGGATGGTGCGCCCTTCTTTCTACCTTGACACCTAGAGACAAGAATAATCGTGTTCCAGTCAAAAAGCGTTTATTACGTATTCTTTTAATTGTAATTGGTATCCCCTTGCTGTTGCTCTTATTATGGAGTATTAATCTCTGGATTCTTGACTTATTCATTACTAACGGTTTTAAGATTGTCTGAGATGAATATAGATATTCTGCACTAAATATAGTAGATTGTATTGCATACTGGAGGCAAGCAATGGCGCAAGACGTTCTTGTGATGGGTGGGACATCGTTTTTTGGCAAGCGGTTGGTGGCTGATCTGCTGGTGGCAGGTTGTAATGTGACTGTTGCAACTCGCGGCCGGGTTCAGGACCCTTTTGGAGATAGAATTGCTCGTGTTAATTTTGACCGCAGGAGTCTTGAAAGTATGCAGGAGACTTTTGGGGGTAAATCTTTCGATATTGTGTTCGACCAGATAGGTTACGGGCCTGATGATATCGAGGATGCCATAGAGGTTTTTTACCCTCGGGCTAAATTTGCAATTTAGCCCGAAGAGATAGCTAAGGGATTTGCAATCCCGTTCTTTGGGTTTTAAATAATCTTCCGGAATCACAGATTCCTCAGCAATATGTCTGGGAGGGATTGCAATCCCTCCCGAGAGTTAGAATCTAATCGGTCAGAGGCATTGTTACGTCTGATGGCCTGCTGATTGTCCGGCAGGTGTTGATATGAAGCGCTTTGCTTACCGGGCAATACCGTGCTAATCCTGTTGTTAATCCTACTGCTCCAATTACGCTCGATGCGATTTTTAATGGCTTGCTCATTGACGCCAGCAGACCTAAACCAAGCAGCGCAGCACCAATTCCTATCCGCGTAGTCCTGTCAGTTCCACCCACGTTGCATTCAACTCGCATTTTCATCAACCCCAAAGTATTAAAGACCTGCCCACAGCAGGTCCTTTAACAGTTTGCATACCAAGAGGACCAGCAATCGTATAGCTGCTGGTCCTCGGTAGTTAAATTACTTAGTCACAACTGAAAGGTCGGTAACTAAACTTACCCTTTGCTCTGGGCAAAGCCTGAGCGGCCGCATCTCGATACCCTGGAATCCTTCCTCAAAGTCCAGGTGCTTATCAATGACCTCCGCAACCTTGTTAGCCTTCTCAACCTGCTCATCCCAGTCTTCTGCCACCGGCATCGGGAATTCATCGACATCCGTCCGACCTGTCAGAACCTTCGCTTCCTCGTCCATTACACGAAGTGCATCTCTCATAAGGATAACCCTCCTTTTCCAGTATTATGGAGGTCCACTATAGGGTTACCCTTGTGTTACCCTATCAAAACGGGTCAAGCGAAGGGAAAAAGCACCACTTCAAAGCTGATGTTGCATTAACTCCAAGAATCCGAGCTAATCCTCAGATTCAGTCATTCTGATTCCTAACAAGCCAACATCCTCAGGCTCTTCAGTTTCGACCTGTTCAGTGCGTTCTCGCTCTGGTTTTACTTCCTGAGTGCTGATTGCTACTTTCAACACTCCATCTCTTTGGTGTGAGAACAAATCGTATGCCTCGATAATATTGTCCAGTGTGAATCTATGCGTTAGAAGCTGCCTCAGTGGAAGTTTATCCCGTCTAACCATTTCCATAAGTCTTCGCATCCGCTCTTTTCCACCGGGACACAGCGTTGATACCACCTTTATATCACCAATCCCATAGATATAAGGTTCAACAGGCATTTCCACCTTACCTGCATAGACTCCAAGGCTCGATACAGTACCTCCCGGTCTTACGGAGCGCAGACAGTTCTCGAATGTCTGTTGGGTTCCCAGTGCTTCTATTGCCACATCAGCGCCGCGCTTGCCGGTAAGCCTCATAACTTCTGCTATTGGGTCCTGTTCTTTGTAGTTGATGACAACATCCGCTCCCATTCGCTTAGCCATTTCAAGCCTTTCAGGAATGGAATCTACTCCAATAACAAGTGAAGCGCCCATCAACTTAGCCCCGGCTGTCGCGCATAGCCCTATAGGCCCCTGTGCGTATACAACGACTACATCTCCGATCCTCACATTTGCCGATTCTGCACCAGAAATACCAGTTGAAGCAATATCGGCACAAAGAACGGCATCTTCATCCGTCAAGTCATCCGGGATTTTTGCCATATTAGCCTGGGCATAGGGAACTTTGAAATAATCGGCCTGCACTCCATCCATAGAATTTCCAAGCCGCCAACCACCAATCATTTTCCACTCATTATCGTAGCCTGCACACTGTGCCCACTGGTTGTTCTGGCAGTAAAAACACGTTCCGCAGGGTGTTACAGCGCCTACCAGGACTCTATCTCCAACGTTGTAACCCACTACGCCTTCACCGAGTTCATGTATCACTCCAACTGGCTCATGACCTATAATCCGACCTTCAGCCACAGGATATTCGTTGCGGGCGATATGCACATCCGTGCCGCAGATTGTTGTCAAAGTCACTTTCACTACCGCCTCGCCGAATCCAGCCTTTGGCATGGGCACTTCTTCCAACCTTATATCATTCTTGCCACGGTAAACCGTAGCCCGCATTGTCTCTGCCACTTTATACTGCCTCCTTCTGTAATCATCCGGTTGAATAAAGCCGTATTGCCATTATTCCCAGCCTGTTCCGGTAATCTTACTTTTCGTTGGCCTGCTAAATGGAGGTAAATAAAAATCCAATGGTAATTTCTTCATCTGAACGGTTGTAATTGCTGACTTAATGGGGTAATAGTAAGTGTATCTGCCAGCTTAATCGGCACAAATGGAAAGGATAAGGAGGATAAATAATGAAGGCTATTGTCAATGACGGATGCATAGGAGATGGTATCTGCGCGGACACTTGCCCTGAGGTGTTCGAAATAGGTGATGATGGACTGGCTCATGTTATAGTCGATGAAGTCCCGCCTGAAGCTGAAGAAAGAGCTCGTGAGGCAGCAGATGCCTGTCCGGTAGTGGTTATTGAAATTATCGAGTAATGCAGTTGCTCAACCAGGCATACATCAAAATACTGTAGAGAAACCTGAAGCAGGAATGGTTGAATGAGCCTTCCTGCCATTGATTATTAAACTCGGGCCGTGCGTTTTGTTAAGTGCCTCTCTGGGTATTTCGTCAACGTGGGTAGCTATGGTATTTGGAAACGATTACTCCAATTTAATGACTGTAGACTCTGTCGAATCCGGCGATTCCGTAGTGATGTACCTGGTGGGGGAATGCGACATCGGGACTGTTCCTGTGTTGACTCAAGAGCTTCGCAAAGCGCTTGATGAAAAGAAACATGTGGTTCTGGATGTTCACTTGTTGACTTATATCGACAGCACGGGGATATCCGCAATTGCCTCAGCACAGGAAAGTCTAGCCCAGAGTAAGCGGCAGCTTCGGGTAGTCGGGGCGCATGGCATTTTCGACCGGATAATTCGGCTTACCAAGCTGGATGGTCATATTCCGCTTCATGACAGTGTAGATGATGCTCTGCAGGCAATTGCTACCGGCTAAGTCCTATAGGCAAAGCAATATGTATTGCTGAGGTTGTTATAGATAATCCATCGACAGAATGCTGTAGAGTGCTACCATTCTAACACGTTTGCCTGCTATAAATCACTGGTTGTCCCAAATCATGCACAATTTGCTTTACACGCCTCGTATCGTGTGGTACAATTGGCATTGAGGATGTCTGACCCCGGAGTAGGGATGCTTTCTCGGTTCCAGCCAGTTCCTCCTGTTGTCCAGTCAGGTTTTTGAAGGTATTGAGAGCGCTTGCGCACTATTCTGGACTCATTAATTCACACCCTGACTGGTCTAATGAATCAGCCTGAAACGTTATCAGGTCTTCAGGCAGTATATTTTCTGGAAGCCTGAAGCATTAGAGGTGTAGTGACAGCGTGAAAGTAGTTGAGATCCTGTTCTATAACAGCCATCGTGTTAAGCTGGTAGTGGAGATGCCGGACCCTAACAAGTACTCCACTCGCCACTCGCCGCATATCCCCGGCCTGCTGTTCAAGCTGCTTCCTCAGCTTGCCAGACACAGGTGCGAGAATGATGGCGGCTATTCTTTCAAAAAAGAATGTCAGTCCACAGAGATTCCTCACTTGTTTGAGCATCTAATCATCGAGTTACAAGCACGTGCTCAACCTTCAGGTATACTCAAAGGTGAGACTCAATGGAACTGGAGAGTTGATCCCAAAGGCCGTTTCCATGTCTATGTCGATTACGAGAATGAAGTCCTGGTACTTGGGGCTATCCGTGTTGCCGAGAGGATAATCAATGCCCTCGATAACAGGTCTATAGAAGATATCGATATGGACAAAGAAATAGAGAACCTTAAAATGCTTGCAAAGCTCGGTTCAGACCTTCAAAAATTCCGCGTTTCTACCTGCACTCCGTAAGTTTTTAGTGTGGAAAGTGCAAAGCAAACTCGTGTGCTTCGAATCGTCTGTACTTTGCACTTTCCGCTTTAATTAACTTTCTTCCTGTTCCTCGTCTAATGATCCGCCTTTGCCTCCAGAAAGGGCAAGAGTTGTTGGACCAGTGCTAGGGTAGTAATGGGAGTGGTAGTAGTAGCTGTCCACGCTTGTAGGCTGAACATCATTCAGCACTACACCCAGTATTTTAACATTTGCCTTGTTGAACAGCTTTCTAACCTGCAGCTCAGCTCCTCGTGGGACCTGATTGGCTCTTACAACAAGAAGCACTCCGTCTATCCATCTGGAAACCACGATAGTGTCAGTAAACGCTATGGCTGAAGGTGTATCCAGCAGCACAAAGTCTGCGCCATGCTTTAACTGGGCAATCAAGTCTCCCATTTTCTGCGAACCGAGGAGTTCCGATGGATTTGTCGGAGTCGGTCCGGCAGGCAGAAGCAGCAGGTTCTCTATTTCCGTACTCACCAGTACTTCTTCAAGGTTCTTGTCGCCAGTGAGTACGCTGCTCAAGCCAAAATCGTTCTTTGACTTGAATATCCTGTGCAGTGTAGGTCTGCGCATGTCTGCGTCTACGAGCACTACCCGCTTACCATCCATCGCCAGAGATATAGCAAGATTTGCGACCGTTGTCGTTCCGCCCTGGCCCGGTTTTGCGGTTGCTATCATAACTGTCTGGCATCCGCTTTCAGCCGCTGACAAGAGCAGGTCGGTCCGCAGGAACCTGTAAGCCTCTGCAAGCGGTGAAAGAGGGTCAAGGTAAGTAATCTTAGGCAGAGCAGGGGCATTTCTTCCTGTCATGCTGGGAATCAGCGCATTCACCGGCAGTGAAAGAAGCTGCTCGACATCCATATTCGACCTGATTCTGTTGTCCAGGGTCTCTAATGTCAACGCAGTGCCAACACCAACCAACAGACTGAGAATCAAACCCATAAATAAGTAGCTTGCCGTACTTCGGCCAATAGGCCCATAGGCCTTGATAGCTCTATCTACCAACCGGATTGCGCCTGTTTCGGTAGTATCTTTTTCACTCAACCTTGCCTGATGCAGTCGTTCCTTTACAGCCGATGCAGCAGCCTGAGCATCAAGGAATTCCTGTTGCAGCCTGGCCAGTCTGACATCTTCTCCGGTAGATATGCTTCCCTTAGCCCGTGCCAGGGCAGCGTCCAATTGACCGAGTCTCGCTGAATACCCCTTTACATCTGCCTCGAGTTGAGATTTCTGTGTTAACAGGTTCTGGTATACCGGGTTTGCAACTACATTTTGATGCATCCGGAACTTCTTGCGTTCTGCATCCAGCTTGTCTTGAGCATCCTGGAGCTGTTGCTTAATGTCTACAACCGTCGGATGAACATCGTAGTATTTGGATTGAGCTTCTACGAGCCTCCCTTTGAGCGTGGCCACTTGAGTTTCCAATTGTCGGACTGTCGGGGAGTCTGTGGTGCCTTCTTCCACTACACGGTTTGGTTTTTCCCTGGCTAATTGCTGCCTTATACTGCCCAACCTCTGCTGGGCTTCTGCGAGTTGGGCTGCTGCTGCGTCTCGCTGGTGCTGCATCTCGTTGAGATTTGCCAGCGAGGCCTGAGCGCCTTCCGGCATAGCTGCAATACCCTTGGATTTCTTATATGTCCTTAATTGTTCCTCAGCCCGGTCGAGATTGGCTTGTGCTTTTGACACTTCTTCCTCAAGGAATCTGATGCTGTTTACGGCGTTTTGGTGGCTTATCTCCTGATAATAATTGGTAAATACAAGCGCAACAGCATTGGCAAGACTTACGGCTCGGTCAGGGTCACTGTCATTTACGCGGATATCTATTATATCTGTTCTGGAGGCTCCTCGTTCATTGGAAGCCGGATTTTGTGCTGTATTTACTGTAATTTGCTTTTGTAGCGATTCAGGGCTTAGGTCGACATCCAACACTTCGATAGCCCGTTTGGCGACAGTCCGGCTTATGATGAGACTCATAAGGTTTGCCAGTTGGGCATCTCTGTCCCTGTGTTCTACACGCTGTTCGGCGCCGCCATTAGCACTCACGCTCCAAAGGATTGGCCGCTGCAGGACGGCATCGGAAGGCATTATCTGCGCAACTGCCTCGTATTTCAACGGCCTGTTAGCTGTTGCCACCAGTATCACTGCCAGTGTTGCAGCAACCAGCCCGGCTATCATCGCTCTTCTCTTCCAGATGATTCTATAGAACTCCCAGAACTTCAAATCCAGTCACCTCTCTATGGGCTTGAACTTCAGTAAGGTTATCTGAAGCAAGCAGCATCAATTCCTGATAAGAATTCCAATTAAGGTTAATCCCAACGCCAGCCATCGAGTCAAATCGCGTCTTTCAGCTCGTTCCGTTACGTAGATGGTATCTCCAGGTTGGATAGCAACATCTTCTGCCTTACCCGCGCTGATTTTTTTCAAATCGACCTTTATTGCCTGAAGTGTGCCGCCTTCACTGCTTCTGGTGATTCTCAAATCAGACATATTGGCGTTTCCGGTCGTTCCAGCCAATGCTACAACCTTTGAGATTGTCATATTACTTTTCAATGGGAACTCGCCGGAGTTGGCTACGGCTCCATAAATGGTATATGTGCCCGTCTGTTCGATTGTTGGTACAGTTATTGTGTCACCGGAATTCAATACAAGATCAGCAGACAAGTCTCCGGCAAGCGCTTTTGCCAGGTCTATGGGAATTGGTTCCGGTTCGCCCTGCCGTTTCAGTGTGGCGCGAGTCAATTCTGCCTGTGCAGGCAAGATTCCTCCGGCAGCGGAGATAGCCTGGCTAATCCTCATTCCTTCACGCAGTTGTATCGGCTGTCCAGGCTGGTTTACGGCACCATAAACAAAAACAATCCCTAAAGTCGGGCTTTTTTCCGGTACCAGAATGACGTCCCCATCCTGGAGTCTTACATTAGCGGTCTCATCTGTGCCAATGAGGAAACTCTGAAGGTTACAACTGATAGGTTCCAGTGACTCGCGTCGGGTCACTGTTACATTGGCTGTATCAGCCATTTCGGTAAACCCTCCGGCAAGTCCTATGACTTCCATCAGCGTCGTTTCCAGTTCTATCGGATACACACCCGGAGTGCGCACCTGTCCTGTCACAGTGACCAGTTTTCTTGCTTTTTGAGTGACTTCCACTGTCACATTAGGATTTTTGAGGTATTTGCCAAGAGAATTGGCGATGGCCTCAGCCGCGGCTGATGTAGTCAGACCAGCTACTTCTATGTCTTTAGCCAACGGCAACGAGATCCGTCCGTCATCTCCTACTACCACATCTTTTGAATGCTCAGGCTCTCCCAGCACGGTGATTCTCAATGTGTCACCGGGGCTGATAGTGCTTTGATCTACTGGTTCAGCGGCTCCTGAAAGAACTGGTAAAACCAGTAAGACAAACATACCAAGCAATAAGAGGAATCTTGTGGACATGTGGTTCGACCTCCCATAAGTAAGGCAGAATCGAGGGATTGTTTCACCTCTGTTACTGGTGCCGATTGCCGGTCGCCAGCGTTATCTTCAGAAATCTACCCAAGTGACCAGTCTGCTAAACAGATGAGAGTGTCTGGTTATGGATTAGTTGCATGAATATTATTTACAGAGATGGATATATACTGAGTTGGGTAAAGTGTGACAGACCCATAGTTCAGCGAAAAAAATCTTGCAAGTTTATTTGACGAGGTCTGCAGAAAAGGATAGAATAGCTTCAGAAGTTGACAATCCTGCTGCTGCAGGAAGATAAGGAGAGCGCTCCGAGGATACGCCTAACCGGTGTATCCTTTTTTCTGGCCTATGGACAACCGTGGTTCAACCACAATGCGTAAAGATGAAGCAAGCGCAATTATAACTTCAGGAAAAATATCCTCGGCTGTATGGTTTCTTGCCTGGCCGACGATTGTCAACACGCTTATCCAAATGGCTTATGGAATCATCAACAGGATGTTCCTGGGCCGATTGGGTGAACAAGCCGCGCCATCGTTGGCGGCTGCAGGTGCTGGAGAGCGTGTGCTTCTGGTCCAGTATGTGATGATGCTGGGTGTCTCTGTTGGCACATCTGCGCTCGTTGCGCGTTTTCTTGGCGCAGAGAACTATGACGATGCTGAAGAGGCTGCCAGACAGTCTATAATCCTTTCGACGTTAGGCGGGATTATCACAATGATCCCGATAATCTTATTTGCAAATCCATTCGTCAAGTTGATTGGCACACCGTCCGAAGTTGTGCCTTTGGCTACTCAGTATACTGTAGTCATTGCATATTTTTCCGTTCCCATGTTTCTGACGATAATCATCACTGCTGCGCTGCGTAGTGCAGGGGATGTCCGCAGCCCTTTATATGCAGGTGCGATTATCATCGGGTTGAATATCCTACTGGACTGGCTGCTAATTTTTGGAGTAGGCCCATTCCCGATGCTTGGCATTATCGGGGCAGCGCTGGCGACAGGAATATCCCGCTTAGTGGGCATGGTGGTTATCCTGTGGTTCTTCAAACGTTCAGTCTTGGGCGATGCGCTTACCTGCCTAAAGGCGCACACCAGTTGGTTTATTAGAATTGCAAACATTGGTTGGCCTGCGTCTCTTCAGAACCTTATCTGGGCTACTTCTTCTATCAGTTTCTGGTGGATTTTGGGACGCTTACCGAACGCTACCGACGCACAGGCTGCGCTCACAATCGGGCTGGCTATTGAATCACTTGCATACATGCCTGGAATTGCCTATAGCATGGCAGCTACCCCGCTTGTTGGTCAGAATATTGGAGCCGGACGGATAGACCGCGCCGAACACAGCGCATGGATTGCTACATGGCAGGCTGTTGCTGTTATAAGCTCAGTTGCTATCTTCTTCCTGATTATTCCTGAATACCTGGCGAGGGCATTTACATCAGATATCAGCGTTATACCGCTTGTTGTGCTATATCTTCAAATCAATGCGATTGCACAACCTACACAAGGCATCGGATTCGTATTGAAAGGGGCACTGCAGGGAGCAGGCGATACCCGCATACCGATGCTGATATCTTTGATTGCTAACTGGATAATCCGACTCCCATTAGCTTATCTGTTCGCAATAACGCTGGATTTAGGCGCTATGGGAGCATGGATTGCTATGTCGATATCGGCTTCGCTTAACGGTGTTCTCAGTGCTATATGGTTCAAATGGGGAACCTGGCGTACGTTAGAGGTTTAGGGCCAGTATATGAGCACTGTAGAATTGAAAAGACCAGTTGTCAAAGATCAGGCAAGCGAGCTGATTAAGACCGGGCGCATCTCAAGCGCAGTCTGGTTCCTGGCTTGGCCTACCATCATAAATACCGTATTTCAGACAGCCCACGGTATCATCAACCGCATCTTTCTCGGAGAACTGGAATCGAGTAGGGCAGCACAAGCGGCACTAGGGCTTGGTTCGATGGCTCCCATGATACAGTTTGCTATGGTGTATGGCATATCGGCTGGCACATCAGCACTGGTGTCTCGCTACCTGGGGGCTGAAGAACAGGAAAACGCTGAAGAATCGACCCGGCAATCATTGATATTTGCTGTATTCGCAGGAATTTTAAGCACGGTATTGCTTGTGGTTGCAGCGCAGCCGTTCGTCAGACTGCTTGGCGCGGAAGGAAAAGTAATCGAATACGCGGCAGGTTACACTGCAATATTCGGAGCCGCTTCAATCCCCTTATGTATAATGGTTATCGGAACCTCTGCACTTAGGGCTGCCGGAGATGTCAAGACTCCGCTTTACACCGGTGGAACCGTAGTCCTCTGCAACGTTATCTTCGACTGGCTTCTCATTTTCGGAATCGGCCCATTTCCCGAGATGGGAATATACGGAGCAGCGCTTGCAACGGCGATATCTTACGTTTTCGGTATGGTTCTGATTTTATGGTTCCTTCGCAAGTCGGTGCTGAGAAGGTCGCTTAATCGGCTCAGGATTCACATTAACTGGTTTTGGAAGCTGCTTGGTATCGGCTGGCCTGCAATCATTCAGCAGTTGCAGTTCTCAATTTCCTATAGTGTTTACATGCTGTTGATTGGTATGTTGGATGGAGCTACGGCCATTCAAGCTGCGCTGACCATCGGATTGGCGATAGAATCCACTTCCTTTATGCCTGGTGCAGCTTATAATATAGCTGCAACCCCGCTTGTAGGTCAGAATCTGGGCGCAGGTCAGCCCAAGCGAGCGGAACGCTGTGCCTGGTATGCTGCCCGACACGCTGTAATAATTATGTCTGTAGTAGCAATAGTATTTCTTGCCATACCGGAGTACCTTGCACGTATTTTCACTCAGGATGAGTCTGTAGTCAGGTTGATAGTCTCTTATCTGAGGATTAATGCTGTATGCCAGCCGTTCTTAGCCATCGGAATGGTCATGAGCGGAGCGCTTTTGGGTGCAGGAGATACCCGGATGCCGACTTGGATAGAATTTGCTACGTTCTATATAATCAGATTGCCGCTCACATGGCTTTTAGCGATTGTTTTTGGCTGGCATGCCAGCGGCGCTTGGTCCGCAATGTGTATATCGAATGTGTTGTATGGTATTCTTCTTACTCTGTGGTTCATGAAAGGAAGATGGAAATATATACAACTGCATTAGCGCATTTGGTAAAATATTATTTCTATGGACACTCCTGCCTGCGAAGAAGTAAATATCGATAAACAAGAACAGAAACACCGCGATCCAGCCAGCGAACTGATAGTTTCAGGCAGGATATCTAAGGCCGTGTGGTTTTTAGCATGGCCGACGATTATCAATACATTATTCTTCACTGCTTACAACTTGATAAACCGCGCGTTCCTGGGAAGGATAGAGGATGCTGCTCCGGCACTTGCAGCAGTTGGTGTCGGTGGAGTCATAATGATGACCCAGCAGTCGGTTATGTTCGGGGTTACGGCCGGTACTGCTGCTCTTGTCTCCAGATTTCTCGGTGCAGAAGAGAACAATGATGCCGATGAAGCTACCGGACAGTCTCTTGTGTTATCCGTAGCTGCCGCCATCCTGACAGCTATACCACTCATACTCTTTACAGACACTATTGTTGCTTTTGCAGGCGCAAACAAGGATGTAGTGCCGTATGCAGCTATCTATCTAAAAGTTCTTGCGATGTTCTCGCCGATTATGTTTCTTCGCATGACGATTCAAACGGCACTCAGGAGCGCAGGAGATGCAAAAAGCCCGCTTTACACTGGAGCTGTGCTTGTTTCAGTGAATATTCTTCTGGACTGGCTGCTAATTTTCGGACACGACCCTGTTTATGTGTGGGGACACCAGGTTATGCCTCGTATTCCAGCAATCGGCATACTTGGCGCAGCTATTGCTACCGGAGTTTCTCATCTCTGCGCCTTCCTGGTGATACTCATATTCCTCAAGAAGTCTGTCTTGAGGAACTCTATTGCACATTTGAAGCCGCATTTCGGGTGGTTTGCAAGGATAATGAACATCGGTTGGCCTGCTGTTCTGCAGAACTTGATGTGGTCAACAGGATTCGCAGCGTATATCAAGGTGCTGTCTCTGCTTCCGAATGCTGCGGATGCACAGGCCGCGCTTACAGTGGGGATTGCTATCGAGTCTACAGCGTTTATGCCTGGTACAGCTTACAGCATAGCCGCTGCTCCTCTTGTTGGTCAGAATTTGGGTGCAGGTAAACCAAAAAGAGCAGAGCATGCTGCCTGGATGGCGATGTGGCAGGCTGTTGCCATAATGTCGGTTGTGGCAATTGCTTTTCTTGTAATCCCAAGGCAGCTTGCAATGATGTTCTCGACTAATGAATCAGTCATCGGACAGATTGCCAGCTACCTGAGGATAAACGGTGTTTTTGAGCCTTTCCTGGCGGTTGCTATGGTGCTTACTGGGGCACTGCAAGGCGCAGGCGATACCCGTATGCCCACAGTTGTCGAGTTTCTTACCAGTTGGGTCATGCGGCTGCCTTTAGCATGGTTTTTGGCAATACATCTGGCAATGGGAACAACCGGCGCTTGGATTGCAATGGCGTTTACAACGTTCCTTTATGGAGTTCTGATTGCCGGATGGTTCAAATTGGGGCGATGGAAGAATCTTCAGGTTTAGCTTCAGCGCTTTTTGATTCGCCAGATTCTTCCCTGGCCATCTCCTCTACTGTATTGATCAACTTTCGCAGCCGTCTTTTATCCCAATTGTCATCAGCTAGAATATAAGCTCGTTTCAGGTGAAAGAGCGAGCATTTGTAGTCCCTCAGATGCCTTGCAGCCATAGTGCCGAGTTCGTCGTGGAGCATCATTGAATTGGGATTGTTCGTAATGCCCTCTTTCAGGTAGTCTCGAGCTTCATCCGGCTTGTTCATTCCTATCAGCATACGTGCTCCGGCTGCATAGGCTTCCACAAAATGAGGGTCAAGTTTGGTGATTAACTTATCAAGCCCGAGAACATCGGTATTCTGTGTCCAATCACCATTATTGACTATATACTCATGATGGTATTTTTCTGCTTTAATCCAGAGAAGGTTAGCAAATACCGTGCGGAACTCTCCACCAAGAGCAGCCAGAGCGGAGTTTTTCACGTTTGAAGCTGGTTTATTCTGCTTGATGGATGAATCCAGTAGCCCCATTCCTGCAAACAGGATGACCATAAGGATGATTGTAATTATCCGCATCTACGTGCCCTCCGAAGCCTGAGAACTACATCGATGACAACTGCGGTTGTTACAGCAACCAGAATAAGTATCTGCTGCAGCAGCATTTCAGACCAGTACTGCCGTGAAGCCCAATGATGCCCCAGAATCTCTTCAGAATGAGCCACAACCGGCGATGTACAGAACGCCAGCCACAGCCAAACCATCCTCCGCATGCTACAACTCCTTCTTTGCAAATGCAGCCGTCGCTACGGTAAGCATAAATGCAGTGTAGCAAACCCCATAGATAGCTACCTGTGCCAGATATGCTTCAGGCACTGGCAGTTGATGGACAAGCGCATCCTTGAAGTTGAACGATTCCAGATTGGGGATTAGATGGTATATAAACAGTCCTGCACCCTTTATAACCGGATTGCTTATCCCATTGACCAGGTGGCTGAAATAGCCGATTTTAACTGAACCTGCAATGAATACAAGCAGTGATATCATCACAGCCACAGCAGGGGTAGAAAACACGGACAAGCAGAACGCAACAGCCGCAACTAGCGCTACTTCGAGCAGTGCGTATACAAGCGCTAGAATCAACAATCCATCGAGCGCACTTCTTGCAGCAAGCAGCACTGCGAATGCTATCCCAATCACTGCCAGACCTAGATAGACAGTAGAGATAGTCCCCAGATACTTTCCAAGAATATGCTGCGTGCGAGTTATTGGCCTTGCCAGCACCGGGTAGCATGTCCTGGTTTCAATCTCACTCGGAAGCGCTGTTGATGCAAGCGCAACAGCCAATATGCCGCCGCAAAACAGGATGCTCGTCATACAAAGGTCTTTCAGGATTTTTACCTGCACTCCAAGCGTAAATACGGATAAAAGCACGGAAGCGCATACTACTGTTAGGGTCAGCAGAGTCACCACATGGAACACCTGCTTCCGGGCATTTTCCAGCATCGTAGTTTTTGCAATAATCAGAACGCTTGACATATCAACTCCACCTGCACATTACGCTGCAAGCCTTAAAAATGCTTCTTCCAGGCTCTCTTGCTCAGGAGTAACCGCGAGAAGCGGAAGTCCGGCTTTTCTTAGGGAATCTATAACGGTGAATACTTCATCTGTATTGATTGTTATTACAGTCTCACCTTCAATACGGTGCGTAGTCCCGCCTGCTGCTTTGATTTCTGACATTATCTCAGGTGTCAGTTCAGTGGTAGTAACCGTTGTTCTGGTACCTCCCTGTTTTATCTCTTCAGGAGTCCCAATTGCCATCAATTTGCCTTTAGCAAGCACTGCCACGCGGTCGCAGACGGTCTCTATTTCAGACAGAAGATGAGAGCTGAGGAAAATCGTCTTACCAGTCTCTCGTTGGCTGATTAATAAGTCTCGAATTTGCCTTCGGCCCAGCGGATCAAGCCCTGAAGCAGGTTCATCAAGTATCAACACCTGGGGATTGCCGACAAGAGACTGTGCCAGTCCGACACGCTGGACTTGCCCTTTCGATAGCTTTGATATTGGTGTAGAAGCCAGTTCTCCAAGCCCCACAAGTTCGATGACCTGCTCTATCTGTGTTCTGCGGTCTTGCCTGGGCACTCCTGCCAGGCTTGAATGCATTGCGACAATCTCTCTTGGAGTCATGAACTTATAAAAATAGGGCTGTTCGGGAAGATAGCCGACATTAATTCGGGCTTGAGGGTTTTCAACAGAAATACCGGAAATCTCTGCACTTCCTGCAGTTGGCTGGATGAATCCCAGGAGCATCTTAATGGTGGTAGTCTTACCAGCGCCATTTGGACCAAGGAACCCAAAGATTTCTCCTGGTCTGACTTCAAATGTCAGTGAATCGACTGCAGTTTTTCTGCCGCCTCGTTTTAGCTTGTAGACTTTTGTTAAATTCGTTATGGAGATTATTGGCTGCATAGATTATATCACGCCTGTACAGATTGAGATAAGAAAGCTGTATTAGATTATTGGCGGAGTATGCAGTTAGCTGGAGGCTGGTTGAGGTGTAAGAGGTTATTTTATGGAAAACACGCACAACTGTCCATCTCCACACGAGATTGCTATTCTGTCTCTTGTGTGGATTCGGGCGAATTTGCGGACTGTGGCTGGAAGTTTTTTTCGCAGAAGCACTTTTCCATACTGGTCAAGGCAGTAAATATGGGCTGAATCGTGGACTAGCACTCGGCCAGATGAGCACATTTGCAGGAGATCCCAATCAGCAAACATTCCGCCTTTTTCCCAAAGCTGTTTACCTTTTTTATCGTAAAGCGCTATCCGGTTTTCCAGGATTTCCTCATCTTTTCGGGTAAGCATCCGTTGGTATCCTACAGCGACATATTCACCGGATGGCGAGACATCAGCAGTGAGGTTGTAGACAGGGAATTCCTTCTCCCAAACAGGCTCCAGTCTTGCTGTTTGAACATAGACTGTTCCTTCAGGTGCGCGGCGATTAGGTCGTGCTAATATCAGGCTGTGGCTATTGGTTGCAGACAGGTCTACTGAGTACAGCCTGTCACCTTTGCCGTTATGCCAGGCAATCTTTTTGCCATTAATCTGAAATCTTCCAGTTCCCGATTCCTGCCATGTTCCTATCAAAAGCGAATCGGCAGTTAAAAACCGCATGGAACAAGGCGCGCCGGGGATTTTCCATCGTTTGTAACGGTGCTTATCCTTTGTTACAGTGTAGATGTAGCAGTAAGCCTCGCCGGTTCCAACGGCAAACTGACCGGTTTCTGTGGAGGCTGCTGCAATCCAGACAGCTCCTTCCACCTCGTGCTTCCATAATACAGTTCCATCAGGCGCTATAAAATATACGGTAGTGTATAGTGGGTTCAGGAATGAATAGAGAAGGGCTGAACCATCCGAAGCTACTACTGCTCGGTCAACAGATGGGATTTCTACTTTCCAGACGACCTTTCCATCTTCTCCAAAACAACGGACAACTCCCTGTTCACCAACTGTAACGATAAACCGTCCGTCAGTGGAACCGGACAATGATACTGGAATACCAATAGTCCGTTTCCACAGGAGTTCTATCTTAGGCTGCTCTGCTGCTCCTGCCGGTCTGACAGCCGCAGTCCGTGTTATTGGGCCATCAGTCTCAAAACTGAGCATTAAAAACAGCCCGCTGATAAACAGTATTTGACAGTATTTAGCTAATATCCTATTTTTTTTGTTCGACATCCGTGCCATTTCTAGAGATAAGGATTGTATCGATAATGGCCGATTGTTACTGCCGGTCTTAGGATAGCATTGGTGTAATCTGGTGTCAACGAAGCAGACGAAGGGGTTGCATAGGGCAATTTTCATCAGGATAGAAGAGACGCGGAAAATTTGAAATAGAGAAAACAGGAAAAGAGATTCAGTATGATTCTTATATGCGCCAGCTTATATCATAGCGTCGGCTATTATATACATCGACTATTATATGCATTGGCTACTATATGCGTTGGCCATTATATGCGTCGGCGCACGCCTTTTGCGCCGACGCCTCGTTATCAATTTTAACCCGCATCAGAAAGAATCATTCTTTCCGGTTTTACGCGTTAACACATCGCACTCCTTTTCTGTCCAAGAATTGTAACAGGAAAAGAATGTAACCAAATTTTCCTGCAATCGGAATTTTGAGATGAAAGGAGGTAAAAGTATTGAAGAGAGTTATCATTGCTTTTGCAGTAATATCCACTATGCTGGTTACAGTGGCTGCAGTTTGGAGTCAGAAATCGGTATCAACAGGGCAGACAGTGGTTACGACTGGTGCATTTGTCAGCAGCGATGGAAAGATGCCTTCGATGCGCGCGTTTTTATTTGCACCGGATTCAACATGTCCGGCTACTGCCATTCAGCTTCAGTACATGCCTGTTCTTACTGGCATGGGTGAGCTTGAGTTGACTCAAGATCAGTTGATGCAGATACTCGATGTTATGTCTAAGTCTGATGAGGTTGCGCAGCAGCTTCAAGAACAGGCAATACAGGAGTCAAAACGCCTTAGACAGGTGCTTTTGGCTGACCAGGTGACACCGAAGCAGATCCAGACTCAGGTCATGTATGCAGAGCAAGCCGAGGCGGCGGTAATCAACGCTGAAATCGACAAGTGGATGCAGGTCAGATCCATCCTGACTCCAGAGCAGTTGGCCAAACTGCGTGAGCTTATGGAAAAGGAGCCTGAGTGTCTGATTCCTGACATCAAGATAGTAAAGTAAGGGGCCCGACACAAATGTATCAGTATCGCTGACACAAGCGAGCCCCGAACCGGGGAGTCCGGCACGTTGACCATCCTGGACTCCCCAAATTTATTATACATCATTCTGTTTAAGTCTGTGACCTGTCAATATCACCTTAAAATCCCTGCTTGGCTTCTCATTCTTAAGTAGATTTTACACCACTTGGTACTTATCGTGTTGAATGTGATCGAGTAGTAGCATATAATACAGATGAGCTGATTAACCGGCCATTAACGACATAACAGGAGGCGAAATGAAACCTAATTCAGCACATGGCGGTGATTTCTGGAAAGCGCGTACTGATACGGGCAGACAGGAAATTGGAACTATCTGGACACAATGTGGCGCCGACTCGGAGTACAAGACTCTAAGACGTGTGCTGCTTCATAAGCCCGGACCGGAAATAGAGGGCATCGATAGACCGGAACCTGTTCTCTGGAACGCTTTACCAGATCCAAAGCTTGCAAGGGAACAACACGAGGGTTTAGCACAGAAGTACCGGGACTTTGGTATAGAAGTCAACTATCTGCAGAACACTGAGAACGCGCCGCCCAATCTTTACTTCGTGCGCGACCTGTTCGTTATGACTCCTGAAGGAGCTATATTGACACGTTTGGCATCAGCCGCGCGTGCTGGTGAAGAAAAGTTTGCAGCACGGACTCTGGCTAATCTCGGCATACCTCTGGTAATGAGTGTCCACTCTGATGGAATATTCGAAGGCGCAGATTTGGAGTTCGTAGACGAATCGCTGGTGTTTATCGGCATTGGAATCCGCACAAACGAGTCAGGAGCTCGTCAGGTAGCCACAACACTGAAAGATATGGGCATAGATACCGTAATTTTTCAGACTACCTACGGATGTGGGCATATAGACGGTGTTCTGAGCATAATAGACCGCAAGAAGGCTGTTGTATATCCAACCAGGTTGTCGTACATGGCTTATTCCATACTCAAAGATAGAGGTTTTACCATCATAGACCTTCCGGATATGAACGAAGCCGAAACCACTATGGCAATCAATATGGTACCGCTGGCTCCGAGCTGTGTGCTGATGCCTGCAGGAAACACCAAAATGCGCCGTGCGCTTGAGGAACACGATGTTGAATGCCATGAGGTAGAAGTATCTGAGCTGATGAAAGGCGGCGGCTCGGTCCACTGCATGACTGGTATTCTACAGCGAGATATGGGTTAAATATCTCCAATTATGTATGTGTGACAAGTAGGGTAGGGGACAAAGCAGAAAAGGCCCCAGTATTTAGCTGGGGCCTTTGTATATAATCCTGGCAACGACCTATTTTCCCGGAGAGTTGCCTCTCAAGTATCGTCGGCCCTGGAGGGCTTAACTTCCGTGTTCGGTATGGGA